>PCWQ01000016.1:0-3200 GCA_002787405.1 Candidatus Komeilibacteria bacterium CG11_big_fil_rev_8_21_14_0_20_36_20
GGAAGCAAAAAGAGTGCTTTTCAGGTCAATTTAAAAGCAAAAACCCGCCATTATTGAAAATCTATTTCAGGGGACATCTTAGGATTGGAGAATACTTAGTTTTAACTGTGCATAATTATTCTGGTATGTATTCTTGGTGCCCACAATGGCAGGCAGTACCGTCATTTGTCGACATGCTGAAGTATGATCGCTTGGCCACGATAATGAAATCTGCAAAAAACGGATTAAACGACAAGACTTGGGCATCAGCTTGCAACGCTCTCATTAATTTTCTGTCGGCCTCATCTGGTGTTGGATCGGTTGAACCGGGATGATTGATTATGAGAATAAACTTCTTTGCAAGAAAGAGGGCGTAATAGTGATATAGTAACTGTGTATCAAAAACTTTCGGAGACGAGCCCAAGAATACCTGATGGCCAAGGAATAGGTTTTTGTCATTGAGATAAATTCCAATAATTTTGGAAACACTCTCATTTTCCAAATCTTTCAGGAATTTGTATAAATCCTCTTGGTCTCGGACCTGCCCTTGAATAGGCAATTCAACATCAGTCTCAACAATCTCAAATTTCTTGAGATATCTCTTGTCTGATTTTTCCGGTTCCGGAGTATGCTTTTTTTGTTCTTTTTTAACCATATATTTTTATTTTATTACCGACATGTAATTTTTCAGCATGAATATAGAGTCGGCTTTCAAATGATTTCTAATCCACGCTTTTTCTTTTTCACTATCAACAAACTCGCCCAATCCCTGCAACATTTGATTGTCTTTCACTTTTTCTATAAATGCTACGCAATCAGCCAAGTATTCCTTAGTGGTTTTATTGGTTCTTTCTTTGATCACTTCAGCATTAATATCCCAATTACTCTTGGCAAAATAGTGAATATCATAAATGTCTCTCATGGCGGTTTCATTCCTTAAAGTCAGAGCCGAGAGCTTGCTGGCGAACAAATAATCTTTTTTTGCGACAAACATTGAAATACCAAGATATTCTTTCATCTCGTAGTGATCTTGGATATTGACTACCAATTTTCTGACATTAATTTCAACCTTGATATTGTGGTCATCATCGCCGTAGGAGAGTAGGGCAAAAACAGTAAACCTTTTGATGTATTGATCTTTTACCTCTCCGTATTTGCCTAAAATAGCCACAATTTTTTCAAATACCATTTTTTGATTTTCTTCGTTCACCACAAGCAAATCAAAATCCAAGTCCACTGAGAATCTCGGCAGGTTATAAAAGAAGTAGGCACAAGTACCACCCTTAAATCCTAAAAGCGGACTAATCGTGACATCGGTATAAATGTCTTTCAAAATCTGACCCATTATTAATTGATGTTTTTCTCTATTGAGCATAATTTTTGCGATATTTATTCAAGCGTTTTATTAATTCTTTGTTGTTATAAATTTTTACTAACTCATCGCACTTATCCCAGTTGATTGATTTCAGATTATCAAAGTAGTAATTCGGAAATAAATAAATCATATCCAAGAACGCTCTTTCAGTAGTGGCCACACTGTAGTTATCTTTACTAACAACACCAGTGGAATTGAACAGGATTGAATCTTTTAATTTTCTAAAGGTAAAAGTATTTTTATCTACAGTCATTGTTTTCGGCCACTTGGAGACCACAAAAATTGTATCGTAGTGTTGAAAAATCACACCAGCTTCTCTCAAAACAGTTTCAAAGCTGATATAAGACGGGGTATAGATACTGGTTGCCAACTCTTTCGGATTGTAGTCTTTATTTTTAGCAAAAACTCCCCGAGTCAGTCTGATCAAGGCTTTTTGCTTTACGTAGTAGGCAGTTTTGGCGTATAAACTTTCCTCATTATTTTCTTGCCAAATCAAAGCCAAATCCTTGTTAGATAGGATCGTTTTGGGGGATTGATATAATTTTGCTATTAAACTGTCCATATTGATAATGTTTGACCGAACTACTAATTACTCACAGTTCCATTGTATATTATTATAAAAAGGTAGTCAACTGGCCAAAAGTGGACAAATGAAAAGGCACGTTTTTGGGGAAAACGTGCCAGAAACCCATTTGTCGCGCGTTTCAATTGCGCTATTGATTCATCGCCAGAAGCCGTTGAGCTTCCTCGACATCGCCCGGTGCATCATCGAAGCAGTGTTCATCTTCGAGCATGCGAGCGTGGTCGATGTTGATCGGACCGTAGCAGACTTCGTCAACTGCCGTGACGGCATCTTCGAAGCTGAACGATCCATCTGCACCCTTGGACTCAGCGACCCGGCCTGCCCAATGCTCACGCATGGACGGACCGCCATAGCCACCACTCCAACCAGTGACGAGAGTCGCCACCGAATTGGCAAATGATGCATGGTGATGTTGAGGTGCTTCCGGGTGTTTCTCCTTTCCGAGCTTCATTGCCCGTTCGAGAACTTCATCGTGTTCCATCTTGATCTCCTTTCATTTCCTGTGTTTCTGATATGACCGTTTCGGCGACCACATCCATTCTGTGAAGGTACCGAAATACCTTTGCTGATCAGTCCTCGAATTCGAGAGCGACACGCTTGATACGGCGAAACCGAACGAATCGGAATCCCTGTCCACGCGCGCCACGGAACTCGACTTTGGACGGATCGTTTTCCTCGACGGCTTCTGACCACAGCATTCTGATGCCCTCATTGCAGAGCACCTGAATCACCGAGAGCGGAGCCACGATGACCATGTCATCGTAGTGTCCCTCACGATATCGCTTGGCGATTTGCCGTGCGTCATCGAAGGGTCTGGACTCCTGTTCCACCACAGTGTCGCCACCGTAAGTGTTACGCAGAGTCTCGATTTGCCTCCGATGCGGTTCGTGCCGAGACATCCAGAGAATCTTCTTTCCCATTAGCTTTTCCTCCTTTCAAAAGAACTGTTTTCGTCTGATTGACACCATACCAACCATGACACAGGAGTATAGCATTTAATGAGCCAAATGTCAATGTTTTCGAGGCAAACAAAAACACGGCTTGAGACCGTGCTTTTAGCTTAAACTACTGTTTACATTCTGTTTTCTATTTTGTATTTGGTGACTGTCGAGACATTTCCATTGCCTTTCACAGCGTCCAGTACTTCTTGCTCTCCGCTTAATTCAGAAATGCGATCAAGGATGTCAGGGGATGAGTTAGGATTGTTGGCAATAACCATTTTTACATAATCATTTGCTCCTTCAGCCAAACGACGCAAAGAGT
>PCWQ01000016.1:3215-5762 GCA_002787405.1 Candidatus Komeilibacteria bacterium CG11_big_fil_rev_8_21_14_0_20_36_20
AGAGTTTGCTGGAGTTTTTGGATTGCATGCCGACAAAGTACGGACATTAAAATTTTCATCCATTGATAACAAATTCAAAACAAACTGGTCTTCAGAGTCTGTGGCTTCTTTTCGTTTTCTCTCGTCCGGCCAGCTCATCACCTCATCTTTTCTTGTTTCCAAGCCAGTATCGATCTCCCCACAGAGATCGTCTATGTCTGCCAATAAACGCTTACCGCTGGTTGATTGCTCAACCTCATTTAGTAGATCGTCTATTTGTCCAAATTGTGATTCAAAATTTTTACTCATAGTTTTTAAATTAATCAAATATTGAATCTATCTGATCTTCAACCTTTCTAATAAAAGCATCGGATAGTCTTTTTACATCGGGGACTTCGACCGCATTTTTGCCCCATGTCTGGGCTATGGTTTGAGCCGCCCCAGCCATTCCAATACCAGTAATTACCATATCTTTTTTGTGTCTTTTTATTACTTCTTGAATTGATCCTTCACCAGACTGTCCATCGGTCATGAAATATACAAAATTATATGAGCGTTTAAACTTATCAGTGAATTTACCCATGCTAGTGCAGGCGGCTTCAAGAGTTATAACATCGGGGGTTCCTTGATCCGCATTAAGTAACACCATTTTTTGCAAATCATCTCCAGAAATATCCTGCTCAAAACCTTTAAGGAAAGTAAATTGATCGGGACCGCCAAAAGTTACGATTTCCAACGGAATATCAAGTTCTTTAGCAACCTCAACTAATGCCACCGCTAATTTCTTTTCTTGCTCGATAATTTCTCCACCGCAAGAACCTGAATTGTCTATAACAAGAGTCCATGCAAGTTGAGGTTTTTCTAGTGGACGCTTTCGTTCGAACGAACGGGGACTTATAACAGTACGGCCTTCTTTTTGGCCAAGTATATTTTGAGTAAAGCCTCTTTGAAGTCTGGCACCTCTACGCTGATTTCTTTCGCGTAGATATTCTTTATCGAGTTTAAATTTCTCAATAAAGAAATCTTTTAGGTCGTTTATAAAATCCTTAGTTGATTCCATATAGTCAACATAGACACGCAATGCTTCTCCGTCTAATCCTGACATTTCCCGATACATTGCTTCCATTTTAGATTGCTGTTGTCGTTTGAGCTCTTCCAATGTTTCCATCTGTTTTGCCTGGGCTTGAGTAAGTTGAGAAGTCTCAGCTTTTAAGTTTTCACCCATCGACTGGCTCATATCTTTTGCTACAAGATTGCCACTTTCATCTTGAGTAGTGAATTTACTTCCAACCATTTCCTCTGCCTGTCGAAGTTGTTTTAATAATTCCTCATTCGGTTTACTAAACATGCCCTCAACGGCTTTTTCATTTGTTTGTCCACCTTTTTGGAATTGGCCATGCGATTGCTCTCCAGATTCTCCAGTTGATTCACCCGATCCTTCACCTGAAGATTCTCCACTTTCCCCAGATCCTTCGCCCTGTCCTTCTCCTTGGCCCGGCTCACCACCCTCCATTCCTCCCATCATTTCTGACATCTTTTGCATCGCATCCTGCATTTGTCCGGCCATATCTTGGAGACTTCCTCCATCCTCAAGGCTCTGTTGCATCTGATCAAGTTTTTCAAGCAATTGATCTACGGCCTCCTGACCAGCTCCCGGCGCACCACCTTGCTCTTTAACTTGGTTGAGCATGTCTTGCATCTGAGACAGCATTTCTTGCATTTCACCGGCAGAAGGCATACCACCACCTGATTCAGATCCTCCGGGTTCGCCACCCTCGCCTCCGCCCATTTCTCCGCCGGGTTGGCCACCACCTTGCGATCCTCCTTCGCCAGCACCCTCACCTTGTCCTTCTCCTTGTCCAGATTCTGAACCTTGTTCCTGTCCCTCTCCAGATTCGCCATTTTCTGATTCAGATCCCTGATCTTCGCCTTTATCTTTTTCTGAATCTTCTGACTCATCAGATTCATTAGCTTCGTTTTCTAAAGCAGTATTTATCGCTTCCCATAAATAATAATATTTTTTAGGATCATGTTGACCGAATTGATTCAAACGATTCAAATAAAGTCCTTGCATGCCAGCTCTATCCACTCCGTTATAGATCATTGGCATTGCCATTCGATAAAAATGACCCCATTCAATTTCGCCATCTTTAACCGGTTGAGACTTGCTTCCATTACCGCCTTTATACCAAAATTTTGCCAAAGGTTTTGGTAATTGGAAATTAATTAAAAAATTATCGCTAAAACTATCAATGCCAAGCTCTTCTCGTTGTGATAAAAATTCTTGAGCTGATTGTGATCCGTGTATTGAAAAATCTGGCACATCATATCCACGCTCCATCATTTTCTGTATCATCTTATCCGTGAAGTTTGGATTTTTTTGTTGATAGCCAGTCATCAAAAGACGCATAACAGTGCGATATGCTTTTGATGTGCTCTGGGCAAATGTGCGAACCTTTTGTAAATTTTCTAACTGCTCAGGAGTTAGTTCTGCTTCATTGATTCCGTATTCTTTAATGTTATAAACTATTGGCTCTTCTTCCGGCTTTGCCAATTCTTCTTCCAAAG
>PCWQ01000010.1 GCA_002787405.1 Candidatus Komeilibacteria bacterium CG11_big_fil_rev_8_21_14_0_20_36_20
CTATATATGCTAGGAAGCAAAGATTATTAACTAATTATGTGCCAATTAGAGTATAGACAGATTGTCTAAAGAAATGGGTACCCACCATCTATTGCCGCCATTATTGGCTTAGAGCCGGTTTTAGGCGCTTTTGGCATTGGCGTGGTTTTATCTAAAGTTGATAATAAAATCAAACATGATGCTTGGGCAAAAATTGAGGGGTATATGCATATTTTTGTCGGCGGTTTTTTAGTCAGCATTGGCACCATGTTGCCTCGGGCTGCTTTAGTTGACATTAAAGTCTGGCTTTGGGCTTTGTTATTTACAGTTATTGGTTTTGTTGGCAAGTATTTAGTGAAATATTTATTTAAAAATAAAAAAGACGGCAAACTGGTTGGCTTAGCCATGACTATTCGCGGTGAAGTTGGTTTGGTTTTTGTGGCTGTAGCTTTGTCTTATCATGCTTTGAATGAAACTATGGCTTCAGCTTCTTTGCTGGCGGTGATTTTAGTAACTGTTTTGGGCGCAATTTTATTTGAAAAAGAAGTAATGAAGCAGGTAAAGACAGAAAAAACGTAAAATTATTTATTAACCGCTCTGAAATTCGCTTAGGGCGATTTTTATGTTATAATAAAAACATCTTAAAATAAAAATTTTATGCTTACTTACACTCTTTTTGTTGTCGGATTTTATTTTTTAATTAAAGGAGCTAGTTGGCTGGTAACTGGCGCTTCTTCAATTGCTAAAAAAAGAAATGTTTCGGATTTAGTGATTGGCTTAACTATTGTGGCTTTTGGCACTTCAGCGCCAGAATTGATTGTTAACTTATTTGCTTCTTTTAACGGCAGTAGTGATCTGGCCATTGGTAATATTATTGGTTCAAATATTTCCAATATTTTGTTGATTTTAGGGATCGCCGCTATTATTTATCCTTTAAGTGTCAAAGAAGGCACGGTTTTAAAAGAAATTCCCTTGAATCTTTTGTCGGTGATGGTTTTGTGGCTTTTAGTTAATGATAAGCTGATTGATAATTCAAGTTTTAGTTCATTAACTAGAATTGATGGTGGAATTATGTTGTTATTTTTTGTGATTTTTCTTTATTATACTTTTGGTATTTCTAAGGTAGAAGGTGAAAGCGATAGGGTACAGAAGCATAGTGGTTGGGTTTCGGCAGCGATGATAGTTGGCGGCATGATTGGTTTAGCTTTAGGTGGACAATGGATTGTTGATGGAGCGATTGTGATTGTCCAGAAATTTGGCATGTCCGAATCATTGATTGGTTTGACGGTGGTAGCTGTTGGTACTTCTTTACCAGAATTAGCTACTTCAGCAGTAGCGGCTTGGAAGCACAAAGCCGATATTGCTATTGGCAATATTATCGGATCTAATATTTTTAATATTTTTTGGATTTTGGGTTTAAGCGCAGTAATCAAGCCCTTGGTTTTTTCGCCAATGTTGAATTTTGATATTTATTTTATGGCCATTGTTACGGTTTTATTATTTATATTTATGTTTGTCGGTCGGAAAAATGTTTTGCAAAGATGGCAAGGAATTATACTACTTGGCATTTATGTGGTTTATGTAGGATATTTAATATATAGGGGTTAAATTTTTAAACAAAATAAAAAACCGCCCGGTGGACGATTTTTTATTTGCTATAATTTTTTATCTAATATAATTCAATGGATTTTGTGTAACATCATTAACTCTAACTTCAAAATGTAAATGAGGGCCGGTTGACCAGCCAGTAGAGCCGACCAAAGCAATGGTTTCTCCGCGAGCCACTACATCACCGGTTTGAACCAATAATTTGCTAGAGTGTCCATAGATAGTCTTAATTCCATTACCATGGTTGATGACTACATTGTATCCATAACCATTTGACCAGCCGGCTCTTTCCACTCGACCAGCTTCGGCAGCATAAATAGGGTTACCGGTTTTATCGCCGATATCCAAACCGTGGTGACTCCAACTGTAATATTGAGTAATACGGTGGCTTAGGACCGGCCAGAGTAGTTTACTGCCGGTATCAATATTGCTGGCCGGCGGTACATATTGGGGAGTTTGCGGCTGGTAGGATGAGACAACGCGAGTCGGTTGGATGCCGTCTGGCACAAATAAAAGATCACCTATTTGGATATCAGAAGCGTCAGCCAGTTTATTGGCTTCAATAATTTTATCAGCATCAGTCTGATATTTTTTAGCGATGGCTGAAATAGTGTCACCTGATTTTACTTCATGGTCTACTCCGGAGCTAGGCAGGATAGTAAGTTGTTGTCCGGATCGAATAGTACTGTTCCAAGTTAAATTATTTTCCCAGAGAATAGTGTTAACGCTGATATTAAACTGTTCAGCTATTTTGCCGAGGACATCACCAGATTGAACAGTGTAAGTTATCTTTTCTTGTCGTTGAGCAACCATATTCTCTCCAGCTAAGGCGTCTTCTTCCGGATTAATTAAAACCAAACTGGTGGCATCTGGTGAAATTTCCGTTAATTCTTCAGTATCTTCGGCAAAAGGAGTGTTGATGGCCACTTCCTGCAGTGCCTCTTCTTGGACATAATTAGCGATTGGTGATTGGGGAGTAGTTGGGCTATATTCTTCTATTAATTCGCTCCATTGTTCTTCATCGCTGGTAATGAGAGTAGATAATAGCGTGCGGTTGGCATATTCATCAGTATTATAAGTCGAGGCGAAAATATTATTGGTAGTGGCAGTGATTAAAAGTATCAGTACCGCGATACGAGGCAGATATTTTTTAATAAAAATTAAATAGTTTAATTTTTTAAAATTAATGTTTTTAATTTTTCTGCGCAGACCCAGTATGTTGCGGTAAATAAATAAAATAATAGGTAAAAAAGTAAATTTGCTTATTACTAGTATTCCAGTGCCAATCAAAGCGGCTATTTTACCCAATTTTTTCATCAACCAAACAAAGGCCTCAATAGATCTTAAGGCCGTTTTAGCAAAGATTTTTTTGATTAATAGACTAATATTATTTAATTTAATATTTTAGCTATTCGCCAATAAATACTAACATAACAAAATAAAAAATAACAGTCAAGAATATAAATAAAGACTCCGCCGGTTTTAAACCGATGGAGTCTAATTCTTTGCTTAGGCATCAATCTGCCTAAAAAATTCCCAGAATTTTTCCTGCCCCGTAGGAAACGCTTCCTGTCTTCTGATGGCGTCTTCACCGTTTCCGACAATATCATTATATGGCGGAAAAGTGATTCGGAAACTTTCGGCGTTAATCGTAACATTGTGGACAACTACGGCCAGCTGTTCTATACCAGCGTCATTCATGTTATATAGAGTGTCTATATCACGTAGGATGATGCTTTCGTTCTCTCTTTCATGAACCGAGAACACCAATTTTTGAATGTTAGTTTTTTCATGAATTTTCGGGTCATTAATCCGGTAAATTTTGATAACTACGTTTTGTGAAGTAGCCATTGAAATCTCCTTTGAATGAGGGTAATGATTTAAAGTTACTATGAATAAAAAACAGATTATCATAGTCTTGAATAAAGTCAAGATGAGGTTGCTAAAATAGCTAAGGAATGCTAAAATTTGGTTATAATTTTGAAACAATCTATGGTAGAAAGCAGAAAATATCTTCCCCAAAAAATTGAAGAAAAATGGCAAAAATTTTGGGAAAAAAACCAGATTTTTGTGGCTAAAGAATTGTCCAAGCAGGATAAATTTTATGGTTTGGTGGAATTTCCCTATCCTTCTGGTGATGGATTGCATACCGGGCACCTTCGTTCTTATACAGCTATGGATATTATTTGTCGTTACCAAAGAATGAAAGGGTTTAATGTTCTTTATCCTATGGGGTTTGATGCCTTTGGTCTGCCGGCGGAGAATTATGCGGTCAAGAAAAAAATCGCTCCCCAGATTATTACTCAAAAAAATATCGCCAATTTTCAAAGGCAGATGAAAAGCATTGGGTTTAGTTTTGACTGGTCGCGGGCCTTTTCCACTACGGATCAGGATTATTATCGGTGGACTCAATGGATTTTTGTTCAGCTTTTTAAAAAAGGTCTGGCCTACAAAGCCAAAGAAAATATTAATTGGTGCACTTCCTGCCAGATTGGCCTGGCTAATGAGGAAGTAGTGGACGGAGTTTGTGAGCGCTGCGGCGGCGAAGTGGTTAAAAAAGAAAAAGAGCAGTGGATTTTGAAAATTACTAATTATGCTGATCGACTGATCAATGATTTGGATAAAGTGGATTTTCTGGAACAAATTAAAAAACAACAAATTGATTGGATCGGTCGTAGTGAAGGAGTAGAATGTAAGTTTAAAGTTAAAAGTGAAAAGTCGAAAGTAGATGAAGAACTAGTTGTCTTTACTACGCGGCCGGATACTTTGTTTGGGGTGACTTTTATGGTGGTTTCGCCAGAGCATCAAGTTATTGCCAAGTTGAAAAATAAAATTAAAAATTTAGCTGAAGTGGAAAAATATATTAAGGCAGCCAAGAAAAAAACTGATTTGGAGCGGACTGATTTAAGCAAAGAAAAAACTGGCGTGGAGCTAAAGGGTATTCGGGCCGTTAATCCGGTTAATGGCAAAGAAATTCCGATTTTTGTAGCCGATTATGTTTTAGTAAACTATGGAACGGGAGCAATTATGGCGGTGCCGGCTCATGATGAGCGGGATTTTGAATTTGCTAAGAAATACGATCTGGAGATAAGAGAAGTGATTACCCCAATGTTCTATGGACCAGACGAAGTAAGAGTAGATAAAAAAATGGTACCTCGTACAGTAGTGCACGCCTTTGTTAGACATTGGTCAGAAGATAAATATCTTTGTTTAGATTGGGGTAAATATGGTTGGCATACAGCTGTGGTCGGAGGAATTAATCAGGGGGAGACTGTGGAGGAAGCGGGGATTAGAGAAGTTCAGGAAGAAACCGGATACCAGAATTTGAAATTCATCAAACAACTGCCAGCAGCTGTTCATCATCGTTGTTATCTTCGCCATAAAGACGAGAATCGTTATGCTATTTGCACAGCCGTCCTTTTTCAATTGAAAAATGATCAAAAAATTGGACCGGACAAGGAAGAATTGGCGAAACATAAGCCGGTTTGGGTTGATAAAGATCAGGTTTTTAATTTTTTTAACCTGGAGAATATGAAGATTGAATGGCGAAAATTACAAGGTGAACAAGTTTGTTATTTTGGAGAGGGTGTGGCCATTAATTCCGGAGAATTTACTGGTTTGGAAACAGCTGAGTTTAAGAAAAAAATTATCAAATGGTTGGGAAAAAATAAATTAGGTAGGGGAACAGTTAATTATAAATTACGAGATTGGATTTTTTCCCGCCAGCGCTATTGGGGTGAGCCAATCCCCATGGTTTATTGCGCAAAATGTGGTTGGCAGCCAGTGCTGGAAAAAGATTTGCCAGTTATTTTACCTGACATTAAAGATTTTATGCCCACCAAAGAAGGTGATTCGCCTTTAGCTAAAGTCAAAGACTGGATTAAGACCAGTTGTCCGGAATGTCATGGTCCGGCCAAGCGAGAAACAGATGTGATGCCTAATTGGGCTGGTTCAAATTGGTATTTTATTCGCTATTGCGATCCTCAGAATAAGAAGCAGTTAGCTGATCTAAAAAAATTAAAATATTGGTTACCTATTAATTGGTATAATGGCGGCATGGAACACACCACTTTACATTTATTGTATTCCCGATTTATTTTTAAATTTTTATATGATATTGGCGCGATACCTAAATCCTGTGGCTCAGAACCTTATGTTAAACGAACTGCTCAAGGCATGATTTTAGGTAAGGGTGGTGTTAAGATGTCCAAATCAAAAGGCAATGTGGTTAATCCCGATGAATACGTGGCCAAATACGGCGCTGACGCCACTCGTCTTTATATTATGTTTATGGGACCTTTTGATCAGGATGTGGTCTGGAGCGATAAAGGTGTAATAGGCATGAAAAGATTTTTGGAAACAATCTGGGAGATTATTGCCAATGAACGTTCTCAATCAGTGGAGGTTGATGGCCCTAATGAAGAAAAATTAAATCTTTTATTAAATAAAACTATT
Source organism: Candidatus Komeilibacteria bacterium CG11_big_fil_rev_8_21_14_0_20_36_20 (assembly GCA_002787405.1). Taxonomy (GTDB): domain Bacteria; phylum Patescibacteriota; class Patescibacteriia; order UBA1558; family GWA2-36-10; genus PCWQ01. The sequence continues at coordinate 6,043 of PCWQ01000010.1, forward strand.
AAAAAAGTTTCTGAAGATATTAGTCAGATGAAATTTAATACCGCTATTTCAGCGATGATGATTTTTATTAATCAATTAAGAAATCTGCGAGTGGAAGATAGTCAAAAAATGCAAATAATTTATGAAAAATTTTTGAAAATTTTATCTCCTTTTGCGCCTTATATTACGGAAGAATTATGGAGCCAGTTAGGGAATAAAAAAAGCATTACTGAAGCAGCTTGGCCGGCATATGATCAGAAATTAATTTCTCAAGATAATATTATTTTAGTGATCCAGATTAACGGTAAAGTTAGAGATCAAGTCGAATTGCGGGCAGACACAGAGGATAGTCCGGAATTGCAGAAGGAAATTTTAAGCAGACCTAAGATTAAGAAAATTCTAGGCAATAGAAAGATTAAAAAGTTTATTTATATTAAAAATAAAATTATTAGTATTGTTATCAACTAATAACAAAAATAAAAACAAATGAGCTGGGTTAATGATTATAGAAAAATAGATTTTCCACGCGACTTAATCTATTTGTATTCTGGCAAATTATTTCTTGATTTTGGTAATAATATTTTAAATTTGTTTTTGCCGATTTTTCTTTATCAGCAATTGCAGGATATTTTTTTGGTGATTCTTTATTTTGCGCTCGGTTCTTTACTTTATTTTTTAACTTTGCCCTTGACCGCCAGAACATTAGGCCCTTTGGGGATTAAAAGAAGTTTAATTATTGCTGTAGTTTTGCGCATAGTTTATTTTTGGGCTTTTTATAAGTTCACTTCTGATCCTTGGATTTATATTATAGTTGCTCTAATCACTTCTTTTTTAATCAAAGATTTTTTTTGGCTGCCATTTCATGTGGAGAGCGCCGAGTTAATGGATAAAAAGAATCGGGGCAAACAAATGAGTATGATTTTTTCCTTGGCGTCATTATTAGGCATTATTGCGCCAGTGGTGGCTGGTTTTATTCTAGAAAAATGGAGTTTCGCTATTCTGGCTTTACTAGCTATGGTTTTAGTAGCAATGTCTTTAATTATTTTTGTGCGCCTTAAACCTAATAAAGAGGAATTTTGCTGGGGTTATAAGGAAACATTAAAATATTTTTTTCATCCTTTTAATCGGCGCATGGTTACAGCTTATATGTCTGACGGTATCATTGGCGCGGTTAATGGAATTTTTTGGCCGATTTTTATTTTTATGGTTCTAGATGAAGAATATCGAGCAGTTGGTCTTATAACAGGGGGAATTATTTTAGCTGGGATTATTTTACGTTTAATTATGGGAGAACTTTTGGATAAGTTTAGAAAGAAAAAATTAGTCAGAATAGGCACTGTTTTGAATTCAACCGCTTGGCTAATTAAGACAACTGTGGTTTCTGCTTTTGAGATTTTTGCTGTTTCTATTTATCATATGTTAGGATTAATAGTGTTAAGGACTTCTTTAGATACTCTTGTTTATGAAAAAACAGCTGATCGTGGACATTATGTTGATGAATATACTGTGATTAGGGAAATGGCCCTTCATGGAGGGAAGATAGCGGGTTTGCTGGTGGTTGCTCTTCTTTTATTGTTTTTCCCCTTGCAGATAAGTTTTATTATTGCCGCTTTTGCTTCATTGTTTATTAATTTATTACGTTAATGAATCCCGTTAGAAATTCACCATATCTAATGGGAACAACAAAAATATAATGGTTGTCTTTACGAGGGATCCGGCATTGGCCGGACGCCGTGGCAAACTAAAATTTCAGATTGCCATGTCCTCCCGCGTTCGCTCCTCGGTCTCAAGCTTGGAGTCGAGAGGCAATGACGGTAACCAAGCTAAAGATAAATTTAATTAACTAAATTTTGAACGGGATGAAAGAGATTAAGTTAACCAAGACAAACCATGTGCAGGTTTTGCAGCAAGCCCTAAGTGTTTTACAGGCCGGCGGGACAATAGTTTATCCTACGGAAACATCTTATGGCTTGGGTGGTGATTTTTACAATAATAAGAGCATTGATAAAATTTATACTATCAAACAAAAGAAGCGCAATATTCCTCTGCCGGTTATTGTCCCAGATGTTTTATTAGCTTCCACTTTGGTTAATTTTACACCAGAGGCCAAAAGATTGTCGGTAATTTATTGGCCAGGACCACTTACTTTGATTTTGTCCTTGCGTCCTAATAAATTATCTAATTATCCTTTTCAAACTTTAGGATTGCGGATTTCCAGCCATCCTTTTGTTCAGAATTTAGTAAGAATTTTGTCAGCCCCCCTAATTTCCACTTCTGCTAATATTTCCGGTCAGGATAATTGTTATACTCCTCAGCAGATTAAGAATCATTTTAATCAATCAAGTATTCAGCCGGATTTATTTATCAACGCTGGTATTCTACCTATTCGTCAATCCAGCACTGTCATTAGTTTTACAGAAGCAGGGATGAAAATTATGCGTCAAGGAGAGATAAAGATATAAATTAATATGTTAGTTTCAAAATTTTTTAAAAGTTTTTTGCCTTTTAATATGAGGCGTCAGGTGCGAGAACTGTTCATCGCCACTACTATGGTTAATTTTGCTTTGGCTATGGTGATGATTTTTGAACCGATTTATCTCTATCAAACTGGTCATTCCTTACATAAGATCATGCTTTTTTACTTGATGGCCTATGTTTTGTATTTTTTGATTATGCCTTTTGGAGCTAAATTTGCCAGAAAAAAGGGTTATGAAAAAGGTATGTTTGTTGGCACTTTCTTTTTTATTATATTTTATTTGAGTTTATTTTTAATTTTTTATTATCCACTTTTGTTCTATATTAGTCCTATTATCTTGGCGGTGCATAAAATGTTTTATTGGCCAGCTTACCATGCTGATTTTGCTCATTTTTGTAAGGACACAGAAGAGGGTAGGGAAGTGACAGCGGTGACTATCACTTCTTCCTTGGTTTATATTATTGGGCCGGCTTTAGCTGGCTTTATAATTTTTGAGTGGGGTTATAATACCTTGTTTATTTTGACTTCCATTATTTTTTTAGCTTCTAATATTCCCACTTTAGTTACCACAGAAAAATTTAAACCAACTGATTTCCCATATAAAGAAACCTACCGTAATTTGTTTAGCAAAAAGAATCGCAAGGAATTTTTGGCTTATCTTGGCTTTGGTGAGGAATTTATTGTGGTCATGGTCTGGCCGATATTTATTTCTCTTATTATTACCAGCGTTTTTGATCTGGGTATGATAATTGCCTTAGCCACTTTGATTACCACTATGTTGACTTTTTATATTGGCCATTTGTCAGACACTAGTGATAAAAGAAAAATTTTGCGTCTGGGCAGCGCTTTCTATTCTTTGGGTTGGTTTATCAGGATTTTTATTGCCAATCGAGTGGGAGTATTTTTTGTTGATACTTTATCCAGATTAAGTCGTAACACAGTGGCCATTCCTTTAATGGCGATTACTTATGAGAAAGCCAAAGAAATTACTAACACCGGTAACCATAAATATGTTATGAGTCGGGTAGTTTTTTTTGAAATGAGTTTGGTGATCGGAAAAATTTTGGCGATGTTGTTGATATTTCTAATAAGCTCCTTAGTAGTTGATGAAATTATGGCTTTCAAACTTATTTTTGTTTTGGCGGGGGGCATGTCTTTATTATATTTGCTTTTATAATTTATCATCGACCTCGAAGGTTGGTAAACTATGAATCTATCAGAAGTAAAATTTTTGCTAAAAAAATATCATTTTTCACCGAATAAAATAAGAGGACAGAATTTTTTAATATCAGATGATCCGCTCCAGGAGATGATTAAAACAGCTAATATTAAAAAAGAAGATTTAATTTTGGAAGTAGGCGCCGGTTTAGGCGCCTTAACTACAGAGTTAATTAAGCGTTCTCAAAAAGTTGTGGCTTTTGAGGTGGAAAAAAATTTTAGACCATTATTACAAAACTTAACCCAGGTTAATCATAATCTTAGAATTGTTTGGCAAAATATTTTATCTTTATCGGATCAGCAGTTAAAAGATATTTTAATAAAAGAGAAAGCCAGCGTTTATAAAATCGTGGCTAATATTCCTTATTATTTGACGGCTAAATTTATTCGTCAGTTTATTCTAACTCGCCACAAACCGCAAAGTATGACTTTGATGGTTCAGAAAGAGGTAGCTGAACGTATAACAGTGAAAAATAAAAAACATAGCTTGTTATCGCTATCGGTAGCTCTTTATGCCCAAAGTAAATTAGTCAGAATAATAGCTAAAGATAATTTTTATCCGTCGCCCAAAGTTGATTCAGCTATCATTTATATTTATGATATTCATTCTTGGAATTATTCTATTGAGGAGAGGAAATTTTGGCAGTTAGTTCATCGTGGTTTTGCGAGTAAAAGAAAAAAATTATTTAATAATCTCTTGACGGATCAGGATTTGACTAAAGAAAAATTAAATTTGGCCTTTGCGAAGATTAATCTAGATAAAAATATTAGGGCAGAAGATTTGACAGTTAGTAACTGGCTGCAGTTGATTTATTATCTAGAGAGACATTAATTTTTTTGGTTCTTTCAGAAAAATATGTTATAATAAAGTCAAATTAACATTCATTTTAATGGCTAAAAAGCTATACAAAATTGATAGCGACCTGGACTTAACGGCCAAGCAGTTATCAGCTGATCAAAGAGGAGAGCAAAGAGCAACAGCCAATCATAAAATTATCTGGCCTTTTATAATCTTGAGCGCTGTTATTATTTATTTTGCCGCTAATTTTTTATATAAAAATTTAACCAATCCCCTAACTTATAATGTGCCGGAATGGATTCAAGAGCAATTGAATCCAGTTGACGAAACAGAAGCTTTGTTGGCATTAAAAGAAAAAGACACTGATCAGGATGGCCTTAATGACTACCAAGAGATTTATCAATTTTATACCAGTATATTTTTAGAGGACACTGATAGCGATGGTTATTCTGATTTTGAGGAAGCGACTAGCGGCAATGATCCTCTTTGCCCGACTGGTGAAGCTTGTAATCTATTGCGTCTAATAACACCTAACACCAAATTGGCGGATATTGTGCAAGAGATTGCTTTAAATCCAGATTTGACGGTGCAGGGAGCCGCTTTAGCAGAGTTTAGAAAATTTTTATTAGCCAATGGCTTGCCACAAGAGGAGCTAGATGCTTTGAGCGATGATGATCTTTTAGTAATTTTTAGCGCTATTGAAGAGAGTCAGATTATTCCATCTGAAGAACTAGACAGTGAAGCCACTCCGGAAGAAGTGCGGCTATTTTTACTTAATCAGCCCGATGTTAATGCAGAAGAGGTTAACGCTTTAAGTGATGAGGAATTAATTGCTATTAGAGGAAATTTGATAGGTAAATAAAATATATAAAGTCTATTAGAAATTCAAACACTTGATTTCTAGCAGGACAAAAGTAAAAATTAAGTTAATTGCTAACAGGATGAAGGATTATAAAAAAATATTATTAGGAGTATTATTATCTCTTTTTATAATGGGAATGGTTATTGCTCCATTAAAACCGGTTTATGCTTTTGCTCCTGATGTGGTCGCGGTTAATACAGCCAAATGGGTTTGGGATAAGATAGAAAAAGTTTATTCCAAAGTGCAGGGGATTATTGGCGCTGAAATTGTCAATAATACTGTTTCTATGTTTATGAATACTTTGGCCTATGATATTTCCACAGAATTAGCAACTGGTGGCACCGGAGGTAAACCATTATTTCGCACCAAAACAGTTAGACAATATTTGGCTAAGGCCCAAGAAGCGGCTCTAGGAGAGTTTTTAGGTGAGTTGACCGACAAGAAATTTGCCGATTTAGGCATTAATCTCTGTGATCCTTCATTGGGAGTCAAATTAACTTTAACTCTATCCTTAATTGATGCTGAAGCTCCGCCAAAACCGAAATGCGATTGGCGTGAAGTTCAGAAAAATTGGCAGGATTTTGATGAAAATTTGGCTAACGATTTAGTCAAGCTACAACTTGATCCTCGCAGTGGAGCCACTAGTACACGCGCTTTTTTTCAGAGTTTTACTTTAGCAAACAGTGACTTTGGCGCTTTCCAAAAATTACAGGAGGAAGCATCAAAAAAGAAGGCCGAAGAAAAAGAAGCTAAACAAATATCTTTAGCCGAATGCCAAGGTTTTTTAGATAAGGGGACGACAGTTACTGGCGAAGTCAAAACTAATTGCGCCACAATAATGAAAATGAGTTTTGTTGAATGGGATGCAGCGGTGGCTATTAGTCAAAATCAGATAGCCGCTCAAAAAGAAGCGGCCACTCAAAGTTTAGGCACAATTATTAAAAATTCCGCTAAATTATTTTATAACAACTTTGCCGCCAAATTAATGAAGACTTGGATTAAAAAAGGCATGTGGTCTTTATTTGGTGATGATGATGGCGGTTTAGCTAAGGTCAGGGAAAATTTACTGGATCAATTAAGAGGTGGCGGCGATATTAGACAGCCGAGAGGGCAAGATATATTTAAAGATTTCAAACAAATAGAAATTACTAAGTTGGATGAGTATAATTTTTTAGAGGAATTTATAGTTTGTCCGGACATTAAGGATTTTCGCCATCCTGATAATTGTGTTTTAAGTCCCGAACTTGGTCAAGCTATTATTAGTAAAAAAACAGTTAAAGAGGCAATTGACGAGGGAGTTATCAACGGTAATATACTACTAGTCAGCCCAGATGACTTGGTACGTGACGGAAATGATGACTGTTATATTGATGCTCTTTGTTATAGTAATTTAGTTAAATTAAGAAAGGCGAATATTATTCCACTTGGTTGGGAATTGGCTGCTTTAGAAAGCTCTATCAGTTCTCCAGTAACTTTACAGCAAGCCATTGATTGTTTTGAGGATGCGCCGGGGTCGGACTGTATTTTTAATGGTAGTCCTCATAATCCATTTTATCATTTGATAGATGAAGATTGGGTTTTGAAAATTCCACCAGCCAGTTGTGATGCTTTTGTCTATTCTCCAACCCTAGAATCTTCAGCTAGTAGTAATCGCCAACAATATTGTGCGGATCCAAAAGTCTGTTTGCGTGAGGACGATCAAGGCAATTGTTTAGATGGACAATTTGGTTATTGTACTCGTTCGGAGAATATCTGGCGCTTTCAGGGAGAGATTTGTGAAGATGGCGAACTTTATTCAGGTTGTCTGACCTTTAGCAATGATGAGGTTGGTAATAGTTCATATATTGAAAGCACCTTGGATTTTTGCACTTCTGATGAAGTAGGATGCAAGCGTTATTCGCAGGAGCGTGATAATGACGGTAATTGGGTTTTAGAGGACGTGACTCTTGATGATAATGATTTATTTTTAAATAAACAGTCGCCTAACTGTTCAGGAGAGCACGAGGGTTGTTCAGAATTTATTGCTTTGTCGCCGGACTTGGGGGTCAATAGTATTCCTAATAGTGATTTTGATTTAGATCATAATGAGGATAATATTCCGGACGGCTGGTCTAGCGCTGGCATAGAATATGACGGTGAGAAAATAGCCAATGATAATAATCTGGCAGCTGAACAAGAAATAATTTTATTACCTAATACAACTTATATTTTATCTGCTTCTGCTTCCCAATATACGCCTAATTTGCCGCCTGGTGACAGAGATAGGGCTTTTGTCACTATTAAAACTTGCGATAGGACCAATAATTGTACCAATACCAGTCGAGCTCATGCCACAGAGGGTGATTGTATCATTACTAATAATGATGCTATTTTAGGTTTTGACCCATATGATAATTTTGACAGAGAGCAATGTTCATTCACCACTAATGAATATGTGGTTTCTGCTCGGATTAATCTTTCTTCATCAGATGTTGATGGTATCTGGTTTGATAAGGTTAAGTTAGAGGTAGTGAGTAACCCTAATTCAGCCACTTCTTACAGTGCCTATGGCCAAGGAGGAGAGATTTATATTAAGAGTAGTCGAACGATGTGTACGGCCGAAGAGGTAGGCTGTCAGGGCTATACTCCAGCTAATGGCGATCCAATGATACCGGCAGTGATTGGTCAGGATGATTTATGTCCAGCCGAGTGCGTCGGCTACGCCACTTTTACAGAGCAGGTTAATAATTTTGATATAGCCGAAGGCAATAGTGATGTAGAGTATTATAATTTTATCCCTGATACCGCTAGAGAATGTCCGGCTCAACAAGTCGGTTGCGAAGAATTTACCAATTTAGATGAAGTTAATCAAGGTGGGGAAGGGAAAGAATATTACAGTTATTTGCGCCAATGCGTCTTGGAAGAAATGGGGGATGTTTATTACACTTGGGAAGGATCAGATACAACTGGTTATCAAATCAGAACTTGGCAAATTTTGGCTAGCAATTTAGATAATGGTCCTTGTACTAATTTAAGTTTAATTAATTATAACGGATATCCTGACGGTTATACCTGTATTGATGGTGATTCTGGTTATGATCCAGCTGTTTGTAATGATCCAGACACTAATCCTAACTGCCGTGAATTTTTTGACACTAGTGGCAACACTTTTCGCCGTTTGCAGGATCGGGTGATTTTTGCTGATGATAATTGCAGCGATTATCGTCGGACTGCTACCGGGCAGATTTATAAAGCTTTAGCTAGTATGAGCACCAGTTGTTCAGCCAGCAATGATCAGTGTCGCGCTTATTACGGAAATGCGGCTAATAATGTCAAGATAATTTCTCAAGATGATTTTGAAGAAGGAAATTATCGACCTTGGAGAGCTGATCCTGGTCATCCAATGCCTTTAGATTTATCTAACGAATCTTTGAATAATGACGGGCATTCCCTTAAATTTACCACCTATCAGACAAATGATAGGATAATTATCCGTCCGGAGCTAGACAATGAAATAGAAGGCAATAAAGAATATACAATTTCATGGTGGATGAAAAATGACAGTCATTTAGATACGATTCAAGCTTTTATTTATGGCACTTGGGAAGGATTTTTTAGACCAATACCATTAAATGATGTTAATGAAACCGGTTTTAATAATATTGCAGGAGGAGGTTGGCATTATTATACCGCCTCCAGATTTGTCAGCGAGGCAGATATAGCTGGTTTGGATGGATTTGGCATCAGCTTCCAAATTCAAGGTTTAACTGATGAAGTATTTTTAGATAATATTATTTTCAGAAAAGTAGTGGACAGCATTACGGTCATTAAGAATTCTTGGCAGACGCCAGTTTCCTGCGATGATCCCTATGCTGGTTATTATCTAGGTTGTCAATCCTACATTGATACTAATCGAATTCAATTTAATTTAAAATCATTCAATAGGTTATGTCGGGAGGAGGTTATTGGTTGCACGCCGGTAATTGACACTCATAATTCCACTTATCCTTTTGAAGAAACATTTCATCTCGGGGATAATTCAGAAATCACGGTTTTAGCCGACAAGCTGGATTATCTAGTGCCAGATTCTTCCAAGTATTGTTTGAAAGACTTTAAGGGTTGTTTGGCTTTGGGATTGCCTGATCGGGAGATAGAGGATGCTTTTAATACGGTTTATAAGATTAATAATCCAGATAAATATGGTCTGGCTTTGTGTTATTATGACGGTTTGAATTGTGAGGATTACGATTCTGATAAAGGTCTTTATTATTTTAAAGATCCGGAAACACAAACTTGTACTTATCAAGAAAATATTAAAATAAATGATGTCTTATGGAGCGGTTGGTGGAAAACGAATACTCTAGACAGTGACGAGCCAATGGGTTGTAGTGATACTAAGGGTAGTTTTACTCCGGGTGATTTGGAGTTAGCTGACGGCTGGGCCGCGATGTGTCCTAATAACAAAAATTTATGCACCGGTTTCAGAGATCCGACTGATCCGGAGGGATGTGATCCAAGTATTAATGATCCGAATAGCGAAGATTATTGTCACACTTATTATTATTATAATAATGATAAAATTGACGAAAAAAGCTGTTTAGGACAAGTAGATCCTAATAGCGGTTGCGCCTTATTCTATGAGACAAATAATTGGAATGCAGAACATAGCGAAGTGGTTACTCCATATGATAGTGGCCAGACTTATAATGCAGCCGTAGCTGCTAATAGACCGGTTAGTCCGATATCTTGTGATCCGGAATTTGATCCAAATTGTCATGCTGATTCCAATAAATTAATCAAAGTGAAAAAAGACAGGCAGTGTGCAGAATGGCTGGCTTGTCGATCTTCCAGTGCTGTTTGGGACAGCAACCAAAATGAATATAAAACAATTTGTGATTCTTTAGGCAGCTGTTTAGAATATAGTAGCACCAATAATATTACTAACTGTCAGAAATGGGATATTTCTAGTGATGATATTGTGGCTTTAACTAAAGATGTTTATCAATCAAGAGCCACGGGACATAATGAGCATCTAAAATGGTCAGATAATGAATATACCGGTTATTCTATTCCAGATTTATTACCAACTGAAGATCTGGTGATTTATAATTTTGGTACGGAAGATGACCAAATACCGCGTTTGGTTTTCAACGCCTGTCGGGCGGTGCCTTGCCTACTTGATAATAATGGCAATGAGTATTTTAGTAGTTGTTTAGACAATGATGGCGATCCTTGTTCAACCCAGATTGGAGGAGATCCTTTCAACGGCGAATGTAAAGACAATTTATGTTTTTTAAGTCCTCAAGTTGATAGTCCGGCTGATGATTTTGATTTAGAGACGCGTGGTTTTGCTATGCCAGAAGCACCGTTCCCATCAGCAGTAGCTCCCGGCGGGACGGATAAACTGCAAGCTTATAGTGGCGCTAATGTCTGTCAGGAGGGCAATAACAGTTGTGAGATTAGTTATAAGAGAATTACCTATGGCCGTGGTAATGACGTCCGTTATCATACGGAGGAGTATACTTCTGCCCTAACTGGACTTTGTACTTCTGGTGACTATGAGTATGAGGGCAGCGAATGTAAGACCAATGCTGATTGTGGCGAAGATGGCGCTGGTATTTGTTTGCAAAAGACTAAAGAAGAAACTTTCCAAAACTGGCCAGGTGTTTGTTTAGAGTATGATGCTACCGAGCCGCTAGCGATGGACAACAAACAATCATTCTATTGCAATCAATGGTATCCGGCCAATTCTATTAGTGGCACGGACAGTATGTATGATAATTATCGGGAAGCCGGTTATTATAATCCAGACGGCAGCGATGCCCTCTTCTGTGCCGTGGCCGAGCCGTATCAGCTGCCGGAAGATAGAGTTTATTGTGTTAGTGCTATTAATTTAGGAGGCGGGGTTAATGGTTGTGTAGTTTTAGCCAGAGTACCACGGGATAGCAATATTCGTTTAGATGCCTTAGAAGGATGGTCAGATTTTATTATCAATAGTTATTTGTCAGACTCAAGTTTTGCTCAGCATCCGGCTGATTATGATCCAGACGGCAATGGTAGCTTTGGCGTGGAATGGGTGGAGCGCAGGGGAGTGACCAATGAAACACCAAGAGGTACCGATTGTCAGAGAGCCCCTCTATCGGATGGTTTTGCGAATGGTTTTGACTCTTTCTTTATTGCTTCTGATTTTAATAATGACCAAGTTGATACTATTAGCATAGAAGATTTAGAGAGCATATTTTATAATAACGTTGATTTAATTGAATATTATTATTATGATCAACAGGTTAGTCCGGACGGCTCTACTCAAGCGGATCATGGTGTGCCAACCGGTATTTTAACTCCAGAGCGCTCAATGCCATTACAACATTATAATAATCAGTATACTTGCAAAGGTGAAAATTGCAGCGGCGTCGGTAATTGTTTACCTGGTTATCACGAAGCGCAATTTAAAGGAGTTCATCAAGGCAAGCATTGTGGCACCGGTGGCCCTCGTCGTCGCTATATTTGGAAAGGATGTAATCCTTTAGAATATAATTATTATATTAAGGCAGAAAATCCAAATGCCGAGCCGCTTTGCTCATCTTTCAATTGTATGGAGCCGAACAAAGGTAGGGCTTGTTTGCAGACCGCTGGCAGTTGGTATGATAGAATATTAAATTTTGACACGGATTTTGATGGCAATTCTTGGCCTTGGCTTGGCAGAGTCGCTGATATGACCAGTGAAAACAATTGTGGCAATGATCCGGGTGGTGTTAATAACAATTGTCGTTTTATTTATTGTATAGAGCATCTTAGCATAGTACCTCAATTAAGAACCGACCAAAATGGCAATAATATTTCCTCTGTATTATGTGAAGAATATGGATCTATCCAATTTGATGGAGATGTTGCTCAAAATATTTATTCTTGTCTTGACAGAATATTTGAATTACAAGGTCCACCACCACCTTCTGGTTATCAGTCTAAAAATGGCATATATACCGAATTACTCGACGAGATTTATGATCCCGGTCCAAACCCTAATGGTTGTTTAGAATCAGATCAACCTATCAACTGTCACATCTCCCAAGGAGTAGAAGAGTGTCATTTAGTTTATACCCCTCCTTTTAATTGGGATTTTGTTTGTGATTCTTATAATGTAGAAACAGAAGGAACGTTATGCGAGGGCTTTGGCGCCAATGCTTGTTATCAGCAGTGTGATACTCTGACTCAACTTGATAGCGAAGGCGATAACTCTTGGGTCAAGACAGATATTTGGTGGCGCAATGAGACCACTAATCCAGGACGAATTAATAATTGGGTTTCTTATTATTATAGTGTGCCGAATTATATTCAGAATTCAAATGTTCAATACAGTAATATCAATGGTGAAAATATTGATGACTTTACTCACTTCGGTTCCGCCATGGGCATTCCGGGGGATTTAGTCGTGACCAGCCGAGTGCCTTTAGCAGGTAGTTATTTTGAAGGATTGTCGGCGGCTACTTTCTTTGGCGATGATTGGGCGGCTGAATCTAGAGATCAAATTGCTTATTTGTTTGCTCGGGCTTATAATTTAAACTGGAATATTTTCGGTCCTAATTATGTGCAGGGTGACGTGGATTTGATTTATAGCGTCCATCCCAACAGCAACACAGAGGCCGGCAACGACCATGATCCGCGGATTCTAAGAGTCTGTGAAGATGATGTTTGTAATGGCGGAGAAGTTGGCTTTACGATTAACAATCAGACGGAAGGCGATATTATTGGGCATCAGTCATTATTTACAGCTGTTAAGTTTTTCTATTTTGCCCATCCTGATCATATGCCAGTGATGGATATACGAGTGAATTGGGGAGATGATATTAATATTTCTAATCCAGGTAAATACAAAAACCGACTACCTAATTGTGATCCAGATGCTCATATGCCTTATCCCGGAGCTGGATTGCAGGGTTTTGGCGGTATTGACCGGGCTTGCCAGGAGGGATATAAGATTTTCTATCATGACTATCAATATGATCCAGGCCATCCTTGCAACGGGGGCGGAGGCAGTCCTCATATTGCTCACGCTTCCTGTTATCAGGTTTCGGTGGGGGCCACTGATCACTGGGGCTTGGCAACGGACGAAGTTTATAATGATTGGGTGATAATTTATGAAGAATAAAATTATGAAATTAAAATTCTACAAGTCGCCTTATACTATTTGGTTGGCTTTGGCCGGTCTGGCTGTTTTGGCTTTCATTCCCCAAATGGCTTTAGCTTGGGATACTGATATATTGACGGGAATTTTAGGGACAATTCTTTTTTATATTTTTGTTGGTCCTTTAGCTTTGTTATTGGAATTAGAGTTATTGGTTTTGATCCCTATTGCTAGTTATAATAATTTTACTCGGCAGGCCGGAGTAGTACAGGGTTGGACAGTCTTGCGTGATTTATCCAATATGTTTTTTATTGTAGTTTTACTAGTCATTGCTTTTGCCACTATTTTACGCATTCAAGGGTACGGCTATAAACAGCTTTTATCTCGTTTATTGATTACAGCTATTTTAATTAATTTCAGCATGACTTTGGTCGGTTTGGCTATTGATTTTTCTCAAGTGGTAATGCTGACTTTTGTTTCCGCTATCCAGAACGTGGCTAGCGGTAATATTATTGTTTCTTTAGGATTAAGCCACGTTCTGTCACTCAAGGGCGATGTGGGCGCAGTCAGTTATGTTGATTTTTTGGGCTCTTTGATTTTAGGGGTGATTATGTTACTGATTGCGGTGGTAGTAGTCATGGTTTTTATTTTGATGTTGGGCATGAGGATAGTGAAGTTGTGGATTTTGGTGATTTTATCGCCAATTGCTTTTTTGTTTAGAATCTTTCCTAAAACTGAACAATATTTTTCCAAATGGGTTGAGGATTTATCTAAAAATTTGATATCAGGTCCGACTTTAGTTTTTTTCTTGTGGCTGGCTTTTACGATAACAGGGCGAGGTGATATTTATGAAAGTTTTAAAGGATTGGAGCAGAGTGGAGGCAGTGGCGTTAGTGAAGCTACCTCTCCAGTCAATGTACTTAATTTTATTATTGCTATTGCTCTGTTAGTTGGAGGTCTGCAGATGACCGCCCAAACCGGTGGAACAGGAGCAGGGTTAGCTGGCTTAGCCAAGGGAGGGTTTGGTAAAGGACTAAATAAGGTCCGTAGTAAATTAGGTCAGAGAGTTTGGCAGGGCAAGGAGTCTAAAGGTGGCGCTGGCGGTATTAAAGGGGGATTAACAGCTTTGCAAGGTAAAGCGGGGGCAGGTTTGGTTCGATTAGCCGATGCAACCCGAACAGTGAAGCTTAGAGGTAAGGAAATAAAAATTCCTGTTGTTTCTAATAAATTAGAGAAAGCTGGAATGCGAGCTCAAGCCAGAGCTTCCATTTATAAAGATAAACGTACCGAGGGAGCAGCTACCGAAACAGCTGGCATGACCCAAGAGGAAAAAGAAAAATATTATACCTTGGGTTCAAGAAAGATTTTTGCTTCATTTAGAACCAGCGCTGAAGGAAGAAATTTGGTGCGACATAAGATGGAGACAGGCCGCTATAACAAAGATAACGTTAAAGAATTACAGGATGATGCGGCCTTTTTAGAAAAAGAAGGTGGTGCTAAAGAAAAAGATTTAATCAAGACCATGAAACGCAAATATTCTGTTTTGGCTGATCCGCAAACTATTCAAGAGGAAATTAACAAGACCAACGTTAAGGAAGCGGCCATGGCTTTGAAGATGGATATTGCTGTTAAAACTGATCCAAACGGCCAGGTCACTGTGGATGACAAAGCTAAAGAAGTAGTTAAACTACTGATGGAGCAGTCGCCGCGTAAAGTCATAGAAGATATTTATGCTTCTAAATCAAAAGAAGAAAGAGATGCATTTTTGGAAATTATCAGAAGTATTCAAACAACGGATAACATGTTTAACCCTGACGGCAGTTTAGATAAAAATAGCATGACTTATAAACGCAATAGTGCTTTGGTTTATGGAGACGCCAAATATGCGGAAGAAGTTTATCAAGGTATTCAAGGTCAAGATGCTGCAGAAACACATCAAATGAGGCAAACCTTTTCTAAAGAAAGAATTAAGCATACAGATATGAATGAAGTTAAAAAGATGAAGCCGGATGCTTTGGCTTTAAAGTATTTAGGTGCTGAGATGAATGAATCTCAGTTAATGCAGATGGCTGGTCTTAAATCGGCTGATCGTGATTATATTACTACTTTGAAGAATGCCCAGATATCTTCCGGCAGGAATCTAAGCGCTATGGCTAATAGCAATGTCATGGGCAATTATATTACCAATGAAGATGCTCGAAAGAGTATGCGTATTACCATTGATGCAGCTGATTCAGCGGAAAAAGAAAAGACAGTGGAGAGAATTGTTAAAGCCAATTTAATTTTTGGTTCAGAGGCCTTTAAAAATAACGCTGGCCAGTTGGATAGACAGAAATTTGCTAAATTTATCAACGAAAAATTAAGTGTTGATCAAATCGCTCAACTAAACAAAAAAGATGTGCTGGATATTTTTGGTGACCTATCTAATGATATCCAGACAGCCCTTAAAGAGCAGGAAGGTATTAGTCCCTAGTCAATGTTATAATTAAATTTATTAGATGAGTATATCAGAGATACAAGAATTACCACCAGAGGTAAAAGATATTATTTTTAGCTCGGATATTTCTAGGGCCAATAAAGAAATAGTCGATAAATTTTTTCTTAATCGGGATCAGCTTAATTTTTTATTGGGGTTAGAGGAAGATTTATTTTTGAAGAAAATTGATTTACTTGATTTACCAAATGAGTTAGAAGATATGGAGAGAGCTGAACATTATGATTTACGAGTTATTGCTCTGGAAATTGCCTATAGGATACTTTGGCCGCTACAGGATTTTTTGGAAACCGTTGACCGTTTAATTTTACGTTTAGGCGGTAAAGTGCCCAAGATTCAACATTTAAGAAAAGAGACTTTACAAAGAAAACTTTTGCCCACTAATATCACAGGGCGGGTTAGAAAGTTGATGGAAGATTATGATGATTTTAGAAGTTCGCGTTTAACTTCTAAGAAAATTATTGACAAATACGAACGCCATGTCGCTCCGACAGTTGATCATTGGTTGCAAGATTATGTTCATTTTGCCGGTGCGGGCTATCATAACTCTCTTAAACGCGCTGAATATTTAGCTAAAAGTTCTAACATAACATCATTAAGCCAAGTAGAGAAGGAGTCTTTGCGTCATTTTCTTATTTCTTATGATGATGATATTGATGTTGATGTTGAAAATGCGGGTAGTTTATTAAAAATAACCAGTGCCACTAAACCAGATAAATCATCGCCACAAGATAAGGCTGATATTAATGAGATTTTAAACAACCTCCACCGGCAATATCTAGAAATAGATCAAAAAATTTTACCGCCAGATTTTATTTTATCGGAGGTTAATAACGACGCTATCAAAATAAGAGATGTTCTGTGGCAGGCCGTGGGGGTGCAAGATAAATATAAGGCGGTCAGCTGTTTGAAGGTTTTGATAGAAAAAAAATCTTTAGATTTAATGTTGCGAGAAGATAATAGATTTAGGGGCATTTTAAAACGTTTTATCAACATCCGTTATGGTCGAAATATCAATAGTTGGTTTGATAATAATTCGGACAAATTATTGACACGGCGTTTATTTTTAGAGGTATTATTAGTTGAACGGTTAAGTTTTTCAGAGCAAGAAGCCGCTTTGTTGGCTTTTTATTTAATTAATACTGTTTCGGATTCCGGTCAGGTGGTTTATCTAGATGAAGCTGATGGTCAGTTAAAATGGCGCGAAGTTCAATTGATTAAAAATCAATTAAGCTGGGTAGCATAAAGAAAATCCCTTAAGAAAGGGATTTACTTTTTTTGCCACATTGTAATTTGCCGAGCCACTTTTTGTCCCGGGCGGCTATAAGGTAGTTTTAATTGTAAGCAGAAGCCAAGTTGGCTTATTTTTTTGTCTAAAGTGAATAGTTGTTTCTCTCCAATATTAAAAATAGGAAAGACAAAAACAATTTGTCCTTGGGGCTTTAATATTTTATAAAATTCTTGGAAAGCGCGGTAATATAGTTGCTGCAGCTCTCTTTTTGTTTCTTCCAGTGCCTGAATATCTTTTTGTCTATGGATAAATCCGGCTTCTCCCAGAAATGGTTCAGTGACAATAAGATCAATTGAGCCAATAGAAAAAAATTGACTTAAATTTTTAACATCTATTTTTTTAATGTCTTCTTTACTGCTTAAAGAAAAAGTCTCTTTGAGCCAGTGGATATTTTGAGTAGTGTTATCAACCGCTGATTGTTTGAGGTCACTGCCATATATTTTTTTAAAGCCAAGCAACATGGCTTCTTGCAGAATTGTACCGGATCCGCAAAAAGGATCTAAAATGATTTTATGGCGGGCAGGACCGGCTAAATTAATCATCATTTGGGCCACTTTAGGGGGGAGCATACCGGAGCGACTGTCTCGACACGGTCTGGCTATATCTCGCTGGCCATATTTAATAAAATCTTGGACTGCTTCCGTCATCCCTAGAAAATATTGAAAATCATGTTTGATTATAATTAATTCCGTATTAAGCAGATGATTTTTAGCAACAATCACCGAAGAAAGTTCCGGTTGCCTGCCAGTAACTAATCTGATTTTGTGATTTTGGTTTTTTAAAATTTTTTTTAATTGTAGAGCTACATTAGTGATCTCTTTGTAATTTTTTTGATTATCATTATATAGACTAAAACCAAAATGTATTTTTTTGTCGGTTGTTGTTTTGAGATTAAGATATTTTTCCCATTTTTGAATAGTTAGTTGAGATAAATCATTGATTGAGTCGATTAAACGGGCGATCTTTATAGTGCCTCCTAGGGCATTGATTAATTGTTGTGGCGGTTGGTCAGTTTCAGAAATTGCAAAATTTGAACCAGTAGCTATGAGGCCGATTTTTTGTTTATTTAAAACACTAATAATTTCTTGCCGAGCCAATTCGCTGGACTGGCCGAGGATGAAAATATATTTAGGCATAGATTTATAATAGTTGAAAAAGAAATTTTAATCAATGAGGGTATTTCATAATATTTATAATCAGCTTGACTAGGCCATTAATTTATGTTAAAGTACCCAACGTCTATTCTGGTACATTCTTTATTAATTAACCGCATCAAATAATTTTATTTTTTAGTTATTTGGTCCTTAAAATTAAGTTTTAAGGTAATAAATAAAACAATGAATCACTACGAACTCTCGTTTATTATTAGTGCAGCTGTGCCAGAAACAGAGCATAAAGCTGTTGAAGAAGGCATCTTAGCTGATTTAGCTAAAGCCAAAGTCGAACTCACTAAAGAGCCATATTTAATTGGCCGTAAGAAATTAGCTTATCCCATCAAGCAACAGAAGCATGGATTTTATGTTTTTTTGGAATTTAATGCTGAAGAAACAAGCGGCTTGAAAGAAGTGGATGTAAAATTGAGACACAATAACAATCTCTTGCGTTATTTGATTATTAAAAAGAATCCTCGGGCTAAATCATCACCAATTAAAAAAGAAAGTTTAGGTCAAGAAACTAGCAAACCTAAGATTAAAAAGATGGTGGTTAAAGATGTTCAACCTATTAAACCAAACACTCCTAATATCAGAGAGGGTGGTGTTAAACTGGATAATATTGACCAACAACTGGATAATCTGTTAGAAAAAGATTTAGAGCTTGATTAAATTTATAATATATTTTAAGTAATTAACTGAATTATATGGATTTAAATAAAGTTATGATTATTGGTAATGTGGTGCGTGATCCAGAAATGCGCACTACTCCTAATGGTCGAAATGTTACTTCTTTTTCGGTGGCCACTAATAGAGTTTGGAAAGATAATAATGATCAAAAGCAAAGTAAGGCAGAATTTCATAATTTAGTGGCTTGGGGGCGTTTAGCGGAGATCGTCAGTCAATATTTAAAAAAGGGTTCAAAAGTTTATGTGGAAGGCCGTTTAGAAACCAGATCTTGGGATGACCCTAATGGTATCAAGAGATATCGGACGGACATTATCGCTGATAATATGATTATGCTAGACAGAGCTTCTGCTGGCAGTGGAGAGTTGAACGCACCAATAGACGCTAATAATAGCGCATCAACTGATATCAGCTATGCACCTAGTGAAGAGCCAAAACCTTCTTCAGCTGATCAAAATAAAAATCAATCTGATGAAGAGGAGATTAGCATCGAAGATATTCCATTTTAATTAATAAGAGGCATAAAGTATAAAGTAGAAAGAGTAGATGTTTATTAAATAGATAAACTTTATTATAAAACGAAAATATTATAAATATAATCTAACTTAGTCACTTTATACTTATAACTTTATACTAAAAATTTATGCATAAGAAACATAAGAGTAAATATTGTCACTTCTGTGTTAATCAGATAGATGAAATTGATTATAAAGATTGGCAACAACTTAAGAGATTTACTTCTTCTTACGGAAAAATTGTTCCTAAAAGAAGAAGTGGAGTTTGTTCGAAACACCAGAGAACTTTAGCGGGGGCTATTAAAAGAGCTCGTTTTATGGCTCTATTGCCTTATATATCTCAATAATTATGTTGTCTCTGAATGATTTAAAGTTAGGTCGGGTGATTTCTTTAAACAATGAGCCATATCAAGTAGTTTTTTACCAGCACATTAAAGTGGCTCGTGGTGGAGCGGTAGCTAAAACTAAATTAAAAAATTTAATTACCGGTTCCACTTTAGAAAAAACTTTTTCCGGTGCGGATGACATTGCTAAAGCTGACTTAGCCCGTCGTAAAGCTAATTTTTTATATCGGCAAGGATCTGATTTTGTTTTTATGGACAATGAGAATTTTGAACAGTTTCAGTTCAGTGAAGATTCTTTAGATGAGATGATTAAATTTCTTAAAGATGGCCAAGAGGTTGAAGTTTTAATTTTTAATGACAATCCGGTAGCAATTACTTTGCCAACTAAAATCATCTTGGAGGTCAGCTCGGCTCCAACAGGTATCAGAGGTAATAGCGCCGGAGCAGTGACGAAGACAGTAGTTTTAGAAACAGGCTTGGAAATAAGGACTCCCTTATTTATTAAAACAGGTGATCAAGTCATTATTAATACGGAGACCGGCGAATATATTGAAAGAATATAATTAATAATAATATTATAACCCTCTGTTCTTAACGAGCAGGGGATTTTTTATTGGCTATAAAGCATTAAATATGTTATAATATAGAAAATAAAATGAGAGGTAATAACCAATTATGACATCGATAAACGGTAATAAAAACAGCAATTTATCACAGGATAATTGGGCTGATGATTTATTAGTTAAAGATAGTTCAGGAAAATTTTATACTTTAAAGGATGGCTCAAATAAATCAGTGGGTAGTGCTATGGAAAGCATCAACCAACTCCTCGGCCATAAATCAGAGGATGAAGCCGTTTCTTTTGATGATAGTTTTGTTCCTTTAAAATCAAACGGAAGTGGTCAAGAAACGGCTGAATTTGCTTTTCATCCTGATGATAAAAAACAAATCGAAGACTTATCCAGTCAAATTCCTCAAGATAGCAGTAAAAAATACAGCATTAACAAGATTGTTGATCGTTTAATTAATAAACAAGATCTTAAACTTGATTCTCATAATCATAATTATTTTACTAATATTATTTATGACTTTTTCCGTAATCGTAAAAAAGCCAGTAGGGTCAGGGAATTATTAGGAGTGGCAATAGTATCAGATAACAAAAAATTATCCGAAGAAACAGTGGATAGTATAATTTCCGTTATTAAAGGAATTAAAAATAAGATTGATAGTGTCGGTGGGTTAATTGTTAAAACAGAGGAGTTGGCTAAAATAGAAGAGCCGCTGGAAAAAGACAAACAACAACCGCCACCAATTTCTGTTTCATCAACTATAAAGGCGGACGAGCCGCCAGCTAAAAGCCAAAGTTTTAAGTTTGATTATTCGGATGATCAAAAAGAAAAACCAATAACAAAAATTCAGCCATCTAAAGAGCCGGAGACATTTGTTAAGTCGCCAATTTCAATTAAACCAGAGGAGCTCTCAAGAGAAAGAATCGCTGACTCATTACCCCATGTTTTCAGGCCAGCCCAGGAATTTTCTAAAAAGAAGATGACTGATGTCAATAATAAATTTAGACCAGCGGCCAAGATACCTATTTTAACTGGACCGGTTCAAGAATTACATGATTTTACTTTGGATAATTTTCGTCGTTTGGGTAACTCAGCCGAAGAGCGAATTGATAAAATTTTAGAAAAAATTAATGTTTTAGAGCAAGATTCCATAACTAAAAAAGCCCAAGGTATAGAAAACTGGCGAAAAAGCGAAGTTTATAAAACATACCTTAAATTAGGTGTAGAGAGTATGTCTAAAAATGAGGAAGTGGCGGCTTTGATTAGAGACTATCAAAAGCAAGGCATAGAAACATTAAGTTTGGAGGAATTTTCAGCTATTTCAGATTTAAATAAACTTTTAAGATTTTAAGATAATGGAAGGAAGATTTATTGTTCCACAATTTATAGATGCGGAAGATAAAATTTGGGGACCAATTACTGTTCGTCAGTTTGTGATTATGGTGGTGGGGGGACTATTTTTATTTATCAGCTACAAATTGTCCGATCTAAGTTTGTTTTTATTCCAAGCCGTTTTGATTATAATTTTAGTGATTGTTATCGCATTTTTTAAAATTAATGGGCAACCTTTTCATATCTTTGCCTTAAATTTTATATCAAGTTTTAAGAAGCCGAGAATCAGAGTTTGGAAGAAGGAGTATATTAAAGTGGAGCATTTTAGGGCCAAGGGAGAGGGGCAAGAAAACCAAGATCAATATCCTATTAGAAAATCTTTTCTATCAAGTAAGAAGTTATCAGAGCTATCTTTAGTAATAGATACAGGTGGAGTATATAAAGGAGAACAAGACGCTAATACACTTAATAAAACAGTTTATAGTAATTAAGTATAATTATGAAGAATAAAAAATTGGCTGGAAATCGGCCTAACAGCTCAACCCAGAAATACCTTGATATTGCTGAAATAAGAGATGATGTGGTTATTTTGAACGATGGGGAAGTAAGAGGGGTTTTGTTGATTTCTTCAATTAATTTTGATTTAAAATCAGAAGACGAACAGAGAGCCATTATTAGTGGTTATGTTAGTTTTTTAAATACCTTGGATTATCCTTTGCAAATTGTTATTCAATCCCGTCCTCTTAATATTGATGATTATTTAAATAGATTGAAGAAAGTTGAAAAAGAACAAACTAATGAATTATTAAGGATGCAGACCGCCGACTATCGTGAGTTTGTCCACGAATTATTAACTCTAGAGAAAATTATGAGTAAGAAGTTTTATATTGTGGTGCCTTACAGTTCAGTTAGCGATAAGAAAAGGGGTTTTAGGGATAGATTGGCTTCCGTGTTTTCTACAGCTAAAGTGGTTATGCTAAGTCGTAAACGTTTTGAAGAATTCTCTGATCAGTTAAATAAACGATGTGATTTTGTTATGACCGGATTGTCCGGTCTTAGTTTAAGAAGTCAGCGATTGAATACTCAAGCGTTGATTGAACTATATTATAATAGTTATAATCCGGATTTATTTCAGAGGCAAAGTTTAGAGGATTTAAATAAGTTAAGAATAGAGCAGTAATGTTTGGAAGAAATAAAATTAAACAAGCAAATACAAAGTCGAGTCCCTCTCAACCAATTTCTCCTCCTGATAAAAAGGTAATAAAAGAGAATCTAGCTAAAGAAAGGGAGTTATTAGAGGAAGAAAAGATTTTTAGGGAAGGCATTGTTTCGGTTCGTGATATTATTTCGCCGACTGCTTTGAAAATAGAGAGTAATTTTTTACAGCTGAATAATCTATATGCGCGAACTTTATTTGTTATGACCTATCCCCGTTACGTTACTATTGGCTGGTTTGCCCCCATTATCAATGAAAGTATGACTTTGGATATTAGTATGTTTTTTCATCCTTTAGATATTCAACTAGTTCTGAAACAATTGAGAAATAAAGTCGGCACGATGGAAGCGCAAATTATTGCTGACAATGAAAAAGGAGCACCGCGTGATCCGATTTCTGAAACAGCTTTGCGTGACATAGAAGGTTTGCGGGACGCTCTAAGCCAAGGTACAGAAAAATTTTTTCAATTCGCTTTATATATTACTATCTATGCTAAAGATAAAAGTGATTTAGATTTAGCTTCTGATCGAGTAGAGAATTTACTTGGTACTCAATTAATTTATTCTCGCCGAGCTTTATTTCAGTCAGAACAAGGTTTTAATTCAACCTTGCCGTTAGGCAATGACGAGTTGGCTATTTCTACCAATATGAATAGTTCCCCCATTGCTTCTTCTTTTCCTTTTGTTTCTTCTGAATTAACCTCGGATAACGGAGTTTTATATGGTATTAATAGGCATAATAACAGCTTGATCTTATTTGATCGTTTTAGTTTGCAGAACGCCAACGCCGTGGTTTTTGCTACTTCGGGAGCTGGTAAGAGTTATGCTATTAAGTTAGAAGTATTACGCTCTTTAATGCTTGGTACAGATGTTATTATTGTTGATCCGGAGAATGAATATCAACATTTGTCGGAGGCGGTTGGCGGCGCTTATATTAATGTTTCTTTAAATTCAGAAAGCAAATTAAATCCTTTTGATTTGCCAAAGGGCATTGGCGGAGATGCTAAACCAGAAGATATTTTAAGGAGCGCAGTTATTACCTTAAAAGGATTAATCCGACTGATGA
This sequence comes from Candidatus Komeilibacteria bacterium CG11_big_fil_rev_8_21_14_0_20_36_20, assembly GCA_002787405.1. GTDB lineage: Bacteria > Patescibacteriota > Patescibacteriia > UBA1558 > GWA2-36-10 > PCWQ01. Next base: position 30,145 of record PCWQ01000010.1, read on the forward strand.
TTGGTGAAATTACTAACGTGGAGGATTCTTTATTAGATCGGGCTTTATTAGAAACTTATGCCAAGAAAGATATCACTTCTTCCAGTGATTTAGCCAATATTGAGCCACCTTTAATGTCCGACTTGGAAGAGGTTTTATTAAGTATGGAGGGCGGTGAAGATATGGCTTTACGTATCAAAAAGTATACAGAAGGAACTTTTTCCGGCTTATTTAATAATCCAACCAACGTTCAGGTGGATAATCAGTTAATAGTGTTTTGCATTAGAGACTTAGAAGATGAACTAAGACCGATCGCTATGTATGTTATTATGAACTACATTTGGAATTTAGTTCGTAGTGAATTAAAAAAGAGGATTTTGATTGTTGATGAGGCCTGGATAATGATGCGCCATGAAGACAGTGCTAAATTTATGTTTGCTCTGGTTAAGCGTTGCCGCAAATATTATATGGGTATTACTACTATTACTCAGGATGTTAATGATTTTTTAACTTCGGCTTTTGGAAATGCTATTGTTACTAATTCTTCCATGCAATTGTTGCTTAAACAATCTCCGGCGGCAGTTGGATTAATTCAAAAAACTTTTATGCTAACTGAAGGAGAAAAGTATTTATTATTAGAATCAGGTGTTGGCGAAGGAATATTTTTTGCTGGTGCTAAACATGCCGCCATTAAGATTCAAGCTTCTTATGCTGAACATCAAATTATCACTTCCGATCCCCGTCAATTGTTGGAGATAGAGGAAGCTAAGAAAGAATTTGAAGAGTCAATTTTAGCTGAAGCTGAAAATGGGGGGACCTCTGTTAACGAAGTTGGTATTTAAAAAAGTTTATTAAGAAATTAATTGAAGGATTAAAGTCTTAAGAGGCAGCAGATTATAGACAGAATTTTTAACTTTATATTTTAAACTTTTAACTATAATGATATGGAGAAGGAACAAAAGAAGAAAATAATTTGGCTGTTGATTATTGTTTTGATTATTTTAGGATTATTGTTTATTCTTTTTAAAACTGCTGATAATACTATTAAGCGACCGTCGACTAATGAAACAAACGAGCCCTTAGAATTGACACCACCTAGTTCAAATTTGGAGTATAATCCATCAGTAGAACCAGCTGAAAGCAATACAGAATTTGATGCTGTTAATTTAGCTAAAAATTTTGTTGCTCGTTTTGGCAGTTGGTCTACCGATAGCCAAGGTCATAACTTAACAGAGTTGTTGCCGTTAAGCACAACTAGGATGAGGAATTATTTAGAAAGTATGGAAATTAATCCTAACGAAGAGTTTAATGGTGTTACTACCAAGAGTTTGTCGGTGCAAATAGTCTTTTTAGATGAAACAGAGGCAGAATTGATAGTTAGTGCTCAGAGAATAGAGACTAAAAATGATTTGGAGCCAAGGATCTATTATCAGGACGCTGGAGTTCAGTTGGTTCGATCCGGCGGGCAATGGTTGGTGGATAGCATTGCATGGCAGTAATTTTCTTATTAACAAACTAAAGTATGGCGGAAGTTGAACAACAATCTTTAAATGAGGATTATCGAAGAAGACAGCTGTTTTTAGCTAGAAGAATGATGGAAAATGTTGAGATAGAGGAAGAAGAGCAGGGAGAAGGAGGAGAGGAAGAAGAGACAGAACAAGATGCAAAAAGAGAGTTGAATGCTGAAAAAAGGAAAACGTTGAAAGAAGCTCAGAATGAAGTTAAAGAAAAATTAAAGAAAGAGGTAGAGAAGCAGGTTAAAAAAGCCGTTGAAAAAACTCTACTGCGCGTGGTCAATGCTTCCTGCGCTAGTACTATAGTAGGTATTATTGTTACTTATGTTATTTGGAGCATTCAATTTATTGCGACTGATATTTTAAAATCAGATGTTATTCCAGAGTTAGCTTTATGGGAGAAAATATGTTGGGGTGCTTTAACATTTTTGTTGATAGTATTAACTATTTTAGCTATAATATTATTATTCATTGCTATGGCTCTATCTTTAGGGCCATATGCAGCCGCAGTATACTTTGGCTCGGAGATAATTAGTTGGCTTTTTAGTTAAGCATATGGATTCCGTTAGAAATTTACAAAATCTAGCGGGAGCAGCTGAGTATAATAATTTATTAATTTTACTGTAATTTCTAACGGGATGAATACTAAAAAAATATTAATAGTAATTGGATTTGCCGTTTTTATTCTAGGAGTTGGCTTTGCTTTATATTGGGTGTTTTTTAGACAACCCGTCATCAATATAGAAACACAATCAAATTTTAATGCTGGCAATATTCCCAATATCGGAGAAGGTAATCTCAGTATTATCAATGGCAATACTAATCAAGAATTCCTACCATGGCAGGATTATATTAAAGAACAAGTATCAGACACGGCCAACGGTGGTTTAACTGCGGTTAGTAAGTTGACTAATTCTGAAGTAAAAGGGATTGTCAACGGTAATGAAGGATTGCAGTATTATGATGCTGAACAGCAGCAGTTTTTCAGAATTAATGAAAATGGAGAGATAGAGCTTTTGTCTGACAAGAAATTTTACGGAGTGGATAATGTGACTTGGACGCGTGGCGCTGAAAAAGCTATTTTAGAATATCCGGATGGATCCAATATTTTATATAATTTTAAAACCGGCCAGCAGGTAACCTTGCCAGCCGAGTTGGAAGATTTTTCTTTTAATACACCCGGCAATCAGATTGTGGCCAAATGGATAGGCGATAGTGAAGAGAATAATTGGCTGATTGTGGCCAATGATGATGGCTCAGGAATGGCTTTAATTGAACCCTTGGGCGATCGTGCACACACAGTTGATATGCAATTTTCGCCTGACAATCAAATTGCCGCTCTTCATTATAAATATGTGGATTCACAAAGGCAGGAGGTTTATCCAATCGGATTGCACGGTGAAAATTTTAAGTCGTTTGTAGTCAGTGGAGCCGGCTTCACCTCAAAATGGTCACCAGAGGGGAACGCTCTCCTTTATAGTGTTTATAGCGAAGAGAATAATTATGAACCAAATTTATGGGTGACCAAAGGTCAAACCAGTGAGTTAGGGGATTTAAAAGCTTCATTGAATGTGGCTACTTGGCCGGAAAAGTGCACTTTTTCTGGAGAAAACACTTTATATTGTGCTGTACCACAAGGATTGCCTCGTGGGGCCGGATTTTATCCGGAAATTGCTGATCAATTTCCTGATAACTTCTATACTATTGATCTTAATAGTGGCATCAAGACTCTTTTGGCTAGTCCGGTTGGTGAAAATGGAAGTTATACGGCCTATAATTTATTTACTTCTGCTGACGGTTCTATTTTATATTTTACCGATAGAAACACCGGCGAGTTACAAAGCATTAGATTAAGATAATAAAAGTAAAAGTTCAGCTAATTTATTTAATAGTTTTAATTCAATGAAAAACAAAAAAATATTTTTTATCGCCGTTATTAGCGTAGTTTTAGTTGGAACTTTTGTCGTTATCAGTAAAATAAAAGCTTGGGATAATGATATTGTTTTTACTCCCAATGTTAAGATACCAGGTTCGGACTACTTTAGTAAGCCGCTGGTCATAAAATCAGGTTTTAACTTATTAGGTGAATATATAAAAGCTATTTATAGTTATGGCGCTATGTTAGCCGGAGCGGTGGCTATGTTTATGCTGGTATTTGCCGGTTGGCGCTGGTTGATGGCTGGTGGTAGTGCTGAAAAAATTGCCAATGCCCGCGACACCATTCATGGAGTTTTAGTCGGTTTAATTTTACTTTTCGGGGGGAATCTATTGTTGTCTCAAATCAGTCAGGGTTTGGTTAATTTTAATGATTTATCAATACCGCCGGTGGAAGTTCGTGAAACAGACGCAAAGATGTGCTTGTTAAAATTTCCTGGTTTGCCCTGCGGGGAATTTCGTAATGCTACCAGCAGTATTAACAACGGCGCGATTCAATGCATTGGCTCACAATGTGCCGGAAATCAGGAATGTATAAAAGTAGGCAGTTTTGAGAGTTGTCCAGGTGCTTTGACTGAGTTTAATAAAGATTTGAAGTGTATGTGCGTAACTACCAATTGTGATGCCTTACCATTTAATACTAAAGGTTGTAGTGCCTATCCGACTAAAGACATGTGTCAAAAAAATACCTGCTATGGCAAAGGCATTAATAAAGCTTGCGGTTTAGATGAAGGAGAATGCCACGATTTAGAGGGCATTGATTGTGATACCAATGAGATGTGTGCTCCTGATCTTGATGAAAATCCAAAAGATGGTTCATCAGATTATTGTTGTGATAAAGAAAGTTGGGGTCTTGACGAGTGCGAAAGGCGAGAGTGGGTTAATAAAAATGATGGCCACGAATGCTATCGCTACTAGTTTTATTCCAAGTGAATTTTAGTTTTAAGATTATTGAGGGTGTTTTGTAATTGTTTTTGAGATAGATATTTTTGGTCGGTGGTTACTTTCTTAGCCCAAATTTGGGCTTTTTTGATTAATTCCGTATCAGTCAAGCGAGCTATTTTTAGGGGCATTAGGCCGGTTTGTTTAGTGCCGAAGAGTTCTCCGGCTCCTCGTAATTTTAAGTCAAGCTCGGCTAATTTAAAGCCATCGTTGGTCTGGGTCAAAGCTTTTAAGCGCTGTTTGTTTAATTGTGTCTGGTCAGTAGTAAAGAGTAGACAAAAGCTTTCCAAATCATTGCGGCCGATCCGTCCGCGGAATTGATGGAGTTGGGAAAGACCGAATCTTTCTGCTCCTTCAATTATCATCAGAGTTGCTTGCGGGATATCTACCCCTACTTCAATAATAGAAGTGGCCACCAAAATCGGAAAGCGATTGTTTTTGAAGTCAGCCATTATTTTTTCTTTTTCTTCTGTTTTTAGCTGGCCGTGCAACTGGCGAATTTCTAAATCAGGAAAGATATTTTGATTTAGTTTTTCATATTCTTGAGTCACTGATTTGACTCCCAATTTATCGCTTTCATCAATAATTGGACAAATGATAAAAACTTGTTGCCTTAGTTCTATTTTTTCCCGGATAAATTTATAAGCGTCGTTTCTTTTATTTTCTGGAACAAGAAAAGTTTTGACTGGTTGTCGTCCGGCTGGCTTTTCTTTAATCAAGGAAATATCCAAATCGCCATAAAGAGTAAGAGATAAAGTGCGGGGGATGGGAGTAGCAGTCATAGAAAGTAAATGCGGCACCCGTTCATCTTGGCTTTTATTTTTTAGCGATTGTCTTTGATTTACTCCAAAGCGGTGCTGTTCGTCAATGATGACCAGAGCCAGATTTTTAAAATTAATTTTATCCTGAATTAAAGTATGGGTGCCAATCATAAACTTAATTTGTCCTTCTTTAATTTTTTTTAATAATTCTTTTTTACTAATTTCCTGATGATTATTTAGGAGGTATTTATTTTTAGTGAGGAGGGCAATATTGGCTAGATATTTTTTAGGTAAGACAAATTGACTGCTCTGGAAATGTTGTTGGGCCAGAATTTCCGTTGAGGCAATCATGGCTGTTTGCCAGCCAGCTGACATAATATTGAGCGCGGCCAGAAAAGCGACAATGGTTTTACCTGACCCTACATCGCCTTCAATCAAACGGTTCATTGGTTTTTTTGGGCTGAGATCAGCTAAAATTTCTTGAAGAGTTCTTTCTTGATCATTAGTTAGAGTAAAGGGCAGATCTTCAATAGTTTTTTCTAATAGTCGTTTATTAGCGGGGACTGAGTAAGTCGGTTGTTTCTGGTAATCATTTTTAGAAAGTTGGTATTTGCACTGCAGATAAAAGAGTTCCTGAAATTTTAGTCTTTGCACAGCTTGATCCAGTGTTTTCTCATTGGTCGGAAAATGAATTTCTTGGAGAGCTTGATGGAACCAAGGATATTTCTCTTGGTTTAAAATATCGACCGGTAGCGGTTCATTCATGGTTTGACTGAGTTTTAGGGCTCGATTCATTAAAAAGCGGAGTTGTTTCTGTGTCAGCCGGCCACTGAGATGATAAATTGGCACTAGCCGAGCGGAATGCAGCGGTTCATCTTTCATTTTTTCATAAGTGGGGTTATTGAATTGCCAGAGGAGATGTTTTTTCTGCGGCTTACCGCTTAAATATATTTCATCGCCTTCTTTTAGTATCTGGCTGATAAATTTTTGCCGAAACCACATTGCCTCTAAAGTATCACTGTCGTCGCTGGCTAGCATTTTAGTGATAATCATCTTCTGTTTAAAGGAGCGGTAGGTTTTAAGGTTAGTGATTTTAACTCTGACAGTGGCCAATTCGCCTTCGGTTAAATCTTTTATTTTTTTGACCTGGCTTAAATCATCATAGCGAAAAGGAAAATACCATAACAAGTCGGCAATGGTATTGATTTTTATTTTTTTAAAATATTGAACCAGCTTGGCCGCGATATGATGCAGTTGGCTGACGGAATCAGTAGCTTGGGTTTTATTTGGCATATCTAGATATTAATAAACTGAACAATTAATGTCCAGCTTATAGGTAGAGATATAGATAATGATTTAAATTTTTTTATAATCTCAAAATGCGGGAAATATTTTCGCTGTTAGGGACATCTTCTTTTGCCAAGTCTTCATCTAGATACTGCAACAGAATCTGTCGGATTTCAACCGGATTTTGCTGTTGAAGGGGTAAAGTGATTCTTTGTTTTAGAGAGTTTTTTGGCTGGAGGTATAAATTTTTAATTTCCGGCGGCAGATAGACAATATAGAAATTTTGGATATCTTTATATTCAATTAACTTGTCATTGATTAGAATTCCATCTTCTGTTAAAATAGTTTGGATTGTAGCCATTTCCTTTTTTTCATTGATGATGTAGATAACAAGGAAGAGGACAATAATAATAGCAAAAAGATAGTTTTTTGAAAAATAAGCAAAAATCAAAAGGAGAATAGCGGCCACCGCAAAAGCCAAATACCACCATTTATTGCGCGGTGGTTTTTCAAATTCTGGAAATTCCCAAGTGGCAAATACTTGGCCGTAATCTTCAGTATTAAGGGGTAGACTTTCAGGCGTTTCTTCTAGTTCTTCTCTTTTTTCTTCCTCTTTTTTCTTTTTAGCCATATTAACTATATTATAACATAATTTATTAAAATAAAAAATACTGTTTAAAACAGCATTTTTTTTTGGCGCTCTCCATCCCTCGACTACAACCTCTCGACTGCGCTCAAGGGCTCCGCTCGGGACTACGAGAGTTTTTCTGGTGCGACCAGGAGGGTTCGAACCTCCGACCTTAGGCTCCGCAAGCCTACGCTCTATCCAGCTGAGCTATGGCCGCATGCTATATTATAATTATCATATTATACAAATATAATCAATTTTTTGGCTCTGATATATTCCACAAAAAATTAAATAAACATTTAATTCCTGATACGATTTTTTTATGTTTAACAGTTATTAAAAAAGGAGGATTGCCTGAAAAATGAACAATAAAATCTTTAATAATCCATAGAGAAGCTTCAAATTTAATTTCTTTTGGCATTTCTCTAATCTTAATATTTTGATTTTTTATTTTATAACTATCAATCTTTTTAAATGAATCAAAAGGGATTAACGTATGGGTTATTAAATCTCTTTTGCCTTTTACTTTCATAATATTACCTTCGGCATTATCAGAAAATATCTTAGCATAATTTCCTGCTTTTGGCATATCAATTGTGTAAATAATTGATTTTTTATCAAGATTAGTAAGAGTCTTCTCAATAAATTTTTTTATTCCACTTTTAGTATCATAAATTTGAGCTGTTGGAAAGTGAACTTCATCTCGATAAAGATTAGTTAATAATTCACTTAGCTGATGAGCAATATCAATTTTATAATTAAAAACATTGGCTATTACTTTCGGGGATTCAATCCAGTAATAAATAGTACCGTGATATTGGTGGGTAGTAATATAATTTTCCTCTTTTAATTTATTTAGAATACTAATAGCCGTAGTGCGAGGCAAATCAGCTTTTTTTGCTATTTCAGATGCTTTGGCTTCGCCTAAGTGAGTAAGGGCCATATAAACTTTAATTTCACTACTATTAAAATCTAATTCTCCGAGGTTATTTTTTATTTCTCTAATCATATTTTTGATAGCGTTGTCGAAAAAAATCGACAATTTTTTATTATTTATTAGCTAAGGCAAGCTAAAAAGACTGTTTTAATTAAAATTATCTCTCTATTTAGCTCATAATACCTCTATTTATATAATAATACAATTATAGAACATTGACAATAATTATAAACAAGGAGAATCAAAATGAAACCGATCTATGTATATCCAGCTAGCTTCTGCCCACCGACTTTTGGCCATTTACATACAGCTACAAAAGCTGCAGAACTATTTTCCAAAGTAAAACTAATTTGTTCTGTTAATCCAGGCAAAACTCAACGTTGGTTTACTCCAGAAGAGCGCCAGATTTTATGGCAATCCTACAATCTGCCAACCAACATCACCGTAGAAACACTAAAAGTACTATTAAAGCTGACATGTCTCAAGTAATGATGATCCGAGGCGTTCGTAATGAAGCTGATGCCGAATACGAAAAAAAAGTGATGTTGTATAACAAAAAACAATTTGGAATTGATAAGTATCTTTACTTATTTAGCAACAGTGGATTTGAACAGATTTCTTCTTCAAAGACAAGAGAATTAGCTGAAAATTTAGAACTGGAGGAATTATCTAATTATGTTTCACCTCTAGTAATCTCCAAATTATTAGAAAAAGTATTGAGGATTAGAAATTTATTTATGGTTGTTGGTCGGCCAGGGACTGGTAAATCCACTTTTTTAAAAATGCTTTCTCAGGAAGATAAAAATAATGTCTATATTGACACTGATCAATTTAATCAGGCTCTGAAACCTTTACTTAAAGAAAAGTTTGGTAATAGTGATCTGATTAAAATAGCTTTAACAAGAGAAGAAGATCTAAAAAAGATCATTGCTAAACCTTGGATATCATTATTAAAGAAAGCATTGAAGAATTTGCCCCAAGATTGTAATGCTTTTGTTGAGATTCCTATTGGTCTGCAATCAGATAAAATGATGTTCCGTTTTGTTGGAGTCAAAGTAATTCACCTTGGTTGTGATGATAATGATATTAGTCGATTGAGAGTTATACTTAGAAAGACACCAGAATTACTACCTTTTATTGAAAGGATTCCTAATTGGGAGTAAAGCCAAAAAATTGCTAGTCAACATCGTTTGAATTTAATATCTATCAAAACTGATGGGCCGCTAGAAGTATTAAATGAAAAAATTCAGCAATTCAATAATTGGTTGAATGAGGAGGGAGCACAATGCCAGACATATTTGCCAGGATTATCCTTGGACATTTAATGGGAGATTATCTTCTGCAAAGTAAAAAGATGGCTTTAAAGAAATCAGAAAAAGGCATAAATGGAATGCTATGGTGTTTCTTACATTCATCTATTTATACCTTAAGTGTCTGTCTATTTCTTTGGGAGTTTAATCTCTGGCTGTTAATCTTAGTCTTCATTAGTCATTATCCTATTGATCGTTGGTCATTAGCAACTAAATGGCTTAAAATGATCAAAGGCCGAGATTTAAAAACAGTCTATCAGTCACAAGGTCAGTATCGTGAAATTGACTTAACATTTTCTTGTATAGTTTATACGATTCCTGATAACTCAATGCACCTTATATTGCTTTGGTTGATTACTAAAGTAATTTAGCAAACATAAAGCCGAAGGCATAAAATGTCTTCGGTTTTTATTTTAAGTCGCCGAAACCTTGGCGGCGGCGAATGCCCCTCGGCTTCGCTCGGGACACTCGATTCTAAAATTAGAATGGTCGGAGGTGCGTTTAGCATCGTAGATCACGAGTGAGCTTTTTGCAAAGCAAAATGCGAATCGAGTGGTGGAGAATGAGGGAGTGGCTACGCTCTAGAGAGCTTCGTCACTTAAAATTCTTTTCTTTAAAATCGCTTTGCCAGATCCTACTTTTAAATATTTTTCTAGAGACCTAGCTTTAGATTCCGAATTAACCGCAATATAAGCAGCAAGATAAATTGGTAAATATGGTTTAGTTGATAAACATTTACCTTGATTATGTTCCCTAATTCTCCTTTTCAATACGTTGGTTGAACCAACATATATTCAATTTTTTATTTCTTTACTTTTTAAAATATAAACATACCACATCGCTTTTCTTTTTAACTATTTGGCCTGCCAAACGAAGCTCCGAAGGAGCGTAGTTTGGCGGAGAGTGAGGGATTCGAACCCCCGGTCCCTTGCGGGACAACAGTTTTCAAGACTGCCGCATTAGACCACTCTGCCAACTCTCCAAGTTTAAATAAATCTAATCTTTTATATAATATTATTTATGAAATATATTTTCTTGACCACCCCCGCATAGCGGGGTCCCGCTTTGCGGGATCTGCCAACTCTCCTTATCTATAATGCATTTTGATAAATTATTCAAAACACGCCAATATTATAAAGGTTTTTAGCAATTTTGTCCAGATAACTAAAACTTGTGAATCAGAACTGCCTTAATCAGGAATCGCTACGCTGTTATCAATAAATAAGTAAAAAAGAATAAAAACTTTGACAAATATATAGTTATGGGTATATACTCATAATATATCATAACTAAAGAAGAAAGGAGGTGTATAATATGCCAAATAGAGATGGTACCGGACCGGAAGGAAAAGGGCCTAAAACTGGTCGTGGTATGGGTAATTGCGGAGCTGAAGACAAATCTACAGATCGCCCTAGAAGGACTGAAGCTAATAGAGCTAGAGGTCAAGGGCAAGGTAGACAAGCCCAAAAATAAAAGAAGGCCAAGCGCCCGCCTCTTTCTATGAAAGGGGCGGGAGACCTTCTTTCAAATAAAAGATAACATATTAAAATTATTATTTCAATAAATATATGCCTAGACCAAGATTATGTCGTAGAATAGAATTTGATCCAAATGTAACATATTTTAAGCCAAGAGGTGTTCCCATGAGCACGCTTGATGAAGTGCAATTAACCACTGAAGAAGTGGAAGCTTTGAGATTAAAAAATATTAAAGACTTAGACCAAAATGAATGTGCTAAAAAGATGAAAACTTCGCAGAGCACTTTTCAAAGAATTTTATCATCCGCTTACAAAAAAATAGCCGAGGCCTTAATAAATGGTAAAGCAATTAAAATAATAAATAAATAATTATGTTTAAAAAAATTGCATTATTTTTATTATTACTACTTCTTTTACCAACTTCTTCATCCGCTCAAGAGCAGCCAAAAGAAGAAATGTTTAAAGCTCGAGTTATTGAAATTATGCAACAAGAAGAAGTTATTGATGAAGCTGGCAGTATTATCCAGCAGGATCTAAAACTTAAAGGGTTAGAAGGAAATTTTAAAAACCAAGAGATAATTTTTGAGGGAATTAATGATTGGCAAATTTTATCTTCTCAGGTTTATAAAGAAGGTGATAAAGTTATAGTGAGTTATAGCCAAGACATTGAAGGTAATGATGTATTTTTTGTTTTAGACTATGACCGAAGTAGTCCTATTTTATGGTTAACCATAATTTTTATTTTAAGTGTTCTAGCTATTGGTAGATGGAAGGGCTTGCGTTCTTTACTCGCTTTAATAGCTAGCTTTATTGTAATTTTAAAATTTATTATCCCCCAAATATTGAATGGAGCAAATCCAGTAATGATTAGTGTGATAGGAGCGATTATAATTTTGATTTTTGCTATTTATTTTACGCAAGGAATAAATAAAAAAGCCCATATAGCTAATTTAGCTTTAATTATCTCCCTACTCTTTACAGCTCTATTATCATTTTGGTTTACTAAACTTGCTCAATTAACTGGCTATTCGGAAGAAGCGTCGTATCTAATGAATATTAATCAAGGTAATTTAAATTTACAGGGCTTGTTGTTAGCAGGTATACTTATTGGCACCTTGGGAGTTTTAGATGATGTTATAATAAGTCAAGTGTCTACAGTAGAACAATTGAAACAAGCTAATCCACAGTTAAGTAATAGACAAATATATGTAAGGAGTTTAAAAGTTGGGATTGGCAGGTACCCCAAATTTAAGACACCTTGTCCATATGATATAATAGGCATATAAAGAAAGGAGAAACAATTAT
>PCWQ01000005.1:0-10538 GCA_002787405.1 Candidatus Komeilibacteria bacterium CG11_big_fil_rev_8_21_14_0_20_36_20
GTTTTCCTTTAGGCATATAATTGTTTCTCCTTTCTTTATATGCCTATTATATCATATGGACAAGGTGTCTTAAATTTGGGGTACCTGCCAACTCTTATTATCAGCTTTAACGATTTTATATTCCTGGGACAAATTTCCTTCCAAAATATCAAAATTAGATAACTCATACTTAAGAACAATCGCTCCGCCTCTAGCTTTAGATCCTTCTTTCAAGGTTCTCTTTGTTTTTAAATCAATAATCCTAAACATCACCCACTCCACGTTAACTATGCCTAAAATTTTATCTAAAAGAAAAGAAGTAATCTCTTTAAAATCTTTTTTGCTAGTGGGATACTTGTCAATGCCCGAAAAAGATGAATACATTTCCTGCAATTGCACATTAAGTTTACCAATGTACTGAAAAGAATCGTTTAATTTCTTTTCTAATTTGTGTTCCCTTTCTTGTCTCAACCTGACTTCTTTTCTATATAATCTAATAATAAAAAAACCCACTACCAACATGACAAAAATAAAAACGGCTTCAATTAATTCCTCCTCCAAAAAAGAAATCCCCTGCTTAACAATATAAGGAGTGGCCAGGAGGATAATAAAAATAACCACCAGAATGATAAAATATAATTTTTCTAAAAGTCTAGACATATTTCACTGTGAGTAAATTTTAAACCTCGATCTTGCTGAATAAATAACTACCCAATAACAAAAACCCTAAAGTAACCGAACCTAAAACCAAGGTATCTACCAATAAACTAAAATGTCCGGCCCCTAAAAATATTACTCGTAGGGCATCAATCCCATAAGTTAAAGGATCAAATTTTGTTAGCAAAGAAATAGCCGAAGGCAACCCTTCTAGAGGAAATAAAGCGCCTGACAAAAAGAAAAGGGGCATAATAATAAAATTCATAATCAATTGAAACCCCTGCATATCGGACAGACGGGAAGCAATGGCTGTGCCAAAAGCCGTAAATAACAGAGAAATTAAAAACATAAAAACTATTGCCAAAGGAACTAGGGTCCAATTATAAGGCCGAAATCCAACTGTTAAGGAAATTAAAAAAACGATTGTCCCCTGTATAGTAGAGACGACCGCTCCGCCCATGGTCCGACCCAACATAATATTGAAGCGGGAAACCGGGGCGACCAAAGTCTCCTTTAAAAAACCAAACTGTCGGTCCCAAATTATTTCAATTCCCGAAAAAATTGCTGTAAAAATTATGCTCATCCCAATAACTCCCGGCGCCAAAAAATGAATATAACTGCCTTCACCAGCTTTTTGAAAAACTGGACCAAAGCCAAACCCCAAAGCTACTAAAAATAAAATCGGCTGTCCCAAAGAGCCGATAATCCTCGGCTTAGAACGCAGATAACGTTTTAATTGTCTAATAAATAAAATATAGATTGTTCTCATAATTTCGTAATTTTAAATTATTTATGAAACATACGACGGCGCATACGCAATTTATCAATTGCCCCTGACTCTTCCTGACGAATATTAGCTCCGACTAAAGTCAAAAATGCGCCCTCCAGATTCTTACTGTTTGTTTTACTGATTAACTCCTCGGCTGTGCCCGATTCAATAATCTGCCCATGATCCATAATGGCGATCCTCTGGGCAATATCCTCGGCTTCCTGTAAATAATGCGTGGTAAAAAAAATAGTAATGTTTTCCTTTTTGTTTAAATCTTTTAAATAAGTCCATAAATAATTTCTAGTTTGAGCATCTAAACCTAAGGTCGGCTCATCCAAAAAAATAATATCCGGTTTATGCAAAAGGCCTCGGGCGATTTCCAAACGTCGCTTCATGCCGCCGGAAAACTTCTTTACCAAATCATCTTTGCGGTCCCATAAATCAACAAATCTTAAAAATTTTTCAATCAATTTTTTTCTATCAGTTTTCAAGACATTATATAGAACCGCATGAAAATACATGTTTTCATAAGCGGTTAATTCATCATCTAAACTCTGATCTTGAAAGACAATGCCAAAAGAATGACGCACTTGGTTAGCTTGTTTGATAGGATTATAACCATTAATTTTCATTTGTCCGGCAGTGGGTCGCAAAAGGGTGGTTAACATTTTAATGGTGGTTGACTTGCCAGCACCATTAGGACCAAGAAAAGCAAAAATTTCTCCCCGCTTGACCTCAAAGCTAACGCGATCAACTGCTAAAAAATCCTTGAATTTTTTAGTTAAATTAACTACTTCTATTATATTGTCCATATATCAAAATTAAAAATTAAATCTTAAGATCGCTCTTCTTTGAGCTGGCCAATGTGCCAGCGCTGGATTAATTGAGACATTAAAAAAGGAATAATAAATTTAAAAGCAACAGCTGTACCGATCAAAACCGAATATAACCTATTATCTATTATTTGCATATCAAATAAAATTTTGATAATCACAATACTGGTGGAAAATCTAACTCCCAGGGCCACTCCCATCAAAATTGAAGAATGAACGCCTAACTCTTTTTTAGCTACCAGATAGCTGGCCAAAATTTTAGCGGCATATGAAACTCCAATAACCAATAAGACCCAGATGGGATTACTAAAAAGATATCTAAGATTAGTATCAATGCCTACCCAGAGAAAAAATATAGGTCCAAAAAAACCATAAGCTAATAATTTAATTTCTGTTTCCATAGCGGTCAGTCGAATTTTTGGCAAAAGATTTTTAACTCCCACCCCGGCCAACAGAGCGCCAATACTGGCTAAGCTAGCTTCACCAAAAATACCAATACCTAAAAATATAAAAAGACTGTCAAAACCAAAAAGAAAATATATTCCACTTTAGCAAATTTAGTAAAGAGGACTTTATTGTGTAATTTTGACAAAACAAAACTGAAAATAAATAAGCAAACTAAAATCCAAATAAAATTAAGATGGCCGCTAGCATCAATATTATGAGATAAAAAGGGTAGGGACAAAACAACAACAACAATCACGGCGACTTCTATTAAATCATCTAATGTGCCGATGCCTAAAATGCTCTGCCCTAATTTGGTTTTGATTAACTTAAATTCATCTAAAATGGGAATCAAAATCGCCTCGCCAACAGTGGCAAAGGACAGGGCAACTAAAATCGCCACCAGCCAACCATAACCAAAAACGAAATGAATCAATAAACTACCGAAGAATGCTTCAAAGAATATAATAAAAAAAGTTGATTTAACTATAAAATTACCAAGTTTTCTGATCTTAACCAAATCAAATTCAAAGCCAATTGAAAACAACAAAAAATATATGCCCAACTTAGCCATAAATTCAAAATTAGCAGAATGGGCTAAATCAAAAAAAGTCTGATTAAAAGATAAAAACAATCCTAAGATTAGAGCCGCAAAAATCCAAGGAATCTTTATTTTTTCCAAAAAGAAACCCAATATAAAGACGATAAAAAAAGCGAGTCCTAAGAATAAAAAGATATTCATATCTTATGTCTATTACTATAAAGGCCTGACGTCTTCCATACCAGCTGGTTCTTTGGTAATTTTCTGTTTCAAGCATTGATAGCCGGCCTCATGGAGCCATTGTTGATTATAAAAATCGTCAAGAGCCCCCTTATCTTTATTGCTGGTAATAAAGTCTGTGCATAATTCATATTCTTTAGAGCCTAAAACATTATATTGATACGCCTGATCAGTCTGGGGATTATTGAGATAATCTTCATCAATATAATCATACTCCATAGTTACTTGTTCCAAATTCTCCGGTAAGTGATCGTAATAATTATAATAACTATTGATAGCCCCACTCAATCGACTAAAATCATCGACAATTGACTGGTCGATTTTCTTGTTTCTAGTTTTAACAGGAGAGTCAACGAACATAAAAGCAGCTACCAAAACCACTAGAATTAAGGCCAGAGAAACATAAAAATAAGAAGTAATTACTTTATCTTTCTTACCAACCGCTTTGTCTCTTCTAATATCATAGAGGTAAAAAGAAAAAATAAAGCCAGAAATAAATAAAGCTGTAACGGATTTTAAAATAAATTTAGTAGTAATCTCTCCGCCTAGAAAGCTATTAAGCGTACTAATCAACCAGCTAATCATCACCACTATGGCTACCAATAATATTAAATAAGTAAGCCATTTACGTACGCCAGAATCCTTATCCAAAGCTCCGCTGGCTAAATTTTTGTAAATCTGACGAGCAGTGACATAAAAAATAGGCGTGGCAATAATCAAAGCGGAAATACCAAATCTAATAGCCACATCTGAATAAAGACCACTATATTCATTAATAATATCGACTATTTCTTTATTAATGATTTGAAAAATGATGGTCCCAGTAGCTATTGCCACAAATACCAGAGCAATCAACGACAAAAAATAGAAAAAAGCATGTTTAGCAGCATTGTTTTTTTGTTCTTCCATAGTTTTTAAAGTTAATTATTTTAATTAAGTATATCAGAAAATCGCTCTTATTTAAATTCACACTTCAGCAAAGGCAACTGTATAATTCTTGCCGTAATGCTTGAGGCATTTAGGACAAGTAGTATAAAAGAAATAAAGTTTTTTAAGCTCCCTATCTTTGTTTTTAACATACTGCTGCATTTCTTTAACCCATTTTCTAGCATCTTGAAAAGGCCCTTCAAAAACTTTAGTTATATAATGACCGCTTAGCCGAACCATTTCCTCGCCGGGCACATCTTTTTCTACCGCAAAATAATGCTCCCCAGTCCAAGCTGAAGGGTCATAGGAAAGAATCAAATAACTGTCTTTAAGCCGGGCCTGAGCATCATCAATGTTTTTCATGGTTTTAATAAACACCGGTTTTATATTTAGAGGCAGGTGAAAAAAACTTCTGGTTTTAGCTTTAACAAACAGCTTATTGTCAAAACTAAAAGTTTCCTGATCCCAACCTTGAGGATTGAAGCGGGGACAACAGCCAGTTTCCGAAGTGTCCATATTTATTTTAGGTAATTGATTTGTTTCCATGGTTATAAAATTTAATAATTGATAGTTTTATTATATCAAAAAATTATCCAAAGTAACAATAAACACGCCTCGACAATCTCATTGACAAAAATTCAATCTCTTGTTAAGCTGGTTTATTCTGTACATCAACAAAACCCAATTTTAAAGAAAGGATTATCAATGAAACGCTTATTAATCTTCTTAATACTTCTGCCCCTTTTTTTAATAATAACTGGATGCCAAAAAATAGTAACAGAGCATTCAGATATTCTGGAGGAGCAAGTCACAGTTACTGAATTAATCTATGTCCCTGCCAGCCATGGCACAGCCGTTAGTCCTACAGGAGGTATAACCGGTTCTGGGGAAATAGGCATGGGCCTGACTGTCACCAGTGTTAACATCAAGGAAGAATTTACCATACTCTTTCAATGCCAACACGGCAACTTCGTCATCAAAAGGCCTGACCTTTGGAAAAAAGTTTATAAAGGCAAGACCTACACCTGCCTTTATAAAGAAACCTACCGGACGACTTACGATGATGACCAGTTTATTTCAAGGGAACTGATAGACTATGACTTCTTAGGGCTAAAAGAATTCCCTGAACTGCTCCGCTAAAAATGAAACCGCCCCATAATTAAAACAAATTTAACTTGTTGAAACTAAGGGGTGGTTTTCTATTTTTTGAAAACTATATGTCTCAAAGTCACAACTTAATAACTTTTAACCTCAAGGCATTAAGCACTACCGAAATACTACTAAAGGCCATGGCCGCCGCTGAAATAGCGGGATTAAGAAATCCTAAGGCCGCAATAGGCACACCAACTGTGTTATAGATGAAAGCCCAAAATAAATTTTGTCTAATATTTTTTAAAGTCGCTTGAGAGAGTTTAATAGCCTCTACTGCTTTCATTAAATCTCCTTTGACCAAAACCACTTCTCCGGCTTCAACCGCTACATCTGTGCCTGTCCCCAAAGCCAAACCAACGTTGGCTTGGGCTAAAGCTGGCGCATCATTAATCCCGTCTCCGACCATAGCTACAAACTGCCCCTGACTTTGTAACTCTTTTATTCTGGCCACTTTGTCTTCCGGCATTAATCTGGCTTGAAATTTATCAATGCCTAGTTGCTTAGCTATCGCCTGAGCAGTCAATAAATTATCCCCAGTCAGCATCATTGTCTGGATACCTAGTCTCTTTAATTGAATAATAGCTTGCGCTGAACTATCTTTAATTTTATCGGCCACAGCGATAAAACCAAGATATTTTTTATCCTCGGCTAACATCAAAACGGTTTGACCTTGCTCTTCGATAGCTTTAATTTTATTCTTCTCTTGATCTATTAAATAAATGCCTTGATCTTTGAGAAAAATATAATTCCCTAATAAATAATTTTTGCCCCCCAGTCGAGCTTTAATGCCCCTCCCCGGAAGAGACTCAAAATCCTCCAACTTCTCTGCTACCAAATTGGCCTGTTTAGCTTTTTTGATTACTGCTTGAGCTAGAGGATGCTCAGAGTTTACTTCTAAAGAATGAGCAATTTTTAAAAGGTCATCCCTGCCAGAAATTTGCATCACTTCGAGTTTACCTTTGGTTAAAGTTCCAGTCTTATCAAAAACAATAACCGAAATTTTATGAATTTTCTCCAAAGCTTCCGAATTTCTAATCAAGATACCAGCTGACGCACCTCGGCCGCTGCCGACAATTATTGAAATTGGCGTAGCCAGTCCTAAAGCGCAAGGACAGGCAATAATTAAAACCGTCACCATATAAATAAGCGCGTGAGACAAATCTCCAGATAAAATCAACCAAACAACTAAAGTCAAAACCGCAATAGCAATAACTATCCAGACAAAATAATTAGATACTCTGTCTACTATTTTTTGAATAGGCGCCTTGGACATTTGAGCTTCTTGAACCATTTTAACAATCTGGGAAAGCATAGTTTTTCGGCCAATTTTTTCAGTTTTCATGATAAAAACTTTAGTGCCATTTACCGTAGCGCCAATAACTTTATCGCCGACACCTTTGGCGGCTGGAATACTTTCACCGGTGACCATAGATTCATCAATAGCGCTCTGACCTTCAATGATGATACCATCCGTTGGCACCTTCTCACCAGGCTTAACTAAAAGCTTATCTCCAATCTGCACCTGAGTAAGTTCCACGTCTTGAACTTTATCATGCTTAATTATTCTATGGGCCGCCTTAGCGGATAGCTGTAATAATTTCCTGATGGCCTCAGAAGCCCTGCCTTTAGCTTTAGCTTCCAAATATCGACCCAATAAAATAAAAGTTATAATCATTCCCACATCCATAAAATATTCCGCCTGCTGCTCGGTAAATAAAACTACATAAGTGGAGTAAAGAAAAGCAGCTGTGATCCCCAAAGCAACTAAACTATCCATATCTGGTCTCCTCCGCCATAAAGAGGGAAAACCAATGTTAAAAAACTCACGGCCAGCATAAATAACCACTAGGGATAAAAACAGTATTATAAAATGACTGCTTGGCAACTTAATTAAAAAGGACAAAACTAAAATAATAATCGTCACCAGACCGGCTATAATTACTTTTTGTAATCTCTGCCGAACTAATTTTTCTGTTTCAGCAGCTGCATGACCAGTATGATCTCCTTGATGATACAGAGATTTATCAGTTGGGATGACACTGGCTTCATAACCGGTTTTTTTAATAGTAGTAATAATATCCTTTTCGGATAATTGCCTATTGTCGTATTCAACTAGGGCTTGCTCCAAAGCAAAATTAAGGTTGGCTTTCTTAATACCCGATAACTTCATCAAATCGTCTTCAATATGCTTGACACAACTGGCACAGTTCATGCCTTTGATAGATAAATTCAATTTCTTAAACATAGTGATAAATTTATTTTAAACTAACCATATCTATATGATATAGTAAAATAATTTAATAAGCCAATAAATCACCTTATATAAATCTGCTCATCTAAACTGATATTATATTTTTCAGCAATAATTTCTTTAATGGCCTTAAGATGATCAATGCCTACTTCTTCGGCAATAGCCGTTGCAAAATACTTCGCAATATATTTATTGCCATGACCTTCCAAAATCTCACCAATACATTCGCCGCAAGGATGGCGACCATTCATTACATCATCTAAACAGCGGCAAGCCGCTCCTTCACCGTGACCGGGCGTCTTTTCTATGCAATAGGTGCAAGGTTTAGCCAAACAACAGGCATATTTTTCTTGGGTGATTAAATTACCGACAATATTGTTACGATGATTTATAAAGGCCAAACGACTTTCTGCCATAGACATAGCCATCTGATCATTATCATCATGATGATGCACACCGGCCATAGACCAATTATAAGATACGAATAAATTACCCCCTAAAATTACTCCACTAATAATAACGATTGCCATCAACCACTGCAGATGGTTGTTCTGATTTTTTTCCATATGTTTTTAAAAAAATAAATAATTATTGCTGCCAATAAATACTTGGCTCTTGATCTGACAAAGCATAAACTGTAAAAGGTTCACCTTTTACACCTGGCATACCAGGCGAGCCAGCCGGCATTTCCGGCAAAGCAATACCTCTGATGTCTGGTTTTTCTTCCAATAACTTTTCAATAGCCTCAAAAGGAACATGGCCTTCTACTACATAATTCCCGAAAACAGCCGTATGACAACTCTCCATGTCCGATGATATGCCATACTCTTGTTTAATGTTGGTCATGTCTTCAGTAGCAATAGTCTCCACCTCATAACCTTGCTGTTTCAATAAAGCAATATAACTAACGCAGCAACCACAGGTTGGAGATTTGTAGACGGTGACTTTACCCGCACCATTAATTATCTGACTAGAGGAAAAAGGCCAATTCAGATAAATTACCCCCCAAACAATAACTGGTAAAGTAATTAATAATATCTTTTTCATAAATAATTGTTTAATTATCTGTTATTTAATTACAAAATAGTATCAATCATACTCTTGACCTGTTCTAAGGGTAAAGCTCCGGGAATTACCAATTTTTTGTCTCCAGCTAAAATGACACTATAAGGAGTGCCCCGAGCTCCGGCTGCCTGAGCTTCGCTAATACTGTTCTGAATTTTTTGGGCATACTTTCCGGAATCCAGACAAGTTTGAAATTGATCCACATCCAAACCAATGGTCCCCGCAATTTCCGGAAGCTGATTAAGGTCTAAACCATTATTAGCTGGCGTAATAGCAAATAATTCATCTATATAAGCCCAAAAAGCGTCGTTGCCTCCCTGTTCACCAGCGCATTCAGTGGCCTCTGCTTCCTTAGATGCTTTGGAATGTAAAGATACTAAAGGGAAATGACGATAAATCCAATTAACCTCCCCATCATATTCAGCAACAATTTGCTGCATGGTGCTGTGAAACCTCTGACAGAACGGACATTCTGAATCAGAAAATTCTATAATACTAATCCGAGCGTTTCTGTCTCCCTTAATCCAATCGTTTTTTGCGCTAACTGGTTTGATATTAATATCTCCTGTCCCAGCTGAATCTGGAGCAACTGCCAGAGGATTACCATTATCTTTAACCTCTTGATTGTAGGCGCTCACACCATCATTTTTAGTAAATAAAATTCCCAAAAGCACAAAAAATCCAAGAAGAAAAACAATACCTAAACCGGTTAACATCCCTGTTCTAAAAGCTGATCTAGGGCTTAAATTATTGATTAGCCCTCTGATTCTATATTCATCTTGTTCCATATAATTTAAATTAATATTTTAAAAAATTTTTAAATAACAAAAAACCCTACTGCTGATTACTTCTTGCAAAAACAAAGTAGAGTTAATATAAAATATTAATAAATTTTCGGATGAAGTATTCCTTGGCTAAAAAACGCTAAGAGATAATAAAAAAGTTTAAAGCCGCCGTAACGGTCTCTAATTTTAAAGTAATGGGCAATACCCTGCAACTTATTTTGATAACTGCTCTTAACGAAAAGATATACAATAACAAAGACAAAAAAAGCAAACTCTAAGATACTATCGCCTATGATAAAAGGTGTATCGTGTACCATATTAAAAACCAAATTACTATGACAACATTGGCTAGCTGCTGTTGCATGATGGCTATGATCCGGCATTTCCATAGAATTAAATAACAAACAACACAAAATAGAAGAACTTAAAAATCCTGTAATTAACAAAGTCGCTATTAAATTTTTTTGTACTGTTTTCATCTTTATCAAATACTATTATTATATTATAACCGATCTGAAATTTTTGTCTATTCATTACTGATAAGACTTGACAAAAATCAATTTATCATCTATAAATATCCTTTAAGATAAAAGAACTTTTAAAAATCAAGTTGCTTCAGCAACACTGCATTCATTTAATATAGGAGGGAGTTTTATGAATTCCAAGTCTTTATTTATTGGCATTATAATCGTTGCATTAGTGATGATAATAATCAATCTGCCCACGAGGGACAATTATGATGGTGTAACTCTAAATCTGGATATTGATTATTGCAGTTGTAACGAATACAGTTCGTTCAATCTGACCTGGGAACAAGGCGATGCATCAAACTTTGATCCAGGGATTTTAAAACAATTATTAATTGTAGCCGACAGCAGCGGTCTGTTATTATGCG
>PCWQ01000005.1:10560-12557 GCA_002787405.1 Candidatus Komeilibacteria bacterium CG11_big_fil_rev_8_21_14_0_20_36_20
GGCTTTGAAATTAATTTAATCAGGACTATCTGGTTAACATTCGAGGATGTGGAAGCTAACCTGACCGAGGTGCTTAATAAACATAAAGAGCGGGTGTTCTTTAATAATAATTTCCGAATCAAAACAAACTATTATTAATAGCTTGATCGAAAATGTAGGGCCTAAGGATAAAATCCTTAGGCCTTTTCGTTTTGCTCAAAAAATATAAAAACTCCCAATCTTGACAAGCCCCTTGCTTCTAAGCTAGTCTGAAATTGATTAAATGTCCATTTTAAAAAAAGGAAAAAGCAATGATTCAAATTGTCAAACACGCCTTGATTCGGCACAAGTTAGGGTTACTGCGACAGAAAAATATCAGTACGCAGGACTTCAGAAGATTATCTAATGAAATCGCCATCTTAATGATGGCTGAAATCACCAAAGATCTGCCCACAGAAGATGTGAAAATTACATGTTGGTCTGGTGATATCAAAGTAGAACAAGTCCGTGGCAAAAAACTAACTTTAGTGCCTATTATGAGAGCCGGATTTGGTATGCTGGATGGCTGCCTAGCGCTGGTTCCTAATGCCAAAATTAGCATCATCGGTGCCCATCGAGATGAACAAAGCTTTGAAACTGTGCCTTATTATGC
The DNA here is from genome assembly GCA_002787405.1 of Candidatus Komeilibacteria bacterium CG11_big_fil_rev_8_21_14_0_20_36_20. Classification (GTDB taxonomy): domain Bacteria; phylum Patescibacteriota; class Patescibacteriia; order UBA1558; family GWA2-36-10; genus PCWQ01. The sequence continues at coordinate 11,192 of PCWQ01000005.1, forward strand.
CAAATTAACTCCGGATATTGACCAGCGATTGGCAATTATTATTGACCCTATGCTGGCTACCGGTGGTACTGCTGTCCATGCTATAAATGTCTTAAAAAAAGCCGGCTGTAAAAATATCAAAGGATTATTTATAGTCTCGGCTCCCCAAGGCATGCAACATATGCAACGTACACACCCTGATGTGGACATTTTTACCGCCGCCATTGATGACGGCTTGGATACTAACGCCTATATCTTGCCCGGCTTGGGAGATGCCGGAGATAGAATCCTTGGCACAAAATAATCAAAATCATAAAGAAAAAGCGCTCCTTAAAAAATTGGGGGCGTTTTTAAATTTAGCTAAAATCCCAATAATCCACCATTTTTTCATAATAAATTTCCCCTATTGACTAACCCCAGCGTCAAGCCCCAATGCTTGACATTGGGGAAGGATAGCGTAGATAGGCGTAAGCAATTTGAGCAAAAGCCTTAAATAGTGTAAGTTATTTACACTATGTCAATCAAAAGAACTAGTCATGCCAGGTATGAAATATGGTATCACATTGCTTGGTGCACTAAATACAGAAAAAAGGTATTTATTAAAGAAAATACTAAAGAATCAGTAAAAAAGCTTTTGCGAAAAATTGCTGAAGCCTATGATATGGAAATAAGCAATATAGAGATACTTTCAGACCATGTTCACTTACTCCTCAGTACCCCTCCGAGGATTGCCCCAAGCCGAGCAGTGCAAATACTCAAAAGCATTAGTACTAAAGCATTATTTGAGCATTATCCTTGGTTAAAACAAATATACTGGGGAAGTGAGGTTTGGGTAGGAGGTTATTTCGTCAGAACAGTAGGCCCTGGATTAACTAAAGAAGACATTACTCAATACATCAAAGAACAATCCGAGGAAATATAAATAAAAACAACAAGCCCCAATGCTTGGCATTGGGGTATACAATTGTTTTAACTAAGCACATTTGGCGCTTTTAATTCTAACACTTCATTGGGTGTTTTTCCATCTAAGCCACAATGTTCTAGATTATTGTACTGATGATTCCATATACTCAACTTAAGCTCTAAATCTTTTAGTGATTTAAACTTGAATCTTTCATAGAACTTCTCCTGATCTTCTCGCTGACTACGTTCAACTGTCCCATTTTGAGCAGGCTTGCCAGGATCTATTAAATAATGAATGATCTTATGCTCTCGACAGAAAATATCCAAGCCATGCAAAGTCTTAACTGTTAAATCACTCCTTTTGTTTGTGCCTAAATAGTAGTTAGTAAAGATTTGTCCATGGTCTGTCTTAATAGCTTGAATTTTGTAAGTGGTGGGTACCCATTTCTTTAGACAATCTGTCTATACTCTAATTGGCACATAA
>PCWQ01000019.1:0-1053 GCA_002787405.1 Candidatus Komeilibacteria bacterium CG11_big_fil_rev_8_21_14_0_20_36_20
ATTCGTCCACCACATTTGGCACTCAGTAGCTGATAATGAATTAAATATATACTGAAAAGGAGAAAGAAGCGAGAGCGAATGGTGAGGTCGCTCACCGTTGTACCACAGAAGCCAATCAACGAGAGCATCATTAAAAACAACTACATCATCTCGCAGAAGTGCTCTGTGGTATTTTAAAAATTCTTCATCCAAAGTGCGATTAAATCTTTCTACATGAGCGTTCATTTTAGGACTCCTCGGATAGGTATGAAATCTTTCCAGAGAAAGAGAGTTGCAAGCTTGATCAAAATGTAGAGCAAACTCGCTACCATTGTCTGTCTGGACTGCTTTAGGACAATTAGGAAGAACTGCTACACATTTCTTCAAAAAATCAGAAGCAGAATTACTGCCATGATTAGTGTAACAAGCAGCGAAAGCAGTATGCTTTTCGGTGTCAGTGGCAGTGAGGATGTATCTCTTCACTCCATCGATAAAACGAATAACCGTATCTACTTCGAGTACTCGGTAACCTTTTGGTCTGCGTAGTTTCTTCTTTGTTTTCTTGATTTTTCTTTCAACTAGTCTGCCGGTATTGGCATGCATAGAAAATTTCTTACCAGAAGGCAACAGTTTCTTTTCTTTGAGATCGGAGATAATTCTTCCCACAGTAGAAACACTACCTTCGTATTTTAGTAGAGCATGAATCTTCTCTTTACCTAAACGAGGATGCAAAGTCCTCAATTCAATAATTTTTTTTAATATATTCTCCTCCACATTTCTTTTTCTTCTCTTGTTGGAAGCTTGAGACAAAGCATTTAATCCTTCGAGCTGTCCATTCTTCTCTTTTAATTTCTTTTGCCACCGAAAGAGAGTTCGACGAGAAACCATAAATGCTTCCTCTGTAGCCTCCGTGCCATGACGCTCCCAAAATGCCAATATACGGCATCTTTCTTTTGCTTGTTCGGTAATCATATACCGAAAGCGTATCACTCTTTCCCAGATTGTTATAAAACCTTTTGTATCCTTAAATTTGTTAAATTGACGCATTTCCTAATTTAATTAGGAGTGCCATAT
>PCWQ01000019.1:1103-9900 GCA_002787405.1 Candidatus Komeilibacteria bacterium CG11_big_fil_rev_8_21_14_0_20_36_20
TCAGCTGTAAGGCCTTTCTGAGCTTGAAAATTCTTGAGAGCAGTAGCAGTAGCTTCTCCGAAATATGTGGTTTCGTATCCTACATCTTGTACTTTAAATCCTTTAGCATTCAACATTTGTTGAAGACATTTTACTTCAGAATTATTTACTCCCTTTTTTAAAGTTCTAGTAAATACTCCACAAGTTAATGGTGATGGAAGAATTCCTCCATTTTTTATCACAGAAAAAATATCACTAACTCCTGATTTTTCTTTTCCATTGAATACCACAGTAATTTGTTGATCACCAAAATTGTTAAATGGATTTGCAACATCAGCTGTAGTAGGATAATTTGGTATTGTCCACGTATATGATCCTGTATTTGGAGCATCCTGAGCTATGACATATGGTTCAACTATTATTGGCATTGTACTTACACTTGCACATAATGGTGGTATCGTATTTAAACATGAAGGAATAGGTCTTGCTATTGTAATTTTAACTGTTGGAGTAAAATCTGGTGATGTTTTTGATAAAGGAGCATTCCATTTTATAGTATATGCCTTTCCCTGATTCCATTTGCTCCCTTTTTCTGGAGAGGATACTAAAAGAGATTGATTTAATATTACATTCCCCACATTTACACTTAAGCTTCTCTGTGCAACCTGATTATTTTGATTCATTACAAAAAATATAGGAGTATAATTTCCAGCTGTATTATAAGTATGAGTAAACGTAGCAGTCTGAGAAGGATTTATTACTGATGGCATACTAGTGGAAACAGGCACCCCCGGCTCATCTCCCCAAATTACAGAATAGCTAAGATTCCCTCCGGATAGATTAGAAGCCGTCACTTTCCATGTTCCCTGTTGTCCAACATTTAATGTTTGAGGACCGGAAACACTGTGAATTATAGGTGTGCCTGAATTCTGAGATATTATTTTAAAGTAAGAATTACTTTTATCGCAGTTTGGAATTTCTGAACCAGAACGACAAATTTGAAGTGTGTAACTTCCATCTGGAACAATACCGGTGCCATCAGACGTCTGGCCGACATTCCAGACATAAGAATTCTGGGATGACCCGGAGCCTGCAAAATTACCTTTGATTACTCTAACGAGAGGTGGACAATTTCCTTCAGGGCAATAAGTATATAAATGAATGTCATACTGTGTAGGAACCGTAGGAGCCATTGAAGGTGATATCACACTATCTTGCCATTTAATAATCTGGGTGGTTCCTTTTGTCCATGTTTCTCCCCCATTTGGTGAGATGACAGTAATTGAAGGAGAAATTATTCCCCCCACATTCACACCTAAGCTCGTATGTGCACTCTGTCCACTTTGATTTGTAACTGTAAAAGTAGGATTATAATTTCCAACTGTGTTATAGACATGAGTAAAGGTAGCGTTTTGTAGTTGAGTTTGAGAATACCCACCTCCATTCACAGGAACAACTGAACTATCTCCCCAATCTACAGAGTATGAAAGATATTCTCCGGATGGATCAGAAGCTGTCACTGTCCATGTTCCTTGCTGTCCAACATTTAATGTTTGAGGACCTGAGACGCCGGAGATAACTGGAACACCCACAGTGGAGCAAGATAAATTAAATCTTTGCAAAAATAAAAGAGCATCAGTAGAATTTACTATTCCATTACTATTCATGTCCGCACGAATCTTTTGAATTGAAGTAAGAGTTATCTGCCCACTACTTGCTTTCATTATCATTTGATAATCAGCACAAGTAAACAGACTGTCATTATTCACATCACCTAATGTACTATAGCAAGGCATACCTGTAAGATAGCTATAACCGGTGGTGGATGCACAACCAGGTATTAAATTATTGGCTGCGCTGTATGTCAACGCCTCTGCTGACTGAAAACCTACTGCAAATACAAAAGCTAAAACAAAAACTGATATTATTATTTTCTTCATTTTTTTATTTATATTATATTAATTAATAATAAAAACTTTATAATTTTGACCCTATATTAATAATCTAACGTATTAGACATCAAAATTATTACAAGTGCAAGTATATACTCTTTATATATACAAAATAAGTATATTATAAACTATATAAAACATAAAGGTAATTTATCCACAATTAAGCTAAAGCGCCTTACAATCCGTTCCTTCCGGTAAATATTCAGCAATAGCAAAATGTGGTCTATCTCCAACTATATAATGGCAAAGCCCAACAGAAGCACCCACATCTACCCATTTTTTATACTGTACCCAATCTTTCGGAGGAGTAATATCGACAGCTATACCAAGACCGTGATCACTCCGACAAGCAGGAGGAGTTCCCCAATTCCAAAATGCATGTTTCTTTGCTTCGGACTCAATAAATTTTCTATCAAAGTATGAAAGGTTTTTAATTTTTTCTGGATCAATATGATTTTCAAAACCCTCGCACAAATATCCCTCAGTATATGAATAGCCATTCATCCATCGCCAGATTTCCCATGCTGAACGAAGATGTGCCCCATATTCAGAAGGACGATATACTTGACGAATATAAAGGGGCTTGCCCCATTTTTTTTCAAAATCAAGCACAAGCGGATAAAGTTCGGATACAGCACCGGACCAATCCACTCTTGGGTAAGGGTCAGGTCCATTCCACTCCACATATCCGGGAATTGAAATTAAAGAAAGAAGAACTGTGGCAATAAGAGCTTTAAACATTTATTTTTATAGTCAACCTGCCACGTCAACTGTTTATTATTTACTAATTATATATCTATCAAGTATCGCTTCAAACATTAAAGGCACTATTATCGTGGCATCAGATTCTATAACAAACATTGGGGTATGTTTCGTTAATTTATCCCAAGTTATTTTTTCATTTGGAGTTGCCCCTGAATATGAACCATAAGAAGTCGTACTGTCAGAAATCTGACAAAAATATCCCCATGGACGAACTTCTTTTTTCAAATCATATTTTATAGAAGGCACTACACAAATTGGAAAATCTCCTGAAATTCCTCCACCTATCTGATAAAATCCAAGTCCTGGTCCGTCTTTGGAAAGCTCATTATATTTGTCATAAAGATACATCATATATTCCACACCCGTCTTCATAACACTAGGACTCACCTCACCTGCTTTACAATAACTAGCAAAAATATTTCCGAGAGTCGAATCTTCCCAACCAGGAACAACAATCGGTAAATTTTTCTTTGCAGCTTCCAGAAGCCAACAATGTTCTGGATCACCTTCATACTTTCCTTTCAATTCATCAGATAATAAAATCTGATAAAAATATTCATGAGGAAAATATCTTTCACCTTTTGCTTCTGCATCTTTCCATCTTTTTAATATAATAGGTTCTACTACTCTAAATGCTTCCTCTTCAGGAATAGATGTATCTGTCACTCTTCTTTCTCCTCTATTCAAAATTTTTTCATCATCTTCTTTTGTAAAATATCTGTAATCTGGATAATCTTTATAACTATTATGCGCTACTAATCTAAAAACTGATTCTTCTAAATTTGCACCAGTACAAGAAATAGCATGAATTTTATTTTCTTTTATCATTGGTGCGAGAGTAATACCTATTTGAGCAGATGACATAGCTCCACCCATAGCGACAAGCATCTTACCTCCATCATCTAAATGTTTTTTGAAAGCTAAAGTCGCATCCTTAAAAGCTCGAGCATTAAAATTATGGAATAATGTTTGAAATAAACTTAAGATTGTATTTTCTTTTGACATATTTTAAAGTATAACATAAATTTGTGGTAAAATAACATATATGAGAACAAAGTTAATATATTTTGTGCGACATGGAGAAACTGAAAATAATGCCAAGAACATCAGACAAGGACCAGAGGGACCTTTGACTGAAAAAGGCAGAGCTCAAGCTTTAGCTACAGCCTTACGATTTCCAAAAAATAAAGGACGTCCACAAATTATCATTTCAAGTCCATACGAACGTACAAAAGAAACGGCCGAAATCATTGCAAAAGAATTAAAAATGTCAGTAGAATATTCTAACCTCTTGAAAGAAAGAAGAAATCCTTCCGAAATAATAGGACATTCTGGACAAGAAAAACAGGTCAAAAAGATTATCGACTGTATTGATAAAAGCTACCATGCTGATGACCTACGAATTTCTGATGAAGAAAATTTTGTTGATCTTAAAAAAAGAGCAAAAGAATTGTTGATTTCTATCACTAAAAGAAAAGAGGAGAGAATTATTATGGTCACTCATGGTATTTTTTTAAAAATGGTTATATCTTACATGCTCTATGGGGAAAGACTCACCGCCTCAGAATATAATAACTTAAGTTATTTCAATCCAATAAATAACGCCAGTATGGCTATTTGATCATACACTACTCACTGGTTCAAAAAAAATGAATGGAAGCTTATAGTTTGGAATGATCTGGATTAAATAAATTGCTTTCTAAACTAAAATATGCAATACTAGCCCTATGCAATTAATAATTACAATACTGCCTTATGCACAGATAATACTTTCTGTAATATTAGTATCAGCTATTCTGCTCCAACAATCTGGAGCTGGACTGGGAGGTGCTCTCGGAGGAAGTGACAGTGATTCCTTCCATCATACACGTCGAGGTTTTGAAAAATTTCTTTTTTATTTGTCCATTGTTTGTGGAATTCTTTTTGCTCTATCCGCTTTTCTCACCATCATACTAAAGGTAAAAAGCTAGCTAAAAGTTTTCTGGATCCCGAATGAAATCATTCAGTTAATTGTTGTTTCGGAAAAAAGAAAAACCATTTATGTCGAATATATTATTATCAAATAAACTAACTACGGAAATCTAAAGATTTCCTATTTCGTACGGGATGAAAAATTTTTATACTCAAATACTTAATTTTTTGCCGTCAAAAAATGAAATAAAAAAAGCTATCTCTCATTTTTCAAAAAGAGAGTATTTTATTTTCTTTAGTTTTGTAATTATACTTTGTATAAGTACATTAATAATACTTGAAAACATTAATAAATCTTTCATGGTAGATGTAGCCATACAAGGAGGATCTATAACCGAAGGTATCGTTGGTACTCCTCGTTTTATAAATCCTGTACTTGCAAATTCTCTAGCTGATCAAGATTTAGTATCACTTATTTACTCCGGATTAATGAGAAAAAATTCTGATGGTACCCTAACACCAGATTTAGCTGAAAAGTATGAAGTATCAAAAGATGCTTTAACATATACTTTTACCTTAAAAGATAAAATCTATTTCCATGATGAAAAACCTATTACCACAGACGACATAATATTCACTATAAATAAAATTAAAGACCCGATTATAAAAAGTCCCAAAAAAGGAAATTGGGATGGCATTAGTTTAGAAAAAATAGACGAAAAAACAATCAAATTTACACTAAAACAGCCCCTTGCATCATTTTTGATAAACTCGACAATCGGTATAATGCCAGCTTACATATGGAATGGTTCACCTATAGAACTCAATGATGCGAATACAAATCCAATTGGCTCTGGACCTTATAAAATTTCAAGCGTCAGTAAACAATCATCTGGAATAATAGATTCATATGATTTAATATCATTCAAAAAATTTATCCTCGGTGAACCATATATAAAAAAGATAACATTACATTTTTATTTAAATGAAAATGAACAAATTTCAGCCCTTGAAAATGGAGAAGTAGATCAAATAAGCTCTATATCACCTTCAGAAACACAAATATTGAAAGAAAAAAATTATCGAATAGAATCCCTAACTCTTCCTAGAGTATTTGGACTCTTTTTTAATCAAAATCAAAATCAAATTTTCACCGATAAAAATATAATAACAGCTATAGATCTTGCAATCAATAAAGACAATATTGTTAATCGTGTACTCTCAGGATACGGAGTTGTTATCAATGATCCAATACCACCTAATATGATAAACTATCAAAAATTAAATAGAGATAATGATATCTTATATGAAGAAAAACTTAAAAAAGCACAAGATATTTTAAGTAAGTACGGCTGGAAAAAAGGTGAAGATGGGTTTTTACAAAAAACAATAACTGAGAAAAAAAATAAAAAAACTATATATTTGGAATTTTCTATTTCTACAGGTAATGCTCCAGAACTTGCAAATTCTGCTTTATTAATAAAACAAGATTTGGAAAATATAGGAATGAAAATTAATGTGAAAACTTTCGAGATTGGTAATTTAAACCAAGGAGTTATTCGCCCACGCAAATATGATGCTTTACTTTTTGGACAAATTATAAATAATGAATCTGATTTATTCGCTTTTTGGCACTCATCACAAAGAAAAGATCCCGGACTTAATGTCGCAATGTATACTAATGTAAAAGTGGACAAAATATTAGAAGATGCATCCATTACCATTGATGAAAAATCAAGAATCAAAAAATATGTCCAATTCGAAGATGAAATAAAAAAAGATAAGCCAGCAATCTTTTTATATAGTCCTGATTTCATTTATATCGTATCAAAAGATATTCAAGGATTTTCTATAGATCATATAATCACACCAGGAGATAGATTTTTAAACTCGTATTTGTGGTATATTAAGACAGACAGTATTTGGAAAATATTCTCTAAGTAACTATTATCAACAAAAAAAATACCTGCCCGCAATGCTTCGCATAACGATGCAGGCGGGAATAAAAACAATGAAAAAAAATAGATTACCTTTTAGTGCTATCAGCATTGATGAAAAAAAACAAGAGACTATACATCTGGATTCTAAAAATATATCTCCTGATATCGGACGTCAAAATACTAAACGTCCAATATCTAAAAAACATACAAAAAGTTCTACTTATCAATATTCCAAAAAAAATTATGGGCAATCTAGAGGTAATAACCGTCCATTTCCCAATAAAAATAGATATAAAAATATAAACGAAAATAAAATTTCTCCCCCCGAAGAAGGAGTCATTCGTATTATTCCACTCGGTGGAGTAGAAGAGATAGGAAAAAATATGACAGCAATAGAAATAGGAAATGACATCATCATAATTGATGCTGGTATGCATTTTTCTAATGAAGATACACCAGGAGTTGACTATGTTATTCCAAATACAACTTATCTTGAGAAACATAAAGAAAAAATACGAGCACTCATCATAACACACGGACATTTAGACCATATTGGAGGTGTTCCTCTTGTACTTTCGCGTATAGGTAATCCCCCAGTATATTCAAGAAACCTTTCAATTTTGATGATGAGAAAACGCCAAGCAGAGTTTCCTCAATTACCAACTATGAAAGAAAATATTGTGAAAAAAGATTCAGTTATAACTTGTGGAAAAATAAAAGTTAAATTCTTCGGAGTTACTCATACTATTCCAGACTCGATGGGTATTATTATAGAAACCAAAAATGGATGGATCGTCACTCCGGGAGATTATAAACTCGACCAAATAGATGGAATCGTATCAAAAGAAGAAGAAAAAGAATACTCTATCTTTGACCGTGCAAAAGTTTTACTCTTAATGACCGATTCTACTAATATTGAGAACGAAGGATTTTCTCTACCAGAAATAAAAGTACATCAGGGACTTGAAAATTTAATAAAAAAAATACAAGGGAGAATAATCATCGCAGCCTTTGCTTCACACATAACACGGTTAGCTCATATAGTAAAAGCCGCCGAAGCTTTGGGTAAAAAAATAGCAATTGATGGGCGTTCAATGAAAACAAACATAGAAGTCGCCATAGAAGCCAAACTCTTTACTCCTAAAAAAGGTACCATCATACCTATAGAAGAAGCAAATAATTATCCACCAAATAAAATGGTCATTCTAATGACTGGGGCTCAGGGTGAAGAATTTGCTGCTCTTAATCGTGCAGCTAATAAATCTAATGCAAAATTTTCCCTTAATAAAGGAGATACAATAATACTTTCCGCTTCTATAATTCCGGGCAACGAACTCCAGGTCCAAAAAATGAAAGATAGTTTAACGAGACAAGGTGTCAAAATAATAAGTTATCGTACTCCAGGTGAAGATTTTGTTCATGCGACAGGACACGGCAATCAAGAGGATATAAAATGGCTTCACAGAAAAACTCATCCTAAATTTTTTATACCAATCCACGGCTGGCATTCAATGCTTGTAAGACATAAAGAACTTGCAATGGAACTCGGAATGAGCGAAGAAAATATAGTCGTCCCAGACAATGGTTCAATTATTGAAATATCTGCTAATGGAGAAAAAATAATAATGCGAAAAGAAAAAGCCCCATCTGGATTAATGATGGTAGATGGTATTTCTATCGGTGATACACAAGATGTAGTTATAAGAGATCGAGTAATGCTTGCTAAAGATGGAATGTTTGTAATAATAGCTCTTGTTGATCAAAAAACTGGAAAATTAAAAAAATCTCCCGACCTAATATCACGAGGATTTGTATACTTAAAAGAAAATCAGGAACTTCTAAGACAGGTGCGTTTAATGATAAAAAAAGGAATAGAAGATACTGCAGTAAAAACAAATCCTGTTGACCTTGATTATATAAAATCTAATCTAGGAGAAACAATTTCAAAATTTTTGTATCAAAAAACTGCAAAAAGACCTCTAGTTATTCCCGTAGTATTAAGTATTTAAAAAATGTTGAAACAAAACAAACAATCACTTAGAGCATTATCTATTTTACTTGGAGTTACATTTGGAGCTGGAATATTTGGTGTACCTTATGCTATAGCTAAATCAGGTTGGATTTTAGGAATAATATATTTTGTAGTTCTTGGAATAATAATTCTTTTAATACATTTAATGTATGGGGAAGTTACCTTAAGATCAAAAGAAAAGCATAGATTACCAGGTTTTGTTTCTAAGTTTATTGGAC
>PCWQ01000012.1:0-39445 GCA_002787405.1 Candidatus Komeilibacteria bacterium CG11_big_fil_rev_8_21_14_0_20_36_20
AATTAACTATCTCCCCTTATATACTCGGAGCATTAAAAGCTGATAGGCAAGTATGGAAAAATTTTAAAGATTTCCCAGAAGGTTACAAGAAGGTACGCATAGGTTTTATTGAAAACCGTGGACGCCATGGTGATGAGATGTTCCAAAAAAGTCTACGCTATTTTATAAAGATGACTGCAAAAAATAAAAAATTTGGAATGGTACAATAAATCAGCCCTTAATAAGGGCTGATTTTATAATCCTAAATTAGATTTACCTGGGGTCCCTTATGGGACGAATTCCGAACCCTGGATTGGAGTAAATTTCAGTATAGCATTCCTGATTTATAAAAAGTAATTTTTAACTGCAAACTCAAATTGCTCTATAAATAATTCTTTAAAATATAAAACCTTATTTTGTTCATAGAAAAGTATCATTGCCTTTTTATATTCTTTTTCATCTATGCTACGAAAAGATAATGGACAATAATTATCCCCTAATAAAATAGCATTACTTAAAAGTCGTGAAGACCTTTTATTGCCATCTTCAAATGGTTGAATATAAGATACCATCAAAGTAGCTATAAATGCTTTTTCTATTGCCTCTTTACTGGTGTTTATAATTTTTAATGTCTGCTGAACAGCTTCTTTAATCTGATATTGATTATCTAAAGGCTTATAATTTGTGCCGGTAATTCCAACTAAATTACTGCGCATTCCTTTTTTTACACCCAAATCATCAATAAGTAAGGAATGTATATTTTCTAAGTCTTTAATGGATAGCTTTTTGAAGCTATTCTTTTTACTAAAAATAAAATCTAAAGCCTTTTTATGATTTAATATCATAATCGCTTCTTCTCTTTTATGTCCTTTGGCTTCCTTATCTTCTTTTATAAGTATTTCTGTGTCTAATAAAGAATAAGTGTTGCCTTCTATTTGAGATGACTTCCAACTGAGATCAATGGTCAGACGTTCTATTTCTTTTTTAAGAATAGTAGGGCTTATTTTTTTTATCCTGGCCCTATAATCATTGTTCCATTTGTTTATACCAACTAACTCAGATTTGGTAAATAACCCTTCCAAATATTTAAAAATTTTAAAATTAAAGCTCGGATATAAAATATCTCTTTTATCTAAATCCTGACTACAATAGTTATCGACATCAATATATTTTAATAGCTCGTTATCCACTGCTTCGAAATAATTAACATTACGTCCCGCTCCTTGTCGCTTAATCATATTATTCTTCCGTAATACATCAATATCTCTGACAATAGTAACACGACCAAAATCTTCTTCTAGTTCTTTACTTAAATAATCTAAAATATGTTTATTCTGAACACCTGAATTCTTACGAATAAATTGTAGTATAAGATCTTGCCTTTTGGTTAATTTCTGCATATATTTATTGTTTCATTTTATATTAATAATTGTATCATTTTGAAACAATTAAGTCAAATATACAAAAACACTTCCTTGGAAAAGGAAATGTTTTTGTGGGGTGGCTAGAGGGAATTGAACCCTCATTAAAAGCTCCACAAGCTTCTGTGTTAACCATTACACTATAGCCACCGCGTATAAAAGGTTGGAGGCACTGGAAGCGCCGGAAACCACGAGTGAGACTTTTGCGAAGTAAAAGACGAATCGAGTGGTACTCCCAGTAGGAATCGAACCTACATCTACGGCTTAGAAGGCCGCTGTTCTATCCGTTGAACTATGGGAGCTCAAAATTATAAAACACCGCCTAGTATAACAATTACCTTGTTTTTAGTCAATATACCAATATCTATGTTTATAGTCTAAAATATTTCTGCTATAATGAAAACAACTTAATTATTAAAAAATAAATTATGTTCAAAGAATTTAAAAAATTTGCCATACGAGGCAATGTTATAGATATGGCCGTTGGTATTATCATTGGCGCTTCTTTTGGCACAATTGTTAAATCTTTAGTCAATGATATAATTATGCCGCCGATCGGACTATTGTTAGGTAAAGTTGATTTTTCCAATTTTTTTATTCAATTAAAATCCGGCCATCCAACCGGACCCTATGCTTCAGTGGCTGATGCTCAAGCAGCCGGAGCCATAACTGTCAATTATGGTTTATTTATTAGCGCCATCATCAGCTTCTTAATTGTTGCCTGGGTGGTTTTTATACTTATCCGTAGCATTAACAGACTCAAAACACAAGAAGAAAAACCAACCGCACCACCTCAACTACCTAAAGAAGAACTGTTATTAACAGAAATTCGCGATCTTTTGAAGAAAAAATAAAATATTATGGCTACCAAAAAAATATCCTCTACTTAATCAAAGGATATTTTTATTTTACTTTTTTATGAAAGAAGTTAGAATAAGAATACGTATTATATATTTAACATGACTGAATTTGACCATCAATCCAAAACCGACGAGGAATTAGTTGAATTTGCTTTGCAAAAATCAGATAATTTCTTATATCTGATGAAAAGATATGAAACCCGCTTGTTGCGCTATATTCAACGGATTTCCAATTTTTCGCCGGAAGATGCCGAGGATATTCTGCAGGAAGTCTTTCTTAAAGTTTACCAAAATCTCAACAATTTTGATTCCGGTTTAAAATTTTCTTCTTGGATCTATCGTATTACCCATAACCAAGTTATCAGCACTTTTCGCAAAAGCAAAGCTCGGCCTGAAGAGATTACTTTTGAGGTTGGCCCGATTTTGGAAAAGATCAGCAATGATTTTGATATAGATAAAAAAATAGATTCGCAATATTTGAAAAAAAATATAGCTGAGCTCCTTAATGCTCTAGATGACAAATATAAAGAAGTCTTAATTTTAAAATATCTGGAAGGTAAAGACTACAAAGAAATATCAGATATTTTAAAAAAGCCGGTTGGTACGGTCAGCACTCTACTCAACCGCGCTAAAAAACAATTTCGCGAAAAAATTCAAACCAAAAATATAAAACTATAACCATATGTCAGAAAAAAATTTAAGTCAAGAAGTACTGGAAAAAATACAAGCTAATCATCTCCAGCCCAAAGCCAAATGGAAATTTGCCCTTAAGAACTACATTATTTGGGTCGGCAGTTTGCTATTTCTACTACTAAGTATTGCCTCCTTCTCCAGCAGCCTCCATCTCTTGATCAACAACGACTGGGATGTTTATCATCAAATTAGTGACAGTTTATGGCGTTTTGTCCTGCTGGCTCTACCTTATTTCTGGCTGATTTTCCTGATTATTTTTGTCCTGCTGGCCGACTATAATTTTAAACACACTAAAGGCGGTTATAAGCTGACTTTATTAAAAATTATCACCTTTAGTGCTTTGATTATTGTTCTAGGCGGACTTTTTCTTCAAAGAATTGGCTTAGGAAGATTAATAGATCGTCAAGCCGCTGAAAGGCTGCCTTTCTATCATCAGATAATCAATCGTCGTCTTCCGGTTTGGCTGCATTCAGAAAAAGGATTCTTAGCTGGTGTAATTTTAGAAACTGAAGAAGAGTATTTTATTCTGCGAGATTTAAATAATAAAAAATGGCTTGTCTATTACCAAAATCAGCCTTTAAACTTCCCCCTGAATGAACCAGTCCGTATAATTGGCCAACAAATAGAAGAAAATGTTTTCCGGGTTGAGCAAATTTTTCCGTCGCGCGGCCTCCGTCTTAAATGTTGCCAGCCGCCATTACCGCCCGAACCTCATTAATTATCTGAAAGAAATTATTTTTGCTTGCGTATTAATTAATAGAAAGTGCTTTCAACTAACAATTAATTTCATAAAACATGAAGCAACATAAAATCTACCTAATGGCCGGATTGCTTGGGTTGATGGTCACCACCCTCCTAGTCTCGTCCCTAGCGTCAGCTGACGAAAATAATACGCAATTTGGTTGCGATCCAAAAAAGCAAACGGCTATGATGGAAATTATCGACAACAATGACTATAATGCTTGGTCAGCATTAATGACGGATCAAGCTAATCAAATGATTAGCCGTGGCAATGATCTTTTAGGCAAAATTAATGAAGAAAATTTTGCCAAAGTTGTCCAAATGCATCAGTTGATGGCCGACGGAAATTTTGAAGAAGCCAAGGCCATCGGCGATGAATTGGGTCTTCCAATCAGTCGAGGTTTCGGTGATAGAGGTTCTCATCATATGTTCCCTCTCCAACCAACTACGACTAAATAAAATACCCAGACAAAAAATCCCCGAACTTAATCGAGGATTTTTTGTTTTGCGATTTTAAATTAGAATTCCGGCTCTTTGGGTGGAGTTTGACTTGAATCTTCGGATTTAGTTTCCATTGGTGTTCCTGAACCTACATCTCCTTTGCCTCCTTTGGCAAAAATTTTAATAATAATACCGATCACCAGACAAATAATGCCAGCATAAAGCACGATGTTGCCTTCCAACCAGCCAAAAACTGGGCCGGCTAAAATCAATAAAATACCAACAATAATCAAAATCAAGCCAATAATTGCGATGCCTTTGTTTTCTTTAGCCATATTTTAGTCTCCTTTCTACCTCATTTTGCTAAGATGAGATATTTAAAGATTTATACCTCCTTAATTTAATTATACTAAAATTAAAGCAAGCTAGCAAAGCGACTCGGCTGTTCCTAAACATTCTGTGGTATAATAAAAAGACAAACCTACTATCTAATATTAAATTATTATTTAAATTATATGCCTAAAATAAATATAACTTTTTTAGAGGTTAAACAATGGGAAGAAACATACCTTCGGGAAAAATTAGGAAAAATAAAAAATGTTTCCCTCAACTTTTTTTCTAAACCGAGCAGCCAAAAAGTTTTGAAAAAAATAAAAGCCACGGACATTTTGGGAGTCTTTATCTATTCTAATATTAATCAAGCGGCATTGGCTGCTCTACCTAATCTTAAATTCATCGCCACTATGTCCACTGGTTTTGATCATCTTGACCTCAAGGCCTGCCAAGCCAGAAAAATAACCATAAGCAATGTTCCTTTTTATGGAGAGAATACGGTGGCCGAGCATACTTTTGCTCTAATTCTAGCTCTATCGCGCCGTCTGTTTCCTTCAGTAGAAAATGCCCGGAAATATCAATTCGACTTATCAGATATAAATTTAAGGGGTCATGATTTAAAAGATAAAACTATTGGTATTGTCGGTTTCGGTCATATTGGCCAAAGGGTAGCTAAAATCGCTAAAGGTTTTGAAATGAAAGTTATTGCTTTTGATCCACACAAAGATCAACGCTTGGCTAAAAAATTAGACATAAAATATGTTTCTTTTGAATATCTACTGGGTTATTCAGATATTATCAGTCTGCATGCCCCTTACAACAAAAAAACTCATCACCTGATTAATAAAAATAATATTAAATTAATCCACAAAGGAACTTGTCTAATCAACACGGCTCGCGGCGGTCTGGTGGAAACTCAAGCGCTAGTTACTGCTTTAAAGAAAAAAATTATCACCTGTGCCGGTTTGGATGTTTTAGAAGAAGAACATTTTATTAAAGAAGAAAAAGAACTTTTGGCTAAACCGTTTCAAGAAAAAACGCAGGATTTCAAAACCATCTTGCAAGGTCATTTGCTAATCCAAGATCCTCGAGTACTGGTCACACCACATAATGCTTTTAATTCTGTGGAAGCCCTGCAAAGAATTTTGGACACAACTATTGATAACATTAAAGGTTATTTGAACCATAAAATAATTAATCAAGTAAAATAAAAATATAATTATAATAATATGAAAACGAAAAAAATTTATTTAGGCGCTGATCATGCTGGCTTTAAATTAAAAGAAGCGATTAAAAAATATTTTGATCAGAAAAAAATTACTTATCAGGATTTAGGCAATTACAAATTCCAGCCGGATGACGATTATCCTGATTTAGCCAAAAAAGTAGCCAAAAAAATCAACAAAAATAACTTGGGCATTTTGATATGCGGTTCTGGCCAAGGCATGGTGATGACCGCTAATAAATTCAAGAATGTGCGAGCTGCTTTGGGCTATTCTATTAAAGCCGCCGGCATTTCCCGACAAGATAATGACAGCAATCTGCTCTGTTTAGCTGGCTGGTTTTTGACCAAAAAACAAGCTTTAAAGATTATTGAAGTCTGGCTCAATACTTCTTTTTCTAATTTAGCTCGCCACAAAAGACGAGTTAGAAAAATAAATTAATGGCTAAAAAAAGAGTAAAAATAATACCCTCCATATTATCAAAAAATAAGGCTGAATTTACTAAGCACTGGAAAAAAATTAGCCCCTATTTTGTTTATACTCAAATTGATATAATGGATGGTAAATTTGTCAGAATAAAAAATTCTATTACTCCAGATACCGTAAAATACCTTACCCGCCGACATAAATTAGAAATACATCTGATGGTGGGTGAAGTATTAAAATATATAACTTCCTGGATTAAATTAAAAAATGTTAAAAAAATAATTTGGCACTATGAAGCTAATAAAAATATAAAAAAAATAAAAGCTATTAATATTTATCTAAAAAATAAGAAAATAAAAACTGGTTTAGCAATAAATCCCAATACTCCACTTAGTAAAATAAAAAATATCATTTCTGACTTTGATACTATACAAATAATGGGTGTAAAACCTGGCAGTCAAGGACAAAAATTCCAATCAAAAATAATCCCCAAAATTAAAGCTCTGCGTTACAAGTATCCTAATATAAATATAGAAGTTGATGGCGCTGTAAATGACAAAACATTCAAAGCTATAAGCAAAGCTGGCGCCAACATAGTTTGCCCTGGGTCCTATTTCCAAAAAGCTAAAGATGTAAAATTGGCTTTAGATAAATTAAAGTAACCTTAAAACCGACCTCGAAGGTCGGTTTTTTATATACCCCCTCTACCCGGCATTCGCCGGGTTTTTCTCCCCCTAAATTAGGGGGAGATATCTCAAACGAAGTCGAGAGATAGAGGGGGCATTAATAATCCTATTAATATTTTTTCCTAAATAAAAATATTAATAAAATCAAAACTAGAATCGCTATCCCTGCTCCACCAACTAAATAATAAAAATTATAATTATCGCTCTCGTTTATAATCTCTTCATTAAAATACTCGTCTGCCGAAACAGCTTGGGCATTTTTAACAAAAAACGGAAAGGGTTCTGACTGACCGATAATCTGACCGTTTTGATCGTTGACCGCCAAATAAACCTGATGGTCGCCATCGGCTAATGATTCATCTAAAATATATTCCCAATTTCCCTGATCATCGGTCTGGGTGGTCATCACTAAAGGCAACTGGCTGTATAAATATAGCGTCACCCAAGTATTTTGTTCGGCCTGACCGCTTAATTTTGTTTGGTTATTTGCTAAATTAACCACCTCTTCAATTTGCAAAGCTTGATCCAAATTATCAGGCAAGCTCTCTGGCTGATCTAAAATCCGTTCAGTTAAAATTACCTGATCTAAAACTGTCCTTTCTTGAAGCAGACTACCTTGACCTAATGGATTATAACCATTGTTAATTTCTTCGCCATCTAAATAACCATCATCGTCCGAATCGCTATCTTGAGGATTAGTCTGATAATATTTCTCTAAATCATCTGGCAGACCGTCTTCATCACTATCAATAATTAAAACCGCCCGGCTGGTAACAGTTAGTTTTGTTTCACTCTCTAAAACTGTCTTAGCTGATGAACCAACCACTAAAACTTTACTCTGGCTATCAGCCCTCAAAGACAAAATATTAGTTTCAATATCCTGCTGAACTAACTGGCTATCTAAGTCAATGACCGCTATATTCTGCCTGACCAATGGCTCAATCACCTCACTAATAGCCTGCTGCTCTTTTTGCTTAATCACTAAACGATTTAAATAATTATTTCTCAAAACATTCTGGCAAGCTTCTTGATCGTTTAACTGGCAATTAACTGAACTGCTATATTTTTCGGACAAATAATCCTTACAATCCTCACTGTTGATAATCTGCTTTCCCTGGCATTCAAAATCAACATAAACCCGATTAAGATAATCTTCACAAGCGGTCGCCTCATAAATTTGCTGATCTAAACACCGCTGATCTAAATTATTATCTACTATTGCTTTAAAATGCAAACAATCTTGGTCGGATAGATGACTGCTACTGCAAGTATTATAAAAACTTGCTATTAAATTGCTTAAGCCGGAAGTAAAATCAACGGCAGCTGTGTTCTCTCGAACTGGAAACACTTCAGCTTTTTCAGTTTCCTCAACCTCAGTTGTAGAGCTAACCGCTTCTTCGTTATTTAAAATTAAATCCGCTGTACTGGTTGGGACTTCTTTTAATTTTTCTTGCGTTTCCAAAACTAAATGAAAGCTTTCCTGGCTGGTTTCTAAACCGATGGCCTTAATAATCAATTGATACTCCCCGTCAATAAATAAGTCCTCATCCAGCACAATGGTCTTAACCCAACTAAGCCCGTCTGTACGAGGAATTTTAATCTCCCCAGTGCTAATCACCACGTCCTCTGAATTAATTAGCTCAACTATCACGCTATCAGTGGAAGTATTAGTCTGAACTGCCACTTGAAAATAATGCTGTTTGACCACTGTATTATCTAGGGGATTAATTAAATTTATCAACTCACTAGACGATGTTTCCTTTTCATCCTCGGCCTGCTCAATAATTTTGATAGTTGAACTATTACTTTCTGGGACTTCAATATTTTCCTCTGTTGGTTGAGTATTTATGTTCTCCAAAGTTTCATCAAAATTATTATCCCCTATTAGATTTTCATCTAAAAGAGAAAAATTTATATCACCTTCGCCGATATAAACCTCCTTAACCTCTGATTGATAATCTTTTTTAATAATTCCTTGTTGATCATATATTTTGGCGACAACTGAAACTTGATAAATGCCTGGCAAATATTGAGTAGTATCCCAAACGCTATCAGCCAACCAGATTCCGTTATCTTCCAAATGGGCTTCAAAATTTAGATCCAGCTCATAATCTTGATTTTCTAAGTTAAATAAAACTGTAGCCAATTTATTTTTAGTCTTAGCCGCCAACATAGCTTGCAAACTAACCTGCTCTCCGGTGCTGATGCTTGAGGGCAGATCAATAAACATAACCTGCAAATCATTACGCCCGCCAAAAGCGGCTTTGCTGGAAACAAAAATCATGGCTTGGGTAACCACTAAAGCCAGAACGAAAACGAAGCTTAAATAATGATAAATCTTTTGGCTGATCATAAGTTAAAAATTTATTGACAAGGGCAAATATTTTTATAACTGGCACTACTATAAGTGCAGCTCAAATCAGGATAATATATTTCACAGGCACCGGTAGTTGGATTAACAGTCGGCGGTCGGTTGGAGCCAGCTTCATCCGTACAGCCGCCTGAGCAGGAATCAAAGACTTTATTCAAAGAGCAAAAATAAAAACTGCGAGGGCCTGTGTCCGGACCAGGAGTGACGTTAGGCACACAAACTAAATCATTATTGGCGCAAACCGTATTACAAGTCTGGTTGACACTACTGGCAAAATACCAGCAGTAACCACCACCATAAGCCGCACAAGAAACTTTAATTGCTGACTTATGAGTAATAGCATTACCATTAGTACTACAAGCGCCGACAATCAAATAGCCAGTGTCACTGTCTTTTTGCAGATAATAGCCAGTGTTGGTATCACTGGTCAGATCCGGATCAATTGGCAACTCTGATAAATAATCGTCAAAAAAATCCTGGTCATCAATTAAAATGCAATACTCATTATCCCCAGCACAAGATCGTAAGGCCCCTTGCGCTGAACAAATAACTTTTTTATTAGTAGTAATTTCCCCTAAGACCGGCAAGACGCCGCGATGATCCCTAGCGTATTGAAAAAGAGCATCGGATAAAAATAAAATATCATGCCGTCGCGCTTCATCCTCCGCGTTCTTTAATCGGGTTACAGGATTAATAGTAGCATAAGCTACACCGAATAAAATTGCTAGGATACCAACCGTAATGATCAGACCAACTAGCGTTATTCCTCTAGAATTATTAACTAACATATTATTAACTAAACTCAGTTAATAGCTGCTTGATATTTCTGGTCTTTAAAGGCCTCTTAACCAAAGCTTGACCTTGAAGCTGTGGTAAATTATCGCCATAGGTTGTCCTCTTGTTTTGATAAAAAATTCCATAAGGAATTTTCTTGCCCCAGACTGTACTTTGCTGAAAGGCCTGCCTAAGATTCTGCTGATTATAATTTTTATCCTGATCCAAATTATATAACCGATCAAAATACCATTTAAAAGTATTAATTTTATTAAAAGTAATACAGGGTTGAAAAACATCAACTAAAGAAAACCCCCGATGAAGAATGGCTGCCTTAAATAATTCTTTTAAATGCTTGGCCTGACCAGCAAAACCACGCGCTACAAAACTACCTCCGGCCGCTAAAGCCAAAGCAATAGGATTAGTGGCCTCTTCAATAATGCCAGCTGGCGTGGATTTGGAACGATACCCCTGCTCGGCGGTTGGCGCGGCCTGGCCAGTGGTTAAGCCATAAACTTTATTATCATGAACAATATAAGTAACGTTGGCATTACCGCGAATAGCATGAACCAAATGACCCATGCCCTCTCCATAACCATCGCCATCGCCGGCAATAGCTAGCACTGTTAAATTTTTATTAGCTAACTTAGCGCCGACCGCGGTGGGGACTGTCCGCCCGTGTAAAGAATGCCAAACATTAGTTTTAAAAAAATTAGCCCCATTGCCAGAACAACCAATTCCAAAAACCATCAAAATATTCTCTGACTTTAAATTTAATTCGGCCAAGGCCTGACGTAGGGCAATCCACATCGCATGGTTGCCACAGCCAGGACACCAGGTAGGTTTTTGTTGAGTAATAAAATCTTGTTCAGTCATATTTTTAAAATTTATCTAATATTGAAAAAATTTCTTCCCTAAAAAATGGTCGTCCATCATATTTCAATAGCTTATTTTTAATCTTAAATCCGGTCTCCTGAGCAATTAATTGCCCTAAAGAAGCATTACTATTATTTTCAATTAATAAAACCTTTCTGGATTTATTTAAAACTTCAGTAATAAATTTATCAGCCAAAGGCCAGATATATTGCACTTGCATAATCTTAATTTTACGCTGCTGTTTCTGACTCAATTGATGATAAACATCTAACACTACTCCTTTGGTAGAACCCCAAATCACCACCGTGTTTTTGGCTTTAGGATTGCCATAAATAATAGGTGGCGGTAACTTCTTAGCTAAAGTTTCCAGCTTGGCCCAGCGCTTGTCTACCTGCTGATGACGGTTATCTCCTCCCTCATCGGAAAAACCAAGTGGATTGTGTTCATCGCTATTAGCAATATAAACGCCGCCTCTCATTCCCGGTAGTGCGCGTGGCGAAATACCATCCCCAGTTATCTGATAACGATTATAATTTTTTATTTTATTTAATTGAGTTTGAGTTAATAATTTACCGCGATTAACTCTTATAGTATTGCTCTTAAATTTTTGGACAGTAGTGCTGCCTTCGGCAATTAATTTATCAGATAAAATAATTACCGGCGTCTGATAGATTTCTGCCAAATTCAAAGCTTGAGCGGCTAAATCAAAACTCTCTTGGGCATCACCAGGCGCTAAAATAATCCGGGGAAATTCACCTTGAGCCGCCCGCAGCATAAACTGTAAATCGCCTTGCTCGGTCCAGGTCGGTAAACCAGTAGCTGGTCCGGGTCGCTGGACATTAACCATCACTATCGGGGTTTCAGTTATCCCAGCCAAACCCAAACTCTCGGTCATTAAAGAAAATCCTCCTCCGGAAGTAGCAACCATAGCCCGTGCTCCAACATGTGCGGCACCTAAAGCCATATTAATTACCGCAATTTCATCTTCAGCGTGCTTAACCACTATCCCTGTTTTTTCCGCCACACTCGCTAAATAATGTAAAATTGAAGAAGAGGGTGTCATGGGATAAGCCACATAGAAATTTAAACCCCCCACTAAAGCGCCTAAAGCTAATGATTCATTGGCTGAAATCAAAATATTATCTTTAGCTGGCAATTTAGGCAGTTGGCAAAAAAAGTTGCCTTGATAATTTTTCTTAATATAATCAAAACCAGACTTTAACGCTTTTAAATTATTATTAACTACAGTCGATCCCTTTCTTTTAAAATTCTCTTTAATGACCCCGTTAGCAATGGATAAATTTTGCCCTACCAGAGCCAAAGTGGCTCCTAAGGCCACTACGTTTCTCATTAATCCTCCGCCCGAATCTTTGGCTAAGTCAGATAAAGGCAAGGCCAACCCCTCAATTTTATATTTAGCCGCTTGGCGAGCTGACAATTTGGCTTTGGCCTGATCATAAAGAACCAGGCCGCTATGACTCAACTCGACCAAATATCCATCAATACTTTCTTGATTCAAAGCCACTAAAATATCCACACTTTGACTGACGCTGTTAGCTTTATTCGGATCAACCATTAGCTGAAAGGTATTATGACCACCGCGAATCAAAGAAGGATACTCGGTATAATCAAAAATCTCATAACCACTGCGCATAAATATTTTACCGAGCATTACGCCGGCTGATTTAATACCAAAACCGGCTTCCCCGCCAATTTTCCAACTCAAATTATTTCTAGTCATAAAAATTATTCTTTATTTTAATATTCTTATTATATCATTTTTGAGTTAAAATGAAACACCTACTTAACCTTGTGTTATATGATGCAAAATTATAATAATTTTTCTTCTCTTTTGAGAAATAAAAAATCCTCCTACACAAAAGGAGGATTATAATTTTATTTAATTGTAGAGAAGCGCGCGATTGGAAATATTTTTAAGGCGAGCCCTTATTATTAATGTGTTTCCCCTTTTCTTGCTCGATAACCATCAACTCATCCGGAGGCGCTTCGGCTAAATTATGCTCCGGTTGCTTAATCAGCTGTTCATCGTCTGGTACTGATCTATTTTGATTAAAAACACCCAACAATCTTTTAAAAAATGACATAAAATTTTAATGATCTCTTTTAAAAAATTAACAATAGACGGTGTAAGGCACCCAACTAAATAATAATAAAATTATTGTTGATACCGTGTAAATCATTTTTGTTTTTGTTTTTAATAATAAATTAGATGCTCAAGAGAATGAGACTAAGAAGAAAGAGGGATAGAATTGTCCAATTCTCATAACTCTCCGTTGTAGAAGAGCGGCATTTTTTCGCTAGTTTGAACGTTTTTAGTTTGCTCATAGTTTTATCTTAATAATTAAATAGTTGAACCAATATAGATTAAAAGAGCAAAGGCGGCGACAGAACAGAAGATAAAAATAATCCAATAATCACGTGATTTCAAGCTCTGCTGGCCTGGTTTAATTACTAATTGAAATGATTTTAATTCATCAGCCATTTTGCTTAATTAAGGAAGTTATATAGTAAGGTTACTTATAAAACTTGGGGACAAATAAAAAATTGGCGGCCTCATATCGAGCTCAGCTTGATTAAACGAGGACTTATACCAATTTCTAACTTACTTTTATATATTAGCATAAAAAAATGATTTTGTCAAGAAATAAGTATAGCCCCCGTACTAAATATTGGGGACTGACGCGAAGGAGGGTTAAG
Source organism: Candidatus Komeilibacteria bacterium CG11_big_fil_rev_8_21_14_0_20_36_20 (assembly GCA_002787405.1). GTDB lineage: Bacteria > Patescibacteriota > Patescibacteriia > UBA1558 > GWA2-36-10 > PCWQ01. The sequence continues at coordinate 13,543 of PCWQ01000012.1, forward strand.
AAAACAATCAAAAAATAAAACTTGACTAATCTTAATCTTTAAATTATTATTAATAATGATTATCAATAAGAAATGTTAACCAAAGAAAAACTACAACTCCCCTATAAAAGCCGCCTCACTAAACAAAGGCAGATTTTACTAAATTTTTTAAAAAATGATTATTCTCATCCCACAGTTGAACAAGTTTATCAAAAATTACGCCAGACAATGCCCCATATTTCTCTAGGAACTATTTATCGTAATTTAAAATTTTTAGCTCAAATGGGATTAATCAAAGAACTTAATTTACCTGATCAAATCAGTCGTTTTGACGGACAAAAAAAAGACCATGATCATTTTTTCTGCCATGTCTGTAAAAATATCTATGATATTCCTAAATATCCTCTACCAAAAAAACATCTACGGCAATCTGGAGATTATCTTTGTGGGGAATGCAGATTATACTACTTTGGTATTTGTAATCAATGCCGAGATAAATCACCTTGTTTAAAAATTAACTATAAAACCATGAAAGTAAAAATTGATCGCGAACTTTGCACTAGCGTCGCTACTTGCATCGCTGTGGCACCTAATACCTTTGAGTTAGACGACGAAGGTATTGCCATTATTAAAAATCCCAAGGGTGATGATGAAAAAACTATTCTCCAAGCCGCCCAAAGTTGTCCGGTGAATGCTATTTTAGTTTATGACGACCACGGTCAGCAAATTCATCCTCCTCTTAAATAAATAGTATGCCCAAAAGTATTTATCTAGATTATGCCGCTACTACGCCGACTGATCCCCGAGTAGTTAAGGCCATGCAACCGTACTGGAGCAAAAATTTTGGCAACCCCTCCAGTCTTTACCGCCTAGGCCGAGTCAGTCAGCAAGCTATCGCCCAATCTCGTCAATTGGTCGCTAAGTTTTTAGGTTGTCAGCCCGAAGAAATTATTTTTACTGGTGGCGGCACAGCGAGTATTAATCTAGGTCTCAAAGGAGTCTTGATTGCCCAGGAGAAAAATAGTCACTTAATTACCTCGTCGATTGAGCACCACGCTGTACTGCATACTGCCGAAACTCTGCATCACGCCGGACATAAAATTTCTATCTTACCGGTAGATAAAAATGGTCTAGTGCAATTAAAAAATTTAGAAAAAGCTATTGAGAATAAAACTGTCTTAGTTAGTATTATGATGGCCAATAATGAAATTGGCACTTTGCAACCAATCCAACAATTAGGCACTTTTATTACTAAATTAAATAAACAGCGTTTGGCTAAAAAATTGCCACGGATTTATTTCCATACTGATGCCTGTCAGGCCGCCGGCGCACTAGATTTGGACGTCAATAAACTCCATGTTGATTTACTAACTTTAAACGGCAGTAAAATCTACGGACCAAAGGGCGTGGGAGTCCTATATGTCAGACGTGGCACGCCGATTCAAGCTATTTTGGACGGTGGCGGTCAGGAAAAAAATCTTCGCTCTGGCACAGAAAACGTACCCGGCATCGTCGGTCTGGCCACGGCTCTAAATTTAGTCAACAAAAATAAAATAAAAGAAAATATTCGTTTAATTAAATTGCGAGACTGGTTAATTAAACAAATTTTAACTAAAGTGCCAAAAACAATTTTAAACGGTCATCCTAATTACCGACTACCCAATAACGTTAATGTCTCTGTCTTGGATATAGAAGGAGAAGCTCTACTACTCCATCTGGACCAAGTAGGTATTCAATGTTCTACTGGTTCGGCTTGCACTTCAACTACCTTGGAACCATCCCATGTGATCAGAGCTCTGGGTTATCCTTATGAAGCAGCCCACGGCTCTATGCGTTTTACTTTAGGCAAACAAACCACTCAAAAAGATTTGAAATACTTGATGTCTAAACTGCCTCCGTTAGTAAAAAAACTACGTCAGGGTTCTCCAGTTAATATTCAGGTGCAAGAAATTACCCAAGCTGTGCAGGACGCTCCGCGTAAAATTAAGATTTTAAAATAAATTATAAAATTATGAAGATAAAGAAAACTAAAAGCAGATCAAAGGCCGCCCAAGAAATTGACTTAACGCCAAAAGATAATAAAGAGTCTTGGGTTTATAGTAAAACAGTCAAACAGCATTTCTTTCACCCTCAAAATCTAGTAATGGATGCTTCCAAAATAACGGACTATGATGGCTTAGGCATGGTTGGTAGTCCGGCCTGTGGCGATGTGATGAAAGTCTGGATTAAAGTGAATAAAAAAGAGGACCGGATTACTTCCATGCAATGGCAGACTTTTGGCTGTGGTTCAGCTATTGGCGCCACTTCTATGCTCTCGATAATGGTTACGGAAAACAAGGGTATGAAAATAAACGATGCTTTAAAAATAAAACCACAGGATATTACTAAACGTCTAGACGGTCTACCGATGCGTAAAATTCACTGTTCGGTTTTGGGAGATAAAGCTCTGCGTAGCGCCATTAATAATTATTTTTTAAAAAGCGGACAAAAAAAACGCCTGATTGAAGAATCAAAACGCCTGATTGATAAAATAGCCAAAGTGACCGATTCTGATATTGAAGAGGCCGTACTAGATGGAGCTTTAACTTTGGAAGCTGTGCAGAAAAAAACTAAAGTTGGCATTGGCAATCCTTCTGTTATTCCAGAAGTCAAGCAGCTGATCAGATTCTATCGGGAAAAATACTTCAACTAAATTAATTATTAACCAACAACTATATGAAAAAATATATAAAACAATTTATTACTCCTCCTTTGCCTTACGACTATGCTGCCTTAGAGCCATATATTGACCAGCAAACCATGAAAGTCCATCATGACAAGCATCATGTGGGCTATACAATAAAACTAAACGCGGCTCTGGAAAAACATCCTGACTTTTTTCAATATCCGGCAGAAGTTCTTTTGCAAAAACTGGAAAAAATACCAACTGAAGTCAGAACAGCGGTTAAAAATAACGGTGGCGGGCATGTTCACCACAGCTTCTTTTGGAAAATTATGACCCCAGCCAAACAATCTGACAAACCAAACCAGCAGTTAATCAAAGCTCTGGACTCAGCTTTTGGCTCTTTTGATAAATTCAAAGAAATGTTTGAAAATGCGGCCACTACTTTATTCGGCTCCGGCTGGACCTGGTTATCAGTAGTGAATAATAAATTGATTATTGAACAAACGTCCAATCAGGATAGTCCTTATTCTCTAGGCCATCGGCCAATTTTAGCTCTGGATGTCTGGGAGCACGCTTATTATTTAAAATATAAAAATGTCCGCGCCGATTATGTTAAAAATTTCTGGGATATAATCAACTGGAATCAAGTGGCAGAAAATTTTGCAACTGCGAAATAATTTGAATATTAAATTAAAAATATGGAAAAAGAAAAATATAATACCTGCGCCTGTGGCGATGACTGCCATTGCAAATGTTGCAACTACACCGGCAACAATAATTGCAATTATATATACTGTAACTACACGCCAAATATTGGCGCTCAAACACCGCAATTTACGGCTGAAGCTTACCACGAAAAGCAAATCAAAAAAATAAACTTGGCAGATTATAAAGGCCAGTGGATAATTTTATTCTTCTACCCGGCTGATTTTAGTTTTGTCTGTCCGACCGAGTTGGGCGATCTAGCTGATAAGTATGATGAATTTAAAAAACTCAATACTGAAATTTTGTCAGTCAGTACTGATACTGTCTTTGTCCATAAAGCTTGGTATGATGATTCAGAAACTATTAAAAAGATAAAATTCCCAATGGTGGCCGATCCGAGTGGCAATATCAGCCGCAGTTACGGCGTCTATATTCAGGATGAGGGTTTAGCTCTAAGAGGCACGTTTATTATTGATCCTGAAGGGCATTTAAAAACTATTGAAATTCATGACAATGGTATTGGGCGCAACAGTAATGAACTACTTAGAAAACTGCAAGCTGCTCAATTTGTCCATAAATACGGCGACCAAGTTTGTCCAGCCAATTGGCAACCAGGCAAAGATACTTTAAAGCCAGGATTGGATTTAGTGGGGAAGATTTAAAATATTGACAAATATGATATATTAATCTATTATATTTTATTAAAATTGTATTTTTAACTAAGAGGGATATTTTGAATTTATATCAAATCATATTCAGTGAAGCCGGATATAAAGTTGTGTTGACTAGTATCATTGTTAGCCACATCATCGCCTTAGGTATTTTTCCTTGGATAATTAGAGATATGTTTCGTCTCAAATTAACCAAAGAAGAAAAAATCATGCTGGCGAAATATATATATCCTCGGTTTCCCACGGAAATTTCTCCGTGGTGCCTCTAAATAATTGCCTGCCCAAATCAAGGGTAGGCATTTTTTTTGATAAAATGTTATAATTTCTATAAGATGCAAATAGAATACGAAGCCACCTTCACTAATATAAATAAAAATGAAATTAGAACCCGCCTACAACAAGCCGGTGTTAAATTGATTTATCCAGAATCTTTGCAGAGAAGATATGTTTGGCATTTTCCTAAAGGCCATGAAGTTAAAGGTGGTTGGGCTCGAGTGAGACAGGAATATGACTGCATTACGATGAGCGTCAAAATAACTAATGGCGAAAAATTAGAAGACCAAAAAGAAATTTGCCTGACTATAGATAATATGGAAAAAGCTCGGGAATTACTCAACACTTTGGGCTGCCAGGAAAGAGCTTATCAGGAAACCAAGCGGGAACTGTGGAAATTAGATGGCGTGGAAATTACTATTGACGAATAGCCTTTTCTAGAACCCTTTGTGGAAATAGAAGGCCACTCAGAAAAAAAAATTAAAGACACCGCTAAAAAATTAGGGTTTGATTATTCACGAGCTATTTTTGGCTCAGTTGATTATCAATATGCCAAAAAATATAATATCAGCTTAGAACAAATAAATGCCCAGACTCCTCGGATTACTTTTAAGATGGAAAATCCTTTTTTAAAACAACCCGCCAAAGGCGGATAAAAAATAAAATGTCTCAGATAAAACTAACTTCATATGGTGCTACTGGAGAAGTAACTGGCTCCTGCCACCTATTGGAAGTTAATCACTACAAAATACTCATAGACTGCGGCTTATTTCAAGGCGATGAAGAAAATTACTGGAAAAACTGGCGGGAGTTTAATTTTTGTCCAGAAGAATTAAACGCGGTAATTTTAACCCACGCTCATCTGGATCACTGCGGACGACTGCCAAAGCTCTACGACCAAAAATATAAGGGTAAAGTTTACGCCACTGACGCCACTCGACAAATAGCCCAAATTATCCTCAAGGACAGCGTCCACATCATGTATGAAAAATCAGCCAAACACCGTCTCAAACCACTTTATTCTACTAACGCCTTTAATCAATTAAATCGCCTCTGGCAAACAATAGATTATTATCAACCACAGCCACTCAATTCTAAAATAAGCTTTACTTTTTATCAGGCCGGACATATTTTAGGAGCAGCTATCGTTGAAATCAAAGTAGAAAACCAAACTATAATTTTTACCGGAGATATTGGCTCAGAAAATATGCCTTTAGTCCAAAATATTGACTATTTTGACCGAGCCGACTATGTAATTATGGAAGGCACTTATGGCAACCGCAATCATGAAGACAAAAAAATAAGGAATGAAAAACTTTTGGAAGCAGTCAAAAGAATCACTATTAAAAATTCCACTTTATTAATTCCTCTCTTTGCTGTAGAAAGAACTCAAGATGTTTTAAAAATTCTTAATGATTATTATGAATCACATCTTGATTTTAATGTGCCAGTTTTTCTTGACAGCCCTCTAGCGACAGAAGCGACTAGAATATATCAACGTCATCTAAACTTACTAAATGCAGAGGCGCAAGAGACGCTTAAAACTGACCGCGATATTTTCAGTTTTCCTCATTTAAAAATCACCAGCCATATCCGCCAATCGAAGCAGATTAATTCCGTCCCACCACCTAAAATTATATTGGCTGGCAGTGGTATGGCCGAAGGCGGACGAATTATTCATCACTTAGCTAGGTATGCTTCGCGACCAGAAAATAATATTCTGTTTATGGGTTTTCAGGTGCCGGGAACTCTTGGCTATAAAATACTCAATGGGGCTTTTGCTTTTGATTATTATAATAAATCTATAGCAATTAAATCAGTAGTTGGTCAGATTGACGGATTTTCCACTCATGCTGATCAGAATGAACTATTAAAATGGTTGGGGAAATTTACTGGCAAGCCCAAAAAAGTTTTCTTAGTCCACGGCAATCAAGAAATTTTGGAAGAATTTTCCAAAATCGTGAAAAAAAATCTAAAAATTACTGCAGAGGTAGTAAAAAACAACCACAGTATAATTTTAAAATAAAAAACAGCTTTCTCCAAAGGCTGTTTTTGCTTCTCTGAAAAAATTATCTTTTATTTAAAGGGTTTTCTTCCTCCTGTTCATTCTCATTAATGTCTCTATCTGTTAAAGATGGATATTTTTTAGGATCTAAACCACCAATATACAAAACCGGGTCTACTAGTTCTTCTTTAGTAGCTTTCTGAGGCCTAGTTTTTGACTTGTGGAAAAATTTTCCCATATATTTCTATATGCGCTAATAATAACAGAAAAAAAACAGCTTGGCAATTGCTGTTTTATGTAAGATTAGCCCTGAAATATCCCGAGGCTGGACTTTTTTTCTTAAGCGATTTATAATAATACTACTTTCGACTAAAAATAAAAACAAAAATTTGTCATCTCTATATCTTGTGTGCTATACTTATTTTGACCACTATATATAGTGCTGACACCTTACAAAATAGCTTAATTAGAATCTTTTAAGCTTTTTATTTTGACTAACTAAAACTAAAAATAAACCCATGCAAGCTTGGCCGATTAAAAAACGTAATGAAACAATAGAAGATTTTAACCAGGAAAAAATCAATAGCTCCCTCAAACAAGCTATTACTGCCGCCGGAATTAAAGATAATCCTCTTTCAGAGAAATTGACTGATGAAGTTGTAAAATATCTAGAAGCTACTTACCCAATTGAACAGACTATTACCAGCGATGACATCCGTAGCGCGATCAATATTGTTTTATTAGAAAACGATCTGCCTCAAGTAGCCAAAATTTACTTTAAAATGCGTGGCAGTAAAATTAACGAACAGCAAAAAATATTTGCCGGCACTAAAAAGATCAAAAAAAGAGACGGGACAATCGTTGATTTTGATAAAAATAAAATTTTTAATGTCGTTCTAAAAGCCGGCAGCGCCACCCAAGAATTTGACGAATTAGAAGCCAAAAAATTAACCGATATTGTCTCCTCTGTTCTAGAACATAAATTTGACCAAAAAAATATTCCAACTGTCGAGCAGATACAGGACATTATTGAAATCATTCTCATCCAAGCTAACTGGGCTCGAACTGCTAAGGCCTTTATTATTTATCGCGAAGAACGGAAGAGAACTCGTTTAGCTAAAGATAAAGAGACAATTTCACCAGAAGTTAAAAAATTAGAAGAGGCAAATATTTTTCTAAGCCCTCAAGCTAGACATATTTTAAATAACTCTACTCAATTTGATGAATTAGGAAGAATCATTTTTCTAGATCGCTATTCCATCAAAGATAAAAAAGAAACCATTGGGCTTGGTGATCTGGTTATTGTTATTAGTAAAGAGGATCGCAAATATCCTAAAAAAGACTTAGGCATTGTTAAACAAATCCTACAGGATGGAAAAGTAATCCTTTATATGATCACGGGCATCTACGCTGACGATAGCAACGGCCACACCTTTGAACAGGATTTATACAAATGCGATAAGCCAAGAGAGTCCATCCGAGATGCTCATCGACGTATTGCCAAAGCTGTGGCTTCAGTAGAAAGAACCGATGAAGAAAGAGAAAAATATTTTGAATTATTTCTTGATCAGCTCCGTCAACAGCATATCCAACCAGGTGGACGAATTATGACTGGAGCCAATATTGATCAGCACGGTAACTACACTTCTAACTTAACTCTTTTTAATTGTTATGTTCTACCCTCTCCAGCCGATTCACGTAGAGGTATCATTAAAGAAACTTTATACCAAATGGTAGAGGTAATGTCACGTGGTGGCGGAGTAGGCCTATCCCTAAGCGCTCTCCGACCCCGCTATGCCTACGTTAAAGGCGTGCACGGTAAATCCTCCGGCTCTGTATCTTGGGGCGGATTGTTCTCATATGTTACTGGTTTAATTGAGCAGGGCGGTTCAAGACGCGGCGCTCTGATGCTAACTCAATGGGATTGGCACCCAGATATTATAGAATTTATCAGCGCCAAATCAAAAGCCGGACAAATAGAAAATGCTAATATTTCGGTCCTGATATCGGATGACTTTATGGAAGCGATTAAAAAAGATGAATATTGGAATTTAGAGTTTCCGGATTATGAAAACCCCGCCTATAATGATATCTATAATAATGTCTGGAATGGCGATATAAAAGCTTGGAAAAAAGCTGGCTATCCCACTAAAGTATATAAAACCATCAAAGCGCGTAAATTATGGCATAAAATAATCTCCTACGCCCATGCTAGTGCAGAGCCGGGTATTATTTTTATGGATCGCTATAATAAAATAAGTAATTCATATTATTTTAACCAAATCATTTGCACTAATCCTTGTGGAGAGCAAGGTCTGCCTGGTTGGGGCGTTTGCAACTTGGGGCATCTCTATCTTGGTTCTTTTGCTAAGCAAATTGGCGAAGACGAAATCGGCCCTCTCTATGAAATGGACTGGGACGAACTTAAAAAATCAGCCCGAATTTTAACTAGATTTTTAGATAATGTCATTGATTTAACTCCTTATCACTTTCAAGAAAATGAAGATAATCAAAAAAACGAAAGACGAATTGGGGGCGGCACACTAGGGTTGGGAGAATTATTAATTAAATTACGCCTCCACTACGGCTCTGAAAAATCTCTAGATTTTATAGAAAAAATATACCAAACAATTACAGTGGAAATGTATCTGGAGTCAAGTAATCTCGCTCAAGAAAAAGGCGCTTTCCCAAAATTTGAAACTACTAAATTCTTGGAATCTGGTTTTATGCAAAACATGCCTGAAGAAGTCAGGCAGAAAATTAAGATAAATGGTATCCGCAACGTCACTTTAACTACCCAAGCACCAACCGGTACAGTCGGCTCTATGCTCAGCACCTCCACCGGCATTGAACCTTATTATGCCTTTAAATTTTTTCGTCAGTCACGACTTGGTTTTCATGAAGTTTTTATTCCCTTAGCTGAAAAATACAGAAAAAATGGCCATTTACCTGATTTTTTTGTTAGTGCTATGATCCTCACTCCTTTAGATCATATTAAAGTACAAGCAACTGTACAAAAATGGACTGATTCTTCTATTAGCAAAACAGCTAATGCGCCTGCTGATTTTTCCGTTGAACAAACAGCCGAACTCTATGAACAGGCCTATGGACTTGGTTGTAAAGGAGTAACTATCTATCGAGACAACAGTCGTACTGAACAGGTGCTTTCTATAGATGCTAAAACAGAAGAAAAAAATCTGGCCTACAATGGAGAAACTAAAAAAGATAAAATAGTTATTGCCACGGCTAAAGAATTAAATAAAAAATATGCCGTTGAAGTCGAAAAAACCCCCGCGGTAACTAATATTCCCCCTAATAAGATCAAAATTGAAATTAATGAAATGCAGAACCCCAAAAAGCACCAAGAATTAAATCATGAAATCAATAACAACCTTTACGGAGCAAGGGTTGGCAAGGTCTGCCCTCAATGCAAGCAGGGGACCATGATTAAAGTCGGGGGTTGCACGGAATGCTCTAAACAATGCGGCTTTAAAGGAAGTTGTGATCTCAAATAAACTATGCTTCCAGCTAAAGGACAAATCCACGTTTACACCGGCTACGGTAAAGGTAAGACTACCGCTGCCTTAGGTTTAGCTATCCGAGCTATCGGTTATGGGAAAAAAGTAGGCATTATTTATTTTGACAAAGGTGGTGATTATTACAATGAACGTAAAATTTTAGATTGCCTTAAAGATAAAAATATTTACTATAAAGCTTTTGGACAAACGCGAGTCGGTAAAATATTCCGCTTTGAAAACACAAAAGAGGACCTTAAAGAAGCAAAAAAGGGGCTTAAACAAGCCCAGGAGTGGCTCCAAGAGGATTTTGACGTCCTTATCCTTGACGAAATTAATACCACTGCCAAAACCAAACTATTAAAATTAAAAGATATTATTAGTTTAATTAAAAAAAAACCGGACAAATTGGAATTAATCCTAACTGGTCGCTATTGTCCTAATGAAATTATAGATTTAGCTGATCTGGTAACGGAAATGCAAGAAACTAAACATTATATCAATAAAGGTTTAGCCGCCCGCCCCGGTATTGATTATTAAAAATAAAAATGAAAAAATATTTCCTTTTAATAATTATTTTGCTAGTCGCCGGCTATCTCTGGTTCACTAAACCTGATAACCAGCCCAATGAACCGTTGGCTAACTCTAATTTCAACGAAAATCTTCAACAATATTTATCAGTGGATTTTCTATTTGACAATCAACAGATAATTTCGTTACAATATCCTTACTCAAGCTCTGTTAATGAAGACTTACTAACTATTACTGAAAATCTTGCCGTTGGACAATCCTGGCCATTTCAAGTTGAAAATTATGGAGAAATGGGAGTTCTAATTACCCAAATCAATAATAAAATAAACGGACAAGACCAAAAATACTGGCAATACTACAGTGATGGCCAAATGCCAATGGTCTCCGTTGATAAATACTTTCCAAAGATTTCTGAAAAAATTGAGTGGAAATTTCAAGAATCTGAGTTTTAAAAAACATTTTTTTAATAAAATCTTATAACGGTAACTAAATGAATACAAAAAATCTTCTCCTCATTCTAATAGTCAGTACTGTTGTTTTAGTAGCCCGTTTTTTACCACATTGGCCAAATTTTTCTCCTTTAGCCAGTGTCATTTTATTTAGCGGAGTTTATGCTAAAAATAAAAAATATATTATTTTACCTTTCATTGCCTTACTGTTCTCTGATTTTTTTATTGGCTTCTACCACTGGGGCATCATGCTCTCTGTTTATGGCTCCTTTGCTATCATCGCTCTCTTTGGCTTAACTCTCAAAAAACATAAAAATATTGTTAATACTATCAGCGCTTCACTTGGTTCTGCTTTATTTTTCTTCTGCTTAACTAATTTAGCCGTCTGGTTTTTTGGCAATTGGTATACTCATGATTTCGCCGGATTAACTTTAAGTTATACTTTAGCTATTCCTTTTTTTAAGAATACTATTATGAGTAATCTATTATATACCGGTCTACTGTTTGGCTCCTATGAAACCTTGCGACACCTGATAAAAAACCCCTCGCTATTATTTAATAAATAAAATATTTCCTAACTTAAACAGCACTCGGCTTTAATGTCGTGTGTTTTTTATTATAGATAGATATGTTATAATAAAATTACCTTAAATTTTTTAACAACCAAATGAACCACGCTAAATTTACCTCCAAAACGGCTCCCCCCAAACGGATAAAAACTTGGATTTAAGTGATAAAACTAAAATATAACAAATTTAATTAAGCTTTAAAAGGTTTAATGGAATGAACATCAATAATTTATTTAAAGCGGCAACTGACAATGAAGCTTCGGATTTACATATTATTGTCGGCAAACCACCTATTTTAAGAGTAGATGGAGAATTAAAAGTGTTACCCAACACTCCCACAGTTACTAAAGAAATAGCTGAAAGAATGATTTTTAGTATTTTAACCGAGCGACAAAAGAAAACTTTTATAGAAGAACGGGAATTAGATGTCTCCTATGAAATACCTGAATATTCTCGTTATCGCGTTAACCTCCACTGGGAGAAGGATAATGTTGGTCTAGTCAGTCGGGTTATTTCCAAAAAAATACCAGAGATGGAGGATTTAGGTCTGCCTAAAATTACTGAAGATCTAATCCAGCAAACCAATGGTTTGATTTTAGTAACCGGCCCAACTGGCTGCGGAAAATCAACAACTCTAGCCGCGATGATAGAAAAAATCAATCAGACTAGGATGGCTAATATTATCACTCTAGAAGACCCAATTGAATTTGTTCACAACCCTAAGAAAAGTATTATTAAACAAAGACAGTTAGGCACCGATATTATCACTTTTAAAGATGCTTTGCGCCATATTCTGAGACAGGATCCAAATGTTATTATGGTTGGTGAGATGCGCGATCTAGAAACAATGGCTGCCACAATCACTTTGGCGGAAACCGGACACTTAGTTTTAGCCACTCTCCATACTCATAATACCGCCCAGACCATTGATCGCATTATTGATGTTTTTCCTCCTCACCAACAATCTCAAGTAAGATTACAATTATCTATCTCTCTGAGTGGTGTCATCTGTCAAAAGCTGTTACCCAAAATAAATGGTGGCCGTGTGGCTGTTAGAGAACTTTTAATAAATAATCCCGCCGTAGCTAATGTTATTCGCGAAAATAAAATCCCACAAATTAAAAGAATAGTCCAAACCAGCGCTGAAGAAGGTATGTTCAGCATGCAACAGAATATTAAAGAATTATTATCTCAAAATATAATTGATGAAGTTATCGCTTTAGCCTATCTCAATAATATATAATAATGGCTAGATTTATCTTAGAAGACGTACCATTATTTCAAGAGTTGAATAAAAAAGAAGTTGCTTTTATTAGCCAATTTTTGATTGAAAAAAAATATAGCCAATTTGAAAAAATATTTACTAAAAATACCACCCGAGATAAAATTATTATCATTACTGAAGGGCAAGTAGTCTTGAGAAGTAACTTTAACAACCGAGAAATAATTGCTTTGTTCAAAGAAGGTAATTTCCTAGGCGAGCTGACCTTTTTACAAAAACACAGTAAGCATCGATACCATTTAGAAGCATCCTCAATGATTGTTAAGACTCTAGAATTATCCATTTACAATTGGCATAGTATTATAAAAAGACAACCGCCGTTAGCTAACAAAATTTATCAAAACATCGGTCTCGCCCTTGACGATCGCCTCTATCATGCTAACAATAAACTAGCTGCTCTGTTTGCTACCGGCAAAATTATTGGCAGTTACCAAAAATTAGATGAGATAGCGAAAGAAATTTTAAAAATACTTCTCCAAATTATACCTTCAAATAAAGCCCTCCTAGCTACTTTCTCTAGTGATACTCAAAAAATGTATGTCCATCAAGCTGTTGGCTATAATAAAATCAAACACCACACTTCCTATGATGTTAGTAAGGATAATTTATTAAAAAATCTACTTACCCAACCGAAGACTACCATTGTCACCAAAGAAAATTTCAAAATAGAATACGCCCTCTTACCTTATATCAGCGACTCACTGATTATCACCCCTATAAAAGTACAAGATAAAATAATTGGCTTTATTATGCTGGCTGATAAAATGAATCGGCGACACTTTAGCACTAATAATAAAATCTTATTAGAAGCTATTGCTAATCAAACTGCGCCGGCAATCCAGCAAATCAACCTTAAAAAATTGGCGTCAGCCGAAGCTGAAATTAAAGAAAAATATATTGACCCTTTTGCTCAGTATTGATTTTATTCTATTTTGTGTTACAATATCTCCTACTCCGAATAACATGCACCCGTAGCTCAATTGGATAGAGCGACTGGCTTCGGACCAGTAGGTTGTGGGTTCGAGTCCTACCGGGTGCGCCAGCCTTCGCCTTTTGGGCTACGGCTTGGCAGGCCACTTTTTCTTTGTTTATTTTCCTACCATTATAACTTCCGCCAAAGGCGGACAGACAGTCGGTAATTGACAAGGGGAATATTTCAAAAACTATTATCTTAATTTATATATTATTACTTGCCCTTATAGCTCAGTTGGTAGAGCAGCTGCCTCTTAAGCAGACGGTCGTAGGTTCAAGTCCTACTGGGGGCACCACTTGACTCGTCGTCACTCTGTTTCTCCTCGCTTTGATCGGAGCTTCAACCATTTGATTCTATATGTCAGACAAAGCGAGTGTCTCGAGCGAACAAAGAGAGTCGAGAGACATATTATTATAATAAAATAATCAAAATCAGCAAAAAATGCTGTTTTTTATTTAATTTAACACAAAATAAATAATCAAATAGCATATCCTTATAAGTAAAATGTAATTAGTATTAATTGTCCTTTAAAAAAGAGGTAAGAGGTAAACGTAATGCAAAATGTAACTAAAAGAAACCTTCTGGGAGCTTTTTTAGGGGGTATCCTTGGAATCTTATCTTTCGGCTATTTTCATCCAGCCGCTCTAATACCCGGCGTAGCCGTTGGAGTCTTAACTGGTTTTTGGCATGATAAAATCTGGCAGGAATGCCAAAACGTGATCAATAAAAACCTAACTAAATCCTTAACGTGGAGCAAAACATTCCGCCCAACGACTCCGGTCTTTCGACCAAACTTTCATTGGGTCAAAAAAATTGTTGACCTAGTAATATCATTAGCGAAAATGCCGCACAATTTCAAAGTTTGGTTGAACGATAAACCACTAAATAAAGTTCGTTTCGTTTACGTTTTAGTAAACTTTTTTTACATAGCAATCCATGGAGTCTTTATCAGCCAACTGCCATTGATCCTGACAACAAATATTACAATAGCGCCTGCCATCATGATCCTCCTGAGCATGGCACTCTCTTTTATGCTATTTGGCGCTATAATAGCAGGTAATCTGACAAATACAATTTCTCTAACAAATTATGATCTATCCGAAGAAGAATATCATCAACTTTGGATTGCATATGGCTGTTACAGTCAAAGCCCAATAAGATACTTTTAGTATCTCTGGGAAGGATGCTTAAGCGTGAAGCTATCGCATTTTATGCAATGACGAATGCGATATTATTACATGTGGGATTAAGGGGGTTGGTTCTGACCATAATAGTGCCAGTATCAATAGTGATTGGGCTTATCAAAGGGATATATAAAGTATCCCATCTCAAAGCTCATTGGCTCTGTTTAGGGACAACATAGCAGTGACTATGATTTCGGCTTACTTTACTGGTCCTTACCTGTCTGATAAAACTTTTCTATGGTTTATTGCTTTAGCAACCGGCATATCCTCAGCTATAGTTGTGGAATTTCTCCGACGAGGTGTTATTTTCTTCTCTACACAAAAGAGGATAACAAATTGGGCGACCACTTCATTAAGTGGTCAGCTAAAACCAGCGTGGACAACTTTTGACCGTTTGAGCGAAAAGGTCACCAAAAAATTATGCAACTCTTTTGGTTTTTGATCGTAACAACGATCGCGGCGGCGTCTGACTATAGTCAGACGCCGCTTTCTTTTTATTTTATTAACGTCCCATTGCTCCTCTGCTGATTTTTTGCTACATTTAACTTATGGAATTTATATATCAACAAGACAAAAAAGAAAGACTGGATAAATTTCTGGAAACTAAACTGCCAGAAATCACCCGCAGTCAGATTAAAAAACTCATCCTTAACAATCAGGTAATGGTTAATGGCGCCAAATCTACAGTTCACCATTGGCTCAAACCAAATGATAAAATAACCTATAATAAACGATCTAAAAAAGAAAAAATAGAAAAAATAATCCCCGAGCCAAAAATCATCGCCCAAACTGAAAATTATCTGGTGATCGATAAACCCCATGACCTTTTGGTCCATCCTACTGACCGCGGCGAAAAAAACACTCTAGTTAACTGGCTTTTAAAAAGTTTTCCTAAAACAAAAAAAATTGGTGATGATCCTTTGCGCCCAGGGATTGTCCACCGTCTAGATAAAGAGGTTTCTGGTCTAATGGTTATTGCTTTAAATCAAAAATATTTTGATTTATTAAAAAAACAGTTCCAGAATAGAACCATTCAAAAAGAATATACCGCTTTAGTCTATGGACGCTTATTAAATGAAACTGGAGAAATAACCACTCCTTTGGAACGGGATAAAAAAACTGGCTTAATGAAAGCGCAAAATGTCAAACAGACAGGAAAATCAGCCCACACTATTTATGAAGTAGTAAAAAAATTTATCAACTACACCCTCATTAAGATTAAAATAAAAACTGGGCGGATGCATCAAATCCGAGCTCATTTTTATAGTATTGGACATTCTATTACCGGTGATCGATTATATCAAACTAAAAATATTCGCAAAAAGAAAAAAATTCTAGACAAAAGAATATTTCTCCACGCTTACTTTTTAAGCTGGCAAGATGAAAATAAAAAATGGCTGAAATATTCGTCACCTTTGCCAAAAGAACTAAAACAATTTTTAACTACTATTAAATAATATGCCAAAGAAAAATTTTATTGTCACTATTTCTGGAACACCTGGTAGCGGAAAAAGCACTATTGCTCAAAATCTAACTAAAATATTTAATGGCCAGCGAGTTTATGTCGGTGGTATTCGCCGCCAGTTAGCTAAAGATATGAAAATGACCTTGGCCGAATTAAACCAATATGGATTAACTCATCCTGAAACTGATGTGGATGTAGATAAAAAAGCAGCTCAAAAAGCACGCCAGTTAGCTAAAAAATTCCCTGTGATCGTTGAAGGCCGCACTCAATTCCATTTTTTACCAGAATCTATTAAACTATACATCAAAGCTGATTTAGAAGAAGGGGCTAAAAGGATCTGGCTGTCTCTACAAAAACCTGCAAACAAGATTAAAAGAAATGAAGCTAAAATCAACTCTCTAGTAGAATTAAAAAAGACTATTTTCTCTCGGGAAAAAAATGACTTAAAAAGATATAAAAAATATTATAACTTAGACCACACTAATGAGGCCCATTATGATTTTATCCTTGATACGACTCCTATTAATGCCCGTCAAGCCACCAAAAAAGTAGTAGATTTTATCAAAAATCATACTGAATAATAGTATTGACAAAATAACATAAATCAGTTAAAATAGATTCGTCATTATTAATCTTAATGACTTTTTTTATCCTCCTTAAATAATAAATATGTCTGAAGAAAAAACAATCAAAAAAGATGTGCCTATTAAGCCCGGCATGACTGTCAGGGTGCATGAAAAAATTAAAGAGAAAAATGCTAAAGGTGAAGAAAAAGAACGAACTCAAATTTTTGAAGGTATTGTTTTAGCACATAAACATAATAAAGAGATCGGCAATACAATCACTGTCCGTAAAATTGCCAGCGGTGTTGGTGTAGAAAAAATATTCCCTTTAAATTCCCCCTCAATTACTCAAATAAAACCGGTTAAACAAGCTGCCGTAAAAAGAGCTAAATTGGATTATTTACGCAAAAGCAAAAAGAAACTGACAGAAGTAAAAATATAAATAAGCGGGTGTGGTGGAATCGGTAGACACGCAAGCTTGAGGGGCTTGTCCTACTTAGTGGGGTGGAGGTTCAAATCCTCTCACCCGCACCACGTAAAACTCACTACGTTCGTCACGTGGCGAACCATAATAATATAATTTATTAAAGTTTTCGTAACGGGCGCGCCGCGTTAGTTGCGAAATAACTTTACGCGGGCCCGTAGCTCAGTTGGCTAGAGCGCCTCGTTTGCACCGAGGAGGTCGCAGGTTCGATTCCTGTTGGGTCCACCAAATTGAATTAGTCGCCTCGCTCGCCCTCGGCCGTGAGCTCGGGCCGAACGGTGGTTTTTGCACCTCGTTTTGCTCGGCGCTCCAACCATTCAATTTTATATAAAGACGAGGGGTTGACCATTATTAGGGCGCTTGGCTCAGTTGGTTAGAGCGTCTCGTTTACACCGAGAAGGTCGGGGGTTCGACTCCCTCAGCGCCCACCATACTTCGACAAGCTCAGCATGTCCTGAGTTTACCGAAAGACAAAAGATAATCTTGTTCGCAAGGTTATTTTTTGTTACTCTATATCCAAGATTATTAATCTATAATTTTATGCCTAAATACTATAAAAAAGAAAATATTCTATGTTTCAGCAAAAAAGAATTATACAACCTAATTAAAATTCAAAAAATACCTAGACTAAGGCAAATAATTTCAGAAAATAGCTTAACTTTAGATGATGTAAAAAATAATACTCATAAAGCAGAAGAAGCATTTGACCCCCCTATCAAAAAAAATGGCTAATGATAGGGATGAACATGGGATAGGAATTACATTACTCTCTATGCCTGATTTTTTTAAAAGTGATACAGAAATATGCTTCAAAATGAAAAGTGGATTTAACCCAAACAAAGACAACTTTAATACATTAAATAACTTAAACAAATTAAGAGCTGTTGATGATGATAGTGATTTTATTCTATTTAATAATAGTTCGCTGATGGCATTTCAATTAAAGCCCTACAGGAATAAATTAAATAGGGAAGATCTTTTTAAATTTATAAAAAAAGTAATACTCCATTATGGTAATGATCTGGGTCAAACTAATCTTATTATCCTTCCACAAGCAAAGCCATATACGACTTTTGACTTAAATTTTAATAAATTACATGCCGACATAAAATCTCTGAGTTTAAAGTCTAAGGGTGAGATATATTTTAAATTTAATGAAATGAATAAAAATAACGTTATTATAGAACTATATCCAAAACTAAGTAAAACGTCTGTTCCATTTGTATTACCTAGTGACAAATTTTAAATATGAAGTCGATGGGTCCCCTGCCTGCCTGCAGGCAGGCAGGAAGTCGAGAGACAAAGAAACAAATAAAAAACTGTTTTTAATAACTGTTTTTTATTTTTAAAAAATTATCAATAAGCCAGACCAACTATTTTTTTAGCCATAACATCAAGCGGATCAAGCACGCTATTTCCTTTTATACCAACTAAAGATAACTCTGTACAACCTAATATAATAATCTGAGCACCGTTATCTTGAAGTTTTTTAATCAAATTATTTACTATTCTTTTATTATTTTGAAAATAACCGGCTTTAATGCCTACTGGGCCATAAATAGTCTGCATTAAAATTTGCTGACCGTTAATGGTCGGCGCGACCACTTTAAAACCGTATTTAGCTAATGCTTGATGATAAATACCAGACTGTAAAGTGCCATCTGTAGCCAAAAGGCCCACTTTAGAATAGTAACTGTATTTTAGTCGTAAATATTCCACTGTTTCTAAAACCAAATTGATCAAAGGATATTTAACTCCTTTTTTTATTTTATCAAAATCCGCATGGGCTGTATTACAAACCATTATACCAACGCTTACTCTGATTAAAGACATTAAAGTTAATGACCGAATAACCTCCTGGCTGAAATCATTCCCTTTTTGTAAAGCATGAGTTCGGTCTTTAATCTTTGGATTGGTAAAGCAGACCATCTTAATATGCTCCTGGTCCGTCTTGGCGGGAGAAGCCATAATAATTCTCTTTTGTAATTCCACACCAGCCATTGGGCCTAATCCACCCAATATTCCTAAAATGAAATCTTTATTTTTCATAATACTTTCTTTAAAAAAATCAAAAAATTCTGATAAGCAATCTTATCGACAGCATCTATACCCATTTCCTTTCTAATGGCCGCCATTAGCAAGGGCAGCTTATCAATACTCTCTAGACCTTTCACTAAACCTGCTGTTATGCCTCCAAAATCACTACCAATCATTGTCGAATGCGGTGCCAAAGAATATGAATGTTTAATATGCCTAATAACATCATTAATGGCAGCCCCCCGATCGCTGACAAATTTACTAGAAAAATATATCCCTTGCACGCCACCATGATCATTAAGAATTTTAATCTGGTGATCAGTAAGATTTCTATGTTGTCTACAAAAATTGAAACAATTGGCATGAGAAACAGATACCGGCCTTGCACTTGCCTTAATGACCTGAAAAAATGTCTGTTCATTAGCGTGAGCCAAATCAATAATAACTCCTAATTGATTGCACTTTTGTATTAATTCTTGACCCAGTATACTAAGCGACCCCTTAACGCCAGCCGGAACGGCTAATTTATTTTTATTGTTCCAAACTAAGCCCACTGAACGCAGCCCTAAATCATAAAAATAATCAATAATTTCTAAATTATCTGATCCTACAAAATCAGCCCCCTCAATATGTAATAAAAACCCAGTTAAATCATTGAAAAAAAGCTGCTCAATGTCTTTTTTAGTTTTTATTAAGCATAGTTTTTTATTCTGATTGATCAATGCTAAATATTTTTTAATATCTTTCTCAATTATTTGAGCTTTTTGTGATTGAGAAAACAAGGCAGTTTCTTCTGGATCTAAAAAAACAGAAGCAACTACCAATTTAATTGGGCTATTTATTAATCTCTCTATCCCTGTCTGGACTATTTTATTTGACTGTTGATTTTGCTCAAACCATAAAATATCCTGATGAGCATCAAAAATGACTTGTGGCATATTTTTAACTTATAAATAAAAAATAAAAAAGATAGCGGAAGCTGAATGATTATTCAGCTTCCGCTTCTATGGTTTTTTAATTTTTGAAATAATGTTTTGAAGAAATAAACAATTGATAATAATTAGCTAGATCACACATACTCATCTTCATTAGTTCAGACGGAACATATAATTTGTCTCCGGAAGCCAACAAATCATACTGACTGAAAAAATTGCCTTTCTCTAATTGAAAATCAACTCTCCGGCCAATAGTTCCCGAATGTATTTCTCCTGCTAATACCTTTAATTCTCTATTATAGGGACCGCTAATCTTTGCTGATTCGTTTTGTTGATCTACTGAAACCTTTCTTCTCGGAAAAGTATTTCTGGTGGCATTAATACGCTGCCGCTTCTCCTTATTCAGATTAACAAAAGTCTGAAGTCTTTGCCAAAATCGATCCATTTCTTCTTTTTCGCTTTGAAGAGAGCCAAATCTAAAATAAAAGGAAGGGACAATATATAAAAATATTTTTGACGGAAGACCATCTATCTTCCTTCTTAAATATTGATAATAAGCATTTAACCTTTCTTTAAAACCCCTAGATGTGGCATACTGGATCATATCGGGACCCGACACCTCATAGACAGTATCCTGACCGCTAATTAAGCAAGCACAAATTGAATGAATAAGAATATTTACTTCAATATTTGTCAGTCGGCCAATCTTTAAATTCCCGTTACCAGTATCTAATCTGTGACAAAAAAAATCGTTGGTATCCACTACTTCCTGGGCTACTCGATTGCTAATAATAGAAGGTTCCTTTCTGATCACGCCGTCTTCATAAAACACTCTTTGAAAAGCTGTCGGTACAATCCGAACTAATTCGGAGACGATTCTAAAAATTAATGATGAATGAGGATTCAAAAATTGTGATTCGCTCCATACTAAACCACCAAATAATCTCTCCATACTTCGAAAATGCACTTGGGCCAAATTTTTCGCTCCCGAAGTAAACCCATGTATGTTTTTAGTTTGATCTAGATTATGAAAATAAACTAAAGAACTTTCCGAGCAATCAATTAAAGGGGTTAACTGCCCTCCTAATAACAAAAATTCCGGCCAGTAATTCTGATCACGAATAATAAGATTGCGATCAAAAATATGACAAGGCACTCCGGCATCAAATAATAATAGGTTTGATAAATAATGATTACCTAAATGCCCTGAACGACTTATAAAGCAACCCTTTTTTCTCAAGTCTAATAAATCATTGACGCTCAAATGATCTCCGGTTTGTAAAACAAAACTTTCTTTATAATTATCCATGGCGATCTCCTTTTTGCTTTATTGATGAATAGATTTTCTTCAAAAATATAAAAACCAATGTTAAAGAACGAAAAAGCAGCCGATTTCGGCTGCTTTCATATGCTTAAAATTCACTAATTTGACCTCTTCTATATACAATAATGGTAATTATTATATTGCTTGGCGATTCTAAACATATAAAAACAGCCTAAAAATGGGCTGTACTTTTTAAATCTCCAGCAATTCATGGCACTTGATATTAAATTATGGTGAATCAAATTATTCATGATATTATTACTATATCGTTGATGTTATCATTCCTTATTTTTTCTGTCAAGAAACAAATGCATCTTTATAATATTTAAAATTTATGGCGCCTAAAAATAAATTTTTGGATAATCTTATAAAATACTTGACAAACTATTCTCTTTTTTAAAAAAATATGTTATAATTTAAACATCACAATTTGAAAAAAAATAATGACTGTTGGAAAATTTATTTTTGGAATCATTATTGCCGCAATTGGCTTTATGCTTGTCTGGAAATCAGAATGGTTATTACAAAATTTTGGTCAGATAAATTTTGCCGAGAAACATTTAGGCACTTCCGGTGGAAGTCGTCTAATGTATAAAATAATCGGCGTTATTGTAATCATTATCGGTCTTTCCTATGCCACTAACTTAACCGATGATTTTCTCCAATGGTTTGTTAATCTTATTTTTTAATATATAAAACAAAAACAAATAAATTAATCCTAAAAAGAAGGGAGGTGAAAATAAAAATGGCTAAGAAAAGAAAAACTACTAAAAAGAAAGTAGCTAAGAAAACAACTAAGAAAAGAAAAACTACTAAAAAGAAAGTAGCTAAGAAAACAACTAAGAAAAGAAAAACTACTAAAAGAAAAAAGAAAAAATAAATTTTTCTACCCAACATAAAAACTCCTTATATCACTACAAGGGGTTTTTATATTAACTAAAATATTTTATTCAATAAACATAGAAGTCTGCTCATTATCCTTACTTTGTTTTCTTTCTTGCTCTGAAAAAATTTCCACCTGTCCATACTGACCGTCAAATCCAGAAATAATCTTCACTCTATTCTGGCGCATACGTATAATGCCTTCGGCCAAGACTTCGGGCATAAATTTATTTAACTCTAGTTTTGATAAATCTAATAACACTCTAAATTCATTGCCAGCTGACTGAATAATTTCCTCAAAAAGATTGGTTACTTTTTTGCTACCACTATTAACCCCATAATAATCAGCAATAATATCTGGTAAAGGAATAATGCTTTTGTAAGAAATATGTTTATTTTGCTGAATCTGGTTTGTTAAACGATCTGCTAATTTATCAACCTGGTACAAGACCCCGATCGTCAAGGGTTTTTTACATTTCGGACAAACGCCTTTATATTTTGTGCTTGTCTCTTGAGGCGAACAACTGAAACCACAATCACGATGTCCGTCATAATAATACATGCCTTCTTCTGGATAAAATTCTATAGTATATAAAAACCTCTCTTTATCCTTATTTTTAATAACCTCAATAATCTCGCTGTAACTAAATTTATCTAAATCCATCACATTGGCTTCACGACCAATCTTAGGGCCGGAATGAGCATCTGAGTTAGAAACTAAAACTATATTATCTAATTCTGATAAATGCCAATTCATCAAAGGATCAGAGGAAAGACCAGTTTCAATTGCTTTAATATGGGGAGTGAGATCTTCAAAACATTCTTGCAAAGAATTAAAGCCAGACTTTGAACCAAAAACAGCAAACCAAGGTGTCCAAGCATGAGCCGGGATCATCATGCAATTCTGGTCTGCTTCTAAAATAATATTTAAAACATCTTTAGCACTCATTCCTAAAATAGGTCGGCCATCAGAAGCTAATTTAGCGCCCCTGGCTTCTAGTTTTTTATTAATTTTTTCAGCTACTTGTAAAGAAGGGGCCAGAATACATAAATGCACTCGCCTAGTTTTATCGCCTTGTCGATAAATGCAGGAAACCTCAGTGGAAATAATAAATCTAACTTTGGATTTATTATTTTTTAACTGATATAATCCAGAGCCAAGCTGGTCTTCAATTAAATTTTCTTTTAAAATTTTAAACCAAGCCGGATGAGTAAAATCAGCGCAGGAAATAATATCCACACCTTTAATTTCTGACCATTTCACCATTTCTTCTAAATCAAAATTCTTAGAAGTAGCCCGAGAATACTTTGAATGAATGTGAAAATCAATTATTGTTCGCATCTTATTTAAATAACTTAAAATAATGTTGTAAGTTGGGAATAAAAAAATCTGGTTCATTAATTAACTTCTCCTCGATTTCTTTTTTAGTAAACCAACGAACTCCTGCTACTTCTTTAGGCTCAATAATAAAATCTTCACTATCCTTATCAACGACTGCTGTATACCACTGAGTATAGTGAATATAATCACTAAGATTAAATTTCTTAGGCCCTTTATTAAATTTAATATCTTTAAGACCTATTTCTTCTTCTGCTTCTTTTACAATATTACTGTCATAATCTTCGCCTTTTTCCAAAGTACCAACTACTGCTGGCCCCCATTTATATGGGTGGTGTTTCTTATTAAGTGCTCTTCTAGCTAATAAAATATCGCCCTTTGAATTTGTCAGCCATAAAGCAGATACTCGGTAAATATCCTTAGCATTCATGCCCTGGCTGGATCTATAACCAATAATCTTATCGCTTTTATCTACAATAATTATTTGTTTTGACATAGAATTATCTTAGCAAAAATTCATTTTTAAAACAACTTAAATATGTTATGCTATACTAATGAAAAATTATAAATTCCCCAATAAATTAATAGAGGGACTGATAAAATCTAGACCCAATAGATTTATTATGATGGTTGATATAAAAGGCCACATCATTAAATGCCACTGCCCCAGCACCGGACGCATCGGTAATATTATATTTTCTGATATTCCCTGTCTATTATCTAAAGCTAGAAATAAAGACCGAAAAACTCCTTACACTGTAGAAGCTATTTCGTTTGACGCGCCGAAAAATAAATTTAAATCCTGGATCGGCATTAACCAAACTAAAGCTAATAAATATATTGATTTTCTTCTAGCTAATAACCAATTATCTAGAATAATAAAAGGCAAAGAAATATTAAGAGAACAAAAATTAGGAAAAGCCCGCATAGATTTTAAAATAGATAATAATTATCTGGAAGTAAAGACACCGTTGATATCATTGCCGACTAAGAATAAATCACTATTAAAACCATATAAATTTAATTCTTTTGAAAGATTAATCAAACATTTCAATGAATTATCTAAAAATCTGAATTCGAAATCCCGAGCAATTATTCTACTATGCTGTATTTATGACGCGCCAGTTTTTTCTCCACCCAGAGTTCAAAATAATAATCAAAAGATCATGTCTGCCGCTCGGCAAGCTCACCATCAAGGGCTAGAAACTTGGCAGATTAATTTAAAAATAACGCCCAGCGGCGTTAAATTAATAAAATATTTTAAACTAAAATTATTTTAAAACTACGGAAAAATAAAAAACGATACCTATATTGTGTGCCGCTTTGCGGCAGAAAAAAGCATAATTCTCGCGACGACCTACTCTCGCAACCCTTAAGGGTAACTACCATCGGCGCTAAACTGCTTAACTGCTGAGTTCGGAATGGGATCAGGTGTGACCAGTCCGCTAGCATCACGAGAATTATGCCTTCTTCTTACCCCTCGACTTCAACTCAGGATCTCCCAGAGCTTAATCAAAGGATCAACAAATATCGTTTCTTAAACTATTTGTTTTAAAGGAGTTAAAAAGAAAATTAATCCCAAAAACAAAATAAGCGCTATAAATACCAAAATGATTTTCATCATTCCAGTTGTGTCGCGCTCGGCGCGACTTTTTCTATCAAACTGAGTTTGATGTTTATTAATGTTCATGAGTTTTTTAAAAATTTCCAAAATTTTTAGTGGTTGCTTTGGTCTATTAGTACTCCTTTGCTCAATGCATTACTGCACTTACACATAGAGCCTATCAATCTGGTCGTCTCCCAGAGACCTATAACGAATTCTAATCTTAGGGACGGCTTCACGCTTATATGCTTTCAGCGTTTATCCGCGCCGAACGTAGCTACCCAGCAATGCCCTTGGTAAGACAACTGGTACACTAGAGGTTCGTTCTTTTCGGTCCTCTCGTACTAGAAAAGAATCCCTTCAAAATTCAACGCCCATAGCAGATAGGAGACCGAACTGTCTCACGACGTTCTGAACCCAGCTCGCGTACCGCTTTAATAGGCGAACAGCCTAACCCTTGGGACCTTCTC
>PCWQ01000012.1:39470-147808 GCA_002787405.1 Candidatus Komeilibacteria bacterium CG11_big_fil_rev_8_21_14_0_20_36_20
AACCAGGTCGTCGATATGGACTCTTGGACCTGATCAGCCTGTTATCCCCGGAGTAACTTTTATCCGATGAGCTTCCGCCGTCCTATTTCGTACGGTCGGATCACTAACTTCTGCTTTCGCAACTGCTCGAGTTGTAGCTCTTGCAGTAAAGCTGGCTTATGCGTTTGCACGACCACTCCTATTTCCATCAGGAGCTAGCCAACCTTTGTAAACGCCTCCGTTACATTTTGGGAGGCAACCGCCCCAGTTAAACTACCCGTCAGATACTGTTCTTATCCCGGATAACGGGATTAAGTTAGATTTAAAAATATACAAGGGTGGTATCTCAAGGTTGACTCCGCCCCAACTAACGTCGGGGTTTCAAAGTCTCCCACCTATCCTGAACAAATATATCCTTAAATCAATATCAAACTATAGTAAAGCTTCACGGGGTCTTTTCGTCTAGCTATGGGTAACGAGCATCTTTACTCGTCTTGCAATTTCGCCGAGTCCTTCCTTGAGACAGTTTCCAAGTCGTTATGCCATTCGTGCAGGACGGAACTTACCCGTCAAGGAATTTCGCTACCTTAGGACCGTTATAGTTACGGCCGGCGTTCATCCGCGCTTCAGTTCACCCCGGAAAGGGATCCCCTTAACGTTCGGACACTGGCCAGGCATCAGCCCCTATACATCAGCTTGCGCTTTAGCAGGGACCTGTGTTTTTGATAAACAGTCGCTTGGAATCTTTCGCTGCGGCCCTCTTGCGAGGGCAGGCCTTATTCCGAAGTTACGGCCGCTGTTTTGCCGAGTTCCTAAAGGAAGGTTCTCTCGTCCACCTGAGGATACTCTCCTCACCCACCTGTGTTGGTTTGCGGTACAGTTACTACTATCTTAACTCTAGAGGTTTTTCTTGGTGATTTTTCATTTTTCGTTAATCTTAACCGAAGTTGCGATCTCCTGACTGTTTTCGCGCTTAATGTTTTCCGGATTTTCCTAGAAAACACGCTACTCACAGCCAACGTTCATAACCGAATAACGCGAAAAAATTCAAACCACGTCTCCCCATCAAAAAATAGCAGTAGGGCAGGAATATTAACCTGCTCATCCATCGACTACGCCTTTCGGCCTCGCCTTAGGATTGCCTAACCCTGGGATGATTCACATTGCCCAGGAAACCTTGGGTTTGCGGTGTCCAGGATTCTCGCCTGGATTTTTGCTACTTATGCCAACATTCTCACTTCTATACACTCCACAACACCTTCCGGTACTGCTTCAATGCATATAGAATGCTCCTCTACCACTCTCTTGTAAAACAAGAAAATTCTCATCTTCGGTACTAAGTTTAGCCCCGTTACATTTTCGACGCGAAGCAACTTGACTAGTGAGCTATTACGCTTTCTTTAAAGGATGGCTGCTTCTAAGCCAACCTCCTAGTTGTATAAGTTACAACACCATCTTTCACACTTAACTTAGATTTAGGGACCTTAGATTGAGATCTGGGCTGTTTCCCTTTTGACCAATGAAGCTTAGCCCCCATGGTCTGACTCCCGCAAAATACGTAATGGCATTCGGAGTTTGATTAGAATGAGTATGGACGCAATGCCACCCCACTCCATCCAGTGCTCTACCACCAAAACTTAATTTACGAGGCTAGTCCTAAAACTATTTCGAGGAGAACCAGCTATTGCCAGGTTCGATTGGAATTTCACCTCTTACCACAACTCATCCCCTAGTATTACACGGCTAGTGGGTTCGGGCCTCCACGACATATTACTGCCGCTTCACCCTGGTCATGGCAAGCTCACCTGGTTTCGGGTCTAGTACATACAACCTACAAAATTAAATCTTATTCCAATAAAATTGGAATAGGATTTAAAATTGTTACGGACTATTCATCCTCGCTTTCACTTCATCTTCCTCCCAAAGGAGTTAAATAAGCTGTATGTAGCTAACTCGTTGGCTCATTCTTCAATAGGCACGCCGTCACCTATCGACTCACTCCTCACTTAGTTCGTCTTTCGCTCAAGGTCTCCGACCCCATTATAATAAATGGGGGCTGAAAGCCCTGAGCGAGCTTGGAACAAAGTGACAAGCGAGTCGAAGGGCTCCGACTCCTTGTAAGTATATGGTTTCAGATACTATTTCATCCCCTTCTCAGGGTACTTTTCACCTTTCCCTCACGGTACTAGTTCACTATCGATCATCAAAAGTATTTAGTCTTAGCGCATAGTGACGCTAAATTCCCACAAAGTTTCACCGGCTTCGTGGTACTTAAGAAATCTAGCTCATCTTATTGCTATCTTTCACTTACAGGACTTTCACCTTCTTTGGCTCCCGCTTTCCATCGGAATTCTGTTAAATAACAATAATTATGCTCTGGATCCGCAAACTCCAAAATGCTAGCTTCTTATAACCCTCTATACAGCGTTAGACTTGCGATCATTTCCCTATTTTCTCCCAAGCTAAGCTTGGTTAAAAATAGATTATCTTATATAGAGTTTAGACTCTTCCCGTTTCGCTCGCCACTACTCAGGGAATCGAGATACTAATAAAAATTAATGATAAACTAGTTACCAATAATTTTTATTAGTATATTAATTCTTTCTTTTCCTTCGGCTACTAAGATGTTTCAGTTCGCCGAGTTGTCTCCAATTAGCCTATGAATTCAGCTAATGGTTTCCGCTCTTCCAGCGGAAGGGTTTCCCCATTCGGAAATCTCCGGGTCAAAGGTTGCTTATCACCTCACCGAAGCTTATCGCAGATTGCTACGTCCTTCATCGTCTTTTGATGTCAAGGCATCCACCATATACCCTTGTTAGCAACCACCAAAAATTCTGAAAACTTTTGGTGAATTTTATTATTTGATTTAAATGTAATCTTTTTACAAATTACAAAGATGCTCATAAACATTATTTGATAATGTCTTATTCAATTGTTAATGTTCTCCCCACCTACCATAATGTGACAATTGAGCAGGGGCCTTAACAGGCACTAAGTAGTTTTTTATAAAAACCGCGTCAAGCCTGTCTTTATAAAAAACTACTTGCTGACTATTAATTTTTGAGGTCCTAAAAATCCGCTTAAAGCGGACTTTACACAAAAATAAATTTTGCCCAAAATCCTTTAAAACTTATCCTTGTTTAATTGTCTACTCATTATTTTTTTGCTGCTCATATTAGCGTCAATATTATATAGGAAAAATCTAAGCTTGTCAAATATGAAGCAACCGGCCAAAAATAGGGTAAATTTTTAGATACGTGCCAAGTAAATTGACCATAATAATGGCTATTTTTCCGTAATAAATTAGATTTATGGCTATCGTGAAACCTTTGACATCCTAAAAAAGGCGGTTCTGACTTTTTGACAAATAAAGCATTAAAACTAGCAATTTTATCATAACAACTGTCTGCAAAACCTCTTTTTCCCCACTCCTGACAAATTTCTAAGCCATAATCCACTAAATTTGCTTCATAACCGCGCCACATTTTCACAGCCGGATGATTAAGCCAAGCACCGCTTTGGTTATAATAACCAGTCAAAGCCCGCAAAATCTGCAAAGTCTCCACTCTTTGTTTACCTAAACGTTTATTATCTAAACAAAGAGCAGTTTTTCTAAAAGATTTATATGGTAAAAAAGTCTGCATTTGCCCTTATATCAAACAAAATTACAAAATCTCAACCTTTAAAAATTTTACGCCAAAATTGACAGAATCCTGTTTTTCAGGCATCCAAATATCTAAATGATAATAATATCGCTCATTCATACGATCTTCTACTACAAACTCTTGATCGCCATACATATCTGGGAAACGAATGACTGTGCCTTTAGATAGAAAGTTGGTAGCCACAATCCCTTCCCTAACTTGCGTACCAAAAGCAGTAATAAAAGGAGTGTCGTCAGTTTGAGCTGGCTCACTATTATAAGCCGTTACTGTCAAAAACATGGTTCGTCTGGCTTTTCTAAGCTTAATTTCTGGTAAAGTAGGGCCATTATAATAGCTTTTTATGGCTTCAATTGATTCTGGCCCAGTTATTAAATCACTGGAAACTTGAGATTTAGTTATATTTGGACAACTAAAAATTAGCATAATTAACAATAATAATACTGGTTTTAAGCGAATCTTAGCTAAATTCTTAATTTTATCTATCTTTTCAGACATATTATCAAAATTAAAAAATCCCTACATGTTGGGATTTCATATTTATATGATAGCACAGATACTATATTTTGTCAATATAATTATTAATTTAATAATAATTTGAATAATCTCGAAAAAGTTGCTATAATAGTTTAGCTTTTGTTTAAAAAATTAATTTTGAGGATTTTCAAAAATCTTCTAGAGAAAGGAAAAATATATGGAAGAATCTTCCAAAAAAAATAAGGGTACTATAAATAATATGAACCCAAAATCCGCTTTTAAAGCGGGTATGTTAGTAACCTTAGGTGTTGTGTTCGCTATTGGTTTCTTTATTCTGCTGGGTGTAATGATTAAAAAAGAAGCCAACAATGAGACAACTAACCTCAATGGTAACGCTAATGCTAACACATCCAACGTTAATGAAAATCAACCTTCTAATAACATCAGCTTACAAGCCATAGATGTTAATAAAGATTGGATTAGGGGTAATAAAACTGCTAAAGTAAGTATTGTCGAATTTTCTGATGTTGACTGTCCGTATTGCCAAAAATTTCATAACACTATGCAGGAAATTATGGACAACTATGGTGACGACATCAATTGGGTCTATCGTCATTTCCCATTACCTTCTTTGCATCCTGACTCGCCAAAAAAATCAGAAGCGATTGAGTGTATTGGCGAACAAGGTGGCAGTGATAAATTTTGGGAAATTTTAGATATTGCCTACGAAGAACAACCAACTTTAAGCCAATATCCTAGTTTAGTCAGCGAACTTGGTTTAGACGTTAATCAATTCCAAGACTGTTTAGATTCCGGAAAATATACCAGCAAAGTACAACAACACTCTCAGTGGGCCCAACAAGCCGGAGCGCAAGGCACTCCTTATAGTGTAATTGTTTCTGGTAACACTCTTATCCCTATCCCTGGCGCTTTACCTTTCTCCACTATCCAGCCGCAATTAGATGCTTTGGTAAAATAAATTACAAAATTTAGATAAAAAATCCCTTACTTTCCACTTAAGGGATTTTTTGATTAAATAATTATTATAAATATATTTGAGCGTTTTGCTTAATAATGATAAAATTACTACATGAAGCAATCAGTAAAAGAACTTAAGAACACCGCTAATCTAATTCGTCAAGATATTATTAAAATGCTCGCTCGAGCCGGCTCAGGACATCCAGGCGGTTCTTTAGGTCTAGCTGATATTCTGACCGTCCTTTATTTTTCTGTTTTAAATCATATTCCCAGTCAGCCGAATAATCCTCGTCGAGATCGTTTAATTTTATCTAATGGCCATGTTTGTCCAGCGCTTTATGCTACTTTGGCCAGAGCTAGATATTTTCCTCTAGTTAAATTAAAAACCTTGCGCCAAATAAACAGCCAACTACAAGGACATCCGCATAATCTTTCTTTGCCCGGCGTTGAAACTAGCAGTGGCCCCTTAGGGCAGGGCATCTCCCAAGCGGTAGGCATGGCTTTAGCTGGTCAAATGGATAAAGGAGATTACTCTATTTTTTGTCTGACCAGCGATGGCGAACATGACGAAGGACAATTATGGGAAGCCGTAATGACCGCAGCTAAATATCAATTGGGTAACTTAATTAATATTGTAGATCGCAATAATATTCAAATTGATGGTTACACTAAAGACATTATGCCACTAAAACCACTCAAACAAAAATATTCGGCTTTTGGTTGGCAGGTAATGGAAATGAACGGACATAATCTAAAACAAATAATTAGTGTTTTAAATAGAGCCAGACGCGTAAAAAATAAACCAGTGGTAATAATTGCTCATACTGTCTTGGGTAAAGGTGTAGATTTTATGGAAAACAAATTTATCTGGCACGGTCAAGCGCCCAATCAAAAAGAAACAACTAAAGCTTTGCAACAATTATCCCATCAACCTTAATTTATGTTAGCTAAAAATTTATATCAACCAGAAAAATTAGAAAAAAAATCATGCCGCGATGGTTATGGAGATGCTCTTTTAATTTTGGGTAAAAAAAATAAAAATGTCGTTGTTGTTTCAGCTGACTTAGCCGAATCAACTCGCGTCCATCACTTTGCCAAAAAATTTCCCCAAAGATTCATTGAGGTTGGCGTGGCTGAACAAAATATGCTGGGTGTGGCTGCCGGCTTAGCTTTGTCTGGTAAAATTCCTTTTGCTTCCAGCTTTGGCGTTTTCAGTCCGGGGCGTAATTGGGACCAATTGAGAATTAGCGTCTGTTATAGCCAAGCTAATGTTAAAATTATTGCTTCACATACTGGTTTATCGGTCGGCGCTGACGGAGCCAGCCACCAAGCTCTAGAGGATCTAGCTATTACCCGCTGTTTACCAAATTTGATTATCTTGGCGCCGGCTGATTATTTAGAAACAAAAAAAGCAACCATCGCAGCCAGCCAAATTAAAGGGCCGGTCTACTTACGCTTTGCTAGGCACGATAGCCCAGTTTTCACTGTTCCTAAAACACCATTTAAAATCGGGCGAGCCAATATTCTAATAAAGGGTAATGACATCACTATTATCGCCTGCGGTCCCCTGGTCTACGAAGCAATCTTAGCGGCCAAAGAACTAGCCAAGCAAAAAATCAAGGCTGAAGTTATTAACAACCACACCATTAAACCACTCGATAACGCCACTATTTTAAAATCTGTCCACCAGACCAAATGTCTAGTCACCGTCGAAGATCATCAGGCCAATGGCGGTTTAGGAAGTGCTGTAGCTGAAATGCTAGCTAAAAAATATCCTGTGCCAATTGAAATGATCGGCGTCCAAGATAGTTTTGGTGAATCCGGCACAGTTGAACAATTATGGAAAAAATATAAATTAACTCATCCTTTTATTATTAAAGCTGCTCTAAAAGTTTTAAAAAGAAAATAATATGTTAGAAGCAATTAAAAATTTTCCCCGGCAATTTACCTACCGACCAATTATAAAAAATAAAAAAAATTATAAAAAAGCCAAGCGCTTTATACTGCTCGGTATGGGTGGCTCACATCTAGCAGCTGATCTAATTAACAATTGGGAAGATACTTCAAATTTTATATTGATTCACAAGAACTACGGTCTACCCAATATTCCGGACAAAGAACTAGGACAGCATCTAATTATCGCCAGTTCATATTCCGGCAATACCGAAGAGGTGGTAGACGGTCTTAAGAAAGCCCTACAAAAAAAATATAAAATTATTGTCATTGCCACTGGAGGCAAATTGATTGCTCTGGCTAAAAAATATAAACTGCCTTACATTCAAATGCCAGCTACCGGTATCCAGCCACGTTCAGCTCTGGGATTTAGCTGTCGAGCGCTACTCAAAGCTATCGGCCAGCCGCGAGCTCTAAAAGAAACTGCATCTTTAGCTCAGAAATTAAAACCGGCTAAATATCAAAAAAGAGGACAAAAAATTGCCAAGCAATTAAAAAACTACCTTCCCGTTATTTATTCCTCTGACAGAAATATCAGCTTGGCTTATAATTGGAAAATAAAATTAAATGAAACCGGCAAGATCCCTGCCTTCTACAATGTTTTCCCTGAATTAAATCACAATGAAATGAACGGCTTTGATCCGGTTGATCAGACCAAAAAATTATCGCGTCCATTTTATTTTATTTTTCTGCAAGATGATTATGATCATACCAAGGTAATCAACCGCATGGCTGTTTTATCCAAAATGTATCGACAAAAAGGTCTACCCGTACAATCTATAAAACTAAACGGCGCGAACAAATGGCTAAGAATATTTTCCAATTTATTGCTGGCGGACTGGGTGGCTTATTATACAGCGCTCAATTATAAAACTAACCCCGAACAAGTGCCGATGGTGGAAAAATTTAAAAAATTAATAAAATAAATACCCCCTCTGTCCTAAGGGACATCTCCCCCTAACTTAGGGGGAGAAAAACTTGGCAAAGGCCGGGTAGAGGGGGTATTTATTTTATTTTAAAAGTTAAATACTTGTTGCCGAAAAAATTCCAAAAAGTAACAATGGTTGTAGAAATAATTTTGGCATAAATATACCATAACCCAAATTTTTCTACCCCAATATACATAATATGATTATTTAACAAAATGCCCAAGATAGCAATGATAAAAAATACCGGTAATTGTTTATTTTGATTGCCGCTGGAACGAAAAGTCCACCGGCGATTAAGATTATAATTAAAGAAAGCAGCCAGAATAAAAGAAATAGTGGCCGAAAGCAAATAATAGAGTTTAAAATACTCCGTCAAAATATAAAGAACGCTAAAGTCGATAATTGCAGCTGAAATACCCACCGAAGAGTATTTCATAATTTGTTTCCTATTATCACAGGCAAACCTCCAGATAAATTTCATAGAATTTTATTTTTGTTTTGATTAAAATTATAGACGCGAACTTAAAATTTCTAATTCCTGAAACTGTTCTTTGGTTCTCTTAGCCAAATAATCCCAACCCCTTTTCAAATCAACCACCTGGATGTTTTGATAATCCTCCAACCAAGCCAGTTGCTGTTGAGTCAGCTCTCCCACAATCTGCAAATTGTTAGCTTTTTTAAAAATGATACGGTACAGAGGTTTAAATAATTTACGGCGAATTGATGTAGCTTTTTGATAAATTTTTCCTTCATAGAGACTCAACAAAAGGGCCCGGCGCGAAAATAAAGAAAAAATAACGGCTGACAGCGATCCATAGCTAGCCATAATTCCCCAAACCACCTGATAATCCTTTTTTTTATTTAGCTGCAATATCTTAAAAGGTGCTAATAGGGGTAGTAAATATTTATCCAAGGCGTTGCCAAATCCTAAACGATAAACTGTTACTCGTCCGATTTTTTCTTGATCGGACAATCCTTTCTTCATCCGAGCGACAATTAAATCAAAATCATAGCCAGTCAATCTATTGGTCATCTCTTTGACCGTCAATTCCGCCGGACCTTCCAGAGGATAATAACTCGGCGCACAAATTACTATTTTGGTTTTATTTTTCAACCTCTCTTGAAAATCACTAATGGTGTTAATTAATCCTCCTTTAAAATCAATGGTCGGCTGCCAATCCATTAAAGATTTAGCGCGGGCAATATCTGGGCATCTTTGTTTAGGATCTCCTAATCGTTCCGGGATCAAATCATAGTCAAGGTGGACGATCTTGCTTTGGCTTTTTGTATAATTTTTGATATCTTCGGCTAAGCTCTGAATTGTCCGCTCATCTGGATTACCTAAATTAATCGGCCTCATTCCAATTTTTTCCGACGGCAAAGCCATCATTTTATCTAGAGCAATGATTAAATCATCAATATACATAAAGCTACGGGATTGTTCGCCGCTACCATACACAGTTATATCATCAGTTAATAAAGCTTGTAAGATAAAATTAGAAATTACCCGACCATCATTAAACATCATCCGCGGTCCGTAAATATTAAACAAACGAATAATGCGAACATCAACGCCGTATTGATCATGGTAATCCTTGCATAAAGATTCAGCCGCCCGCTTGCCTTCATCATAGCATGACCGCTTACCTAAAGGATCAACATTACCGAAATATTT
The DNA here is from genome assembly GCA_002787405.1 of Candidatus Komeilibacteria bacterium CG11_big_fil_rev_8_21_14_0_20_36_20. Classification (GTDB taxonomy): domain Bacteria; phylum Patescibacteriota; class Patescibacteriia; order UBA1558; family GWA2-36-10; genus PCWQ01. Next base: position 49,124 of record PCWQ01000012.1, read on the forward strand.
TTCGTTTTGCGGATGCTCTAAAGGATCGCCGTAAACCTCTGAGGTGGAAGCCTGCATTATTTTGGCATTATACTTGCGAGCCATGTCCAGCATATTGCGCATGCCGTCCACACTGGTTCTTAAAGTCAAAACCGGATCAAACTGATACTGTAAAGGGCTGGCTGGACAAGCTAAATTATATATTTCATCAATCTGTTCAAATTTTTGTTTAAGCGGCTCAATAATATTGTGCTTAATGAGTTTGAAATTCTGATTGTCTAAAAAGGAGACAATATTCTCTTTTTTGCCGGAAAAAAAAGAATCCACGCAAATCACTTTGTGGCCTTTATTTAAATGGTGCCCACACAAATGTGACCCAATAAATCCTGCTCCGCCGGTAATTAAAACTGTTTTTTGCATTATAATTATTTCAAATCCTAGTACTATATATTCTGCCCTAAATAAAGTCAATAGTCAAATTAAACTTTATAAAAATAAATCTTTGTTTGGCTATTATTGATATCAATTATTTTGTCTGGCTGGACATCTTTTATTTGGTCAGCCAAAATTATTACGATGGTTCCTAGTTTAGTTTCCTGTTTAATTTTCTGCCAGGCCTGCTGGACTGCCTGATCTACTAAAAACATATAAATAATGTCTGCTTGACTTAAATCTGCTTTTAGAAAATTCTGAAATTTTATCTTTACTTTAGATTTCTTAAATTTTGTCTTTAGCTTTGTATAACCGCAAAGCAACGGAGATAATTCAAAACCAACTAAACTAGCCGACTGATATTTTTCTGCTTGAAACAAAAACTCAGCTGTGCCGCAACCAAGTTCATAAATATTGGAATTAGAATTTATTTTTAAATTTTGAAATATTAAAGTTAATCGTTCTTGACTGGATTTTACATGAGGCACACGTACTATTAGCCAGACAATAATATTATAAAGCAAAAACAAAAAAGCTAGCAATAAAATTATTATTAAAATGTAAGTCGAATTAATCATTGGGTTTATTATAGCTTTTATTTTAAAAATCTCAAAGAAAAAATCGGGAACATGCTTGCTCCCGATTATTGATTACAATTTGATAAATTCTAATTTTGAAAACATTTAGCATAAATCGCTTGCTTTTACTCTGATCCTATAAGTATCGCCGTCAAATTCAACTCAGAAATCAATACCCTTAGGAAGATCAACAGCGTGACGTATTTTATTCTCGGATTAACAATCTGCTTTCTTTAATAGTCCGAAAATATAGTTAAATGTTGTTTCCTCTCCGGCTTGCATTATTTTTGGTATCGGCATATTAATTCTCCTATTCTTTTAGTGCCTATGAAAATAACAACTTTAATGACCCTTGACACTATCCTATTTAAATAATTTTGTCAATAATATACAAACAAAAAGGTAGCTGTTTTTTATACTAACTACCTTTTTTCATAATTGCAATTACCGCTACCGTGCCGTTGCCAACCACTCCGTTTACAATCGGAAAAACTAGTTTGGCATAATCTCCATGAAAATCCATAAGATTAGCCGCGATAAGAAACAAATAAGCAGTCACTCCCAAAAGCCATGGCAATGGTTTTTCTTTTAATCCGTTTTGTACCAAACCTCTTACGGTCGGATAAAATGAAATAAGTAAAATCACTTGCAAACAAAGATTGGAAACGGTAGCATCAGTGAGTTTCCACAAGATACCAATAGAGAATGTCAGAACCAAAACTACCTTCTCTGTCTTGCCTAGAGGAGCGAATTTCTTCAAGGTGACAAAATAAACCAGCATGATTGCCAGCAGCACTGGCACAATTATTGCCAAAAAACTTTCAAAAAAATTTCCGACCATTCTGGAATAGGTTGCGCTATTCAACAGCATAACCGCCAGCCAAATAGACCAAGTAGCTGGATTGGGTATGGAATGACCATTCTTAGTCTGCAAAAAATAACTGACATAAACAGGGATAATAATCAGCCCTGAAATCAGACCTAAAATTTCATTTATCTGCAATAGTCTCTCCTAATTTATTTTAATTTAATATTCTAAATTATCAAAGATTAACACGTTTATATAACCAAGTCAATCCGACAAATATTTATGATTTTTTATTTCTTCGGGAAAATACTGTTGCTCCTCGCGGTAGTCATAATTAGGACTGTATTTATAATCCTTGCCGTAGCCCAAGTCTTTCATTAGTTTTGTTGGGGCATTGCGGATATGCAAAGGCACCGGCAAATTACCGTATTTTTTAACATCAGCTTGAGCCCGGCCATAGGCCACATAAAGACTATTTGATTTTTTACATTTGGCCATATAAACCACGGCTTGAGCCAAAATAACATTGCATTCGGGCAGACCCAAAAAAGAACAGGCCTGGTAAGCGGCTGTAGCTTGCTCTAAAGCGCGAGAATTAGCCGATCCAATGTCCTCGGAGGCAAATCTAACTAAGCGGCGGGCTACATACAAAGGATCCTCGCCGGCTTCCAGCATCCGTGCCAACCAATACAAAGCAGCATTAGCGTCCGAACCGCGCATTGATTTATGCAGAGCCGAAATAATATTATAATGCTCTTCGCCATCTTTGTCATAGAGCAGATGCGATTTTTGAAAGGCCTCTTTGACCAAATCCAAATCAATTTTTTGGCTAATGGATCCGGCATATTCCAAAACATTGAGCGCCACCCGGGCATCACCGTTACTTAAGCTGGCAATAATGTCTTTGGCTTTATCTGTTATTTTAAGCTTTAATTTTCCTAATCCGTTTCCTTTGTCTGTTAAAGCACGGTCAATAATAGCTCGAATATGCTCGGGGTTTAATCTATCTAAGACAAAAATGTGGCAGCGCGATAATAAAGCGCCGCGCACTTCAAAGCTGGGATTTTCCGTAGTGGCGCCAATAAGAACAATGGTTCCTTTTTCAACATGAGGCAGAAGCGCGTCCTGCTGAGCTTTGTTCCAACGGTGAATTTCATCAATAAATAAAATTGTCTGCTTGTTTATTTTTTTATTTTGCTCAGCTCGGGAAATTACCCGACGCAAATCAGCCACCCCACTGGTTACAGCCGAAATTTGAATAAAATCGGAATTAGTCTGATTGGTAATAATATAGGCCAAAGTGGTTTTACCTGATCCAGGCGGCCCCCAAAAAATCATCGGCGGCACCCGGTCGCCAGTAATGGCCCGACGCAGCAGTTTGCCCTGACCGACAATCTTGTCCTGACCCAAAAAATCCTCCAAATCACGAGGTCTTATTCTATCAGCTAAAGGTGAAGTGTTAATAGCCATAAGATCATCTTAGCAAGCGGCGGTGAAAAATTCAAATATAATAAAAACAACCCCTGTGGGTGTTTTTTTATTTCTTTAGTTCCGATAGTCTACCTTGGCTCCTGGCAAATGCTGGAGCTGGACAATATCTTCTATCAGAACTTATTTTCAATCTGATTATAGTGAATTTTTTATACTTAATTTATAGTATCTCTCATAATCATTTTAATTAATAAGTTAACTATTTTTAGCTGTTGCCCAGAGTAGATTAAATACTTGTTTCATAAAAGATGCTAATTCTTTACTTTCAATAATAAAACCAAAGTTTTCTTTTTCGGAAGATATAACTGATATTTTATTATCATAAATTTGAATTAAAGTTGAAAACTCAAAACTTTTTGGTAAAAATTTTACCTCTCTTAAAACCATTTTATCTGAAGCAAAAAACTCCCAATCTCTTTTTTCTTCAGATTTATCAGTTAACTGTCGTAAATTTTTCCTTATAATTTTCCTATCTCGTCTTTTCTCAATAAAATGTCTAGCATAAACCCTACCAAAACGTTCTAATACATTTACAATTGGTGAAAATGTATAAATAACTATATCTTGGTAATTCAAAATATCTTCGAATACTTTTTTAATACCGTTTTCACCATCATAAAATGTTATTTTAGGTTTAAATTTAGTAGATGAGAAATGCTCTAATAAATCAGGTAAACAGCTCTCCGCTGTTTTTTTCTTTTCTTCAAACAAATTAATAATTTTATTAGGGTCTAAAGCAACATAATTTTTTGTTTTATGCTTTAAATCTATTTCAATTAAACCATCATTAGTTAATTCATCTAGTATTTTATAGGTGGTTGTACGCACTATGTCTGATTTTTTTGCAATTTGCTTAGCCGTAGCAGAACTTAATTCTAAACAAGTCAAATAAATCTTTGCTTTTTTATTACTAAAACCTAGTTTTTCTAGTAATTCTTTAGTTTCCATAATAAATTGTCTATAAATTATAACAATATAAATATACGTTTTTAATACTATTTTGTCAATGTTTTGTCTATTTTAGACAAATATGTCTAAAAATATAGACTATTATTAGTTTTTGATATATTTTTTTAAATTAATAGTTTGTACATTACAACTCAAATAAGGAGACGATGAAATGAAAAACACATTTGATTGTTATATTGGCATACTGTCCAACGGAGAAATGCATTCTTTGTCTTCGGCTAAAATGGCTGCTCCCTTAGGACAGTTAGTTTTGGCTACTAAGGTGAATCAGATCAATGAAATACCAGCTAGGGTATATAATCTGGAAATTTCCAGTGAAGAGGATGTCAAAAATGACATTTTATCTTTAATTGGGGCTAGTAATAGTCCTTTGGCAAGTTTAACTTTATCTGCTGGTAATGTTTTTAACTCTTTAAAGTTAGCTGTTTGGCTTAAGTCGTTAGGTTGTACAGTTATCGTTGGCGGTCCAGAAGTCACAGAACTTAGTGCTAGTCATTATGCTAATTTATCAGCAGTTGATGCGGCAGTAGTGGGTAATGCTGAAAGCTTGATTTGTTGCCTAGTTAATGATGGGCTACAACAAGAATTGCCCAATCTATTCACCAAAGAGATTATTCCTGCTATTCAACATTTGCTTTTGGATTTTCAAAAAATCTCTGTTAATTATTTTTTATTGTTTGAATTATCAAAACACGCTGGAGTCAGTATTCTATGGGGAAGTGATTGTCATTTAGCCAACAAAAGATGTTTTTTTTGCTCAAGGCAAAAGAAAGGGATTGGTTTTCGCGATGAAAATCTAGTCTGGCAAGAGCTGGAAATTCCTTTACAGCATGGTATACATAAGTTCTATAACACAGCGGATACAATTGCCCGAAAACCAAAACAATTTCAACGATTTGTTGAGGCAAGGCCAGACAATTTCAAAAATACTATTCAAAAAGTATTTATCAATGCTACTCAAGTCAATGATGAAATTACTGGGTACTTACATAGATTAAATGCTTGGACAGCAATCGGCATTGAGTCTTTAACTAGAGTAGAATCTTCTGGTAAAGGAAAAACTAACACCGATGACAATTATCGTGCCATTGATATTCTTGCTAAAAATAACGTCGATATGATTCTTACTTTTATTTTGGGTTTGCCGAATGAAAGTACAGAATCAATGCGTCGTGATGGTGAAAAGCTTCTAAGAATAATAGAAAAATATGGCAATCATATTGTTACCGTTACAGTTTCTCCTTTATTAATTACTATTGGGTCAAAAGCCTTTGAACGGTTTTACGATGCTTGCAATAGTAGCTTGCCGATTCGTCATCAAGGTGAATTCTACAATCCTTTATCTTGCTCGACTTTATATTTTAACAAGTTTTGTAGTGTTACCGAAGATGATATCATTCGACAAATCTGTTATTTACAGATGGAAATAGCAAATATTAATCCAAACATTGTATTTGATTCAAAAGGCCTAGATCCTGAAAAGTACTTTAATATTAAAACCTCAATTTAAAATTGAGGTTTTTTAATACTCCTAATACAAAAATACACCTATTATGGCGAATTAGTTCCGATAGGCTACCCCTTACCAACTGATAAGGGCTGGAGCGGGTAAGGGGAATCGAACCCCTATCTTCAGCTTGGAAGGCTGACATAATAAACCATTATACTATACCCGCTAATGGTCGGGGTGGCGAGACTCGAACTCGCGGCCTCATCGTCCCAAACGACGCGCGCTAGCCAACTGCGCCACACCCCGACTACGCTCTACGCTTTGCTCCGAGCTTCGTCGGGCACAGCCCGCTTATTAATAGAAAGTGGCCATGCCAACCGAAGCTCCGATAGGAGCATAGGTTGGTGCCACGGGGCGGAATTGAACCACCGACACAAGGATTTTCAGTCCTCTGCTCTACCACTGAGCTACCGTGGCAAGTTAATAATATATTTTAATATTCCTTGCCAATGCCTGATTTCAAATATTTTTACCACTGCCTGTCCCGAGCGAAGTCGAGGGAAGCTACCGTGGCTTGATAATTAATTTTATTTTCTATTTTTCTTGTTTCTTTTATCTCTATCAATGTAAAACTGATCTTTGCTCCAATCTCTTTTTCTAAATCTATATCAAATATTCCAGCCAGATGCAATGCTCTCAAAACAACATCTCCTAACTCTTCGGCTACACTATCTCTGCCTTTCATTTTCCCCTTCCTATATGCCTCTAATACCTCTGAAATTTCAGCATGTAATAAAGCTAATTTTTCACCAAAGATAATCTCATCTGGCTTAGTACCCCAATTTTTTTCTTGGGCTAAATCCAAAATTAATTTTTATAAATCTTTTAGGTTCATATTTTTAAGGCAAGCTGACTGTTGGGCATGAGAGGACTTACCCGCCACAAGCGGATCCCGCTTTGCGGGAAACCTCTCAATGATATGAGTCCACACTGGTGGGCATGGGAGGACTTGAACCTCCGACCCCTACATTATCAGTGTAGTGCTCTGACCAGCTGAGCTACATGCCCGCTAGTATGGGCTCACATGTATTTAAAAGTCGACCCCTACATTATCAGTGTAGTGCTCTGACCAGCTGAGCTACATGCCCAACAGTCAGCTTGCCCTAGTTTAATTTTATTATGGCGTGGCCCCGCTTACACGGATGACCAATTACCTACCCTTAAATAAATTATTAACTATATATAAATATACAACAACAGAAAAGATAATACCAGAAAAAATGGTTTTTGACAAGGGTAATATCTCTAAAATTAATGAATTGCCCCAACTATTAAACTATCAAAAGGCAGCGATAGTCAACCCCTAAAGATTGCAATTTTGTTTAATATTATTGACAATAAAAGTTATTTGTTGCAAAATTATCTATGAAATCTTAATTAAATAAGTTTGAACTTTAAAATCCTGAAAGGAAGTTTAATGTGAAAATTCCTCAATTAAAAATTGGTAATAATATGGTATTTAAAAATCCCTTTGGTTGCGGTGCTATGGGAGTGGGCTTATCAAATGGTGATTTACCATTGGCTGTACTTAAAAATGGTTGCTTTGCGACCATGTCTTCTATAGGACTCTGCGAATTCGATGTTAACGTACGTACTTATGAGGATGCTTCAAAAGAAGCGTTTATAGAAGAGATCGAACGCTTCCAGAGATCAGCCGATGATCATTTGGCCGAACTTTTAGCAATTAATGTTATGGGTAAATTAAGTAACACGCCCAGTCTGATTAAAGCTGCCGTTGATAAAGGCATTAAAATGATTGTTTATGGTGCTGGCCTGCCTAATAAGTTGCCAGAGATAGTTGATGATCCCAGTGTTAATAAAGTACCAATTGTCAGCTCAGCAGACGCCGCTGTATTAATTCTCAGAATGTGGCAAAGACGTTACCCATTGGATGGAGGCACTTTTATTGCGCCGGATGCTTTTATTTTAGAAGGTCCTCTGGCTGGTGGCCATATTGGTTTAACTCGAGAACAAATTCTTCATCCGGAGAAGTATTCTTTGGAGATTATCTTAGGTGAATTGTTAGAGGCTATTCGTCCCTACGAACAGATTCTTGGTCGGAAGATACCGGTTATTGCGGCAGGTGGCATTTGGTCTGGTGCTGATATTGCACGCTTTTTATCTCTTGGCGCCTCTGGTGCGCAATTAGGCACACGTTATCTTGCCACTTATGAATGTCCAGCTAAGGATAATCATAAGCAATCCTTAATTGACCTTAAAGCAGAAGACATCGTTATTATTGATTCGCCAGTGGGATTACCTGGTCGTGTTGTGCGTAATGAAGTTGTCATTAAAGCTGAGAAAAATGAAGTTGCAATACGTTGCCCTTATCGTTGTATTACCACCTGTAAGGTTAAGAAAGCGGGGTTTTGCATTGCCCATGCTTTAAAAAGTACTCAGAAAGGAGCACTTGAAGATTCGTTAATTTTTATTGGAGCCAATGGCTGGCGCATTGATAGGATTATATCCGTTGCAGAATTGACGGAAGAATTAATTGCCGGAATTGAAGCTTCGCCACTAACACTCCCTAAAGAAAGGTATATTTAAATGAATTGGCTGCGTGATTCAAAATTACGCGGCCTTTTTGTACATAAAATTCTTCAAACTCATCTCTAAATTTAATAGCTTATCTTTTATTTAGCTTCTAATCTTAAACTTTGTCTGCTATACTAAAATCATGAAAGAAGATAATAGAAAAATTGAAACTGCTATCTTTGCTGCTGGTTGTTTTTGGGGAGTAGAAGAATTATTTCGTGCTACAAAAGGAGTTTTAAAAACCACAGTCGGCTATACAGGCGGGCATACTAAACAACCAAGTTATGAGACTGTCTGTTCTGATCAGACCGGCCATGCCGAAGCTGTCAAAATTGATTTTGATTCCCAAATGATTGCTTACAAAAAATTATTAGATATTTTCTGGCAAAATCATAATCCCACCACTTATAACCGCCGGGGACCTGATATTGGTAGCCAGTATCGCTCGGCTATTTTCTACTCTACTGACCAGCAAAAACAGCTGGCTGAAAAATCCAAAAAATTATTAGAACAATCAAAAAAATATACAAATAAAATAATCACCAAAATTTTACCAGCTGCAAAATTTTATCCAGCCGAAGAATATCACCAGAAATATCTTTATAAAAAAGGTTTAAAAAATTGTCATCTTTAAATTATGTCAGAAGATAAATGGAAAAATGAATTAACTCCTGAACAATATCAAATCCTACGCCAGAAAGGCACAGAAGCAGCTTTTTCTGGTCAGTATTATCAAACTAAAGATAAAGGTAAATATAGTTGCGCGGCCTGCGGAGCAGATCTTTTCTCTTCCGATACCAAATTTGATTCTGAGACTGGTTGGCCCAGCTTTGATCAAGCTATCCCCAAAGCCATTAAGCTTATTCCTGATAATAGCCATGGCGTGCAGAGAACTGAAGTGGTTTGTGCTAAATGTGGCTCACATTTAGGCCATGTTTTTAATGACGGACCTACTCAAACCGGCCAACGTTACTGCATCAATTCAATTTGTTTAAATTTAAAAAAAGAAAAAATGAACAACAAAATAAAATCAAATAATATTCTTTTAATTATTGTTAGCTTGATCATGATCGTCGGTTTAAGCTATTATTTTTCTACGATATATAACTCAAGCCATCTAGATATTATAGAAATTAATGAATATGAAGGTCAAGATTTGTCTTCCATAAATGATTTTCGAGAAAATTCTATTAAAGGCCCCCAATATATTAATAAAAATAGCTATCAGCTAGAAATAAAGGGCCTAGTAGAGAATCCAGAAAGTTTTACCTATGATGAAATAATCAATAATTTTCCCAGCCAGAAAAAAGTTGTTAAATTGAATTGTGTTGAGGGCTGGAGTGTTACTATCCTCTGGGAAGGGATTGTGCTTCGTGATTTATTTGATCAAGTTAAACCAACGGACCAAGTTAAAACTATAATTTTTAGAGCCGTTGATGGCTATTCAACTTCTTTCCCTCTAAGTTATTTTGATGATCATGATATTTTAATGGCCTACAAAATGAATGACACTGTTTTACCGCCAGAGCGAGGGTTTCCATTTCAATTAGTGGCGGAAAGTAAGTGGGGCTATAAATGGATCAAGTGGATTACAGAAATTGAATTTTCAGCTGATGAAAATCTTCAGGGTTACTGGGAACAGCGGGGCTATTCAGATAGCGGTAACTTAGATCAATCATTTTTAGATTAAAAAATATGAAAATTTTAAAAAAAATTATTCACTGGCTATTATTAATTGCTTCAATTATTTTAATTATCTCCGGTTTTGGTATAACCAAATTTCAAACAATTGAAAAAATCACTTTTGGCTGGTTAAATAAAAGCTTAGCTTTTCAACTACATAGTTGGTTAGCCATTCCTTTTATTATTATTCTGATACTGCATATTTTCTTAGTTAATCATCGAAAAGAATAATTAAATTATGAAATTTTATTTATTTTTAATTATTACTATAATAATATTATCTGGTTGCCAAAAAAACATTTTTGATAATTGTAACCAAACTGAAACCTGCCCAGTTAATATAATAATAGAAGATAAGATTGCTGAAAAAATTTTAGTAGAACCGGTTACAGAATTTAAAACACGGATCACTAAAAAACCTTTTGGTATATATATCACTCCGGAAAATTCACCGATCCAACCAGAAAGATTTCAAGGTTTTCACACCGGGGTTGATGTGGAATATGAAGATGTTAATTCAGATGTGCCTGTTTTTACCATCACCGACGGTCAAATAATTTTCGCTGATTGGGTCAATGGCTACGGTGGCGTCGTTGTTATTAAACATAATATTGAAAATAAAGATTATCTAGTGATTTATGGTCATCTTAATCCTGATTCACTACCAATAGTCAATGGCCAAATTCAAAAAAAAGAACAAATTGGAATTTTAGGCAAAAATAAAACCAACGAAACCGATGGTGAAAGAAAACATCTTCATTTTGCGATTTACACTAAAGATGATTTAAATTTACGCGGTTATGTCCAGACTCAAGACGAATTAAAAAACTGGGTTGATCCTCTCCAATTTTATCCTTAGATTTTAAAAATTCTCTAAAATAATTTTATTTAACACAAAACTTTAGTCATTCTGCCCTCCCCACAATAATATCTATGAGTTTTAAATGCTTAATAATATCCCCCGAACGATTTTGTGTGTTTTCTATATGATTTTGATGATCAATATATTCACATATTCGTCTTACTAAGGCTCTAAGAAACAATTGATCAATGTCTTGGATATCTTTACATAGATCAATAATTGATTCATCAGTGCCTTCGTACACAAGCGCGTCAATAACCATTATAGCGATTGCAAAGTCTGCAGACCTCCAATACGGACTAAAATCAATTATTGCAGGCGTAAGCTTACTACTAAATAATATATTTCAGTGCCCCAATCACCATGAATAAGCTGGTTTGGCAGGTAATTTTTTTGAGAAGACTAAATATTCTTTGTAGAGGTTTATTTGTTAGTTCAAAATCAGGAAGTGGTAGTTCTCCCCAAGCAATTTTATCTGCAACTGACCATACATCCTTCCTTTTTTCAAAAAATGTGGGCTTTGATATCCCAATTAAAGCTTTGTGAAATATTTTGCTTATTTTGATAGCCTCGGTATAGTTGCCATCCTCATGTTTTCCTTCAACAAACCTATTTACTGTCCATCCATTAAAAACCCACGAACCATCTTTAGTAGAAATTGGCTTAGGAGCACGAAATTTATCACTAACAAGATTATTATATATATCCGCTATCCATGATGCTTCAACTATATTTCAATACAATATCATCAGTGCGATAGCATGTGCCTTGGCCATCAGTTAAACGAACTGGTTCTCCTGAAACACCAAAAGCTTTTAAAATATCTTGACTTGGAAAATTATATTTATTTTCTTTCATGTTGATATCATAGCTAAAATTAGATTATATGTAAATAATAGTTTATTTTTTTATTTATTAAAATTCTCAAATAAAAAATCGCCGAATCAAAGTTGGCGGTTTTTTATTTTAACAACTTAGAAGTGACAGCTTTTAGCCAAAATCATCTACTTGATAAATCAAGTAAATATCGACAGGATAATAAAATATTATCCTTATTATACTCCTTAGAAAGGAGGTGATCCATCCACAGCTTCCGCTACGGATGCCTTGTTACGACTTCACCCCTATCATCGATCTCACCTTCGTCCAACTAATGTCAGCCTTCGGGTGTTACCGACTCTCTTGGTGTGACGGGCGGTGTGTACAAAGCCCGAGAACGTATTCAACGCTGCGTAGCTGATCAGCGTTTACTAGCGATTCCAACTTCATGGGGTCGAGTTGCAGACCCCAATCCGAACTGAGACCAGTTTTAATGGGATTGGCTTCATCTTGCGATTTTGCGACCCATTGTACTGGCCATTGTAGCACGTGTGTAGCCCAAGACGTAAGAGCCATGCTGATTTGACGTCATCCTCACCTTCCTCCCCGTTAAACCGGGGCAGTCTCCTATGATCATTTAACATAGGACAAGGGTTGCGCTCGTTAAGGGACTTAACCCAACATCTCACGACACGAGCTGACGACAACCATGCAGCACCTGTATAGCACTCTCGAAGAAGCTCTAGTTTCCTAGAGTTTGCAGCTATATGTCAAGTCTTGGTGAGGTTTCTCGCTTATCATCGAATTAAACCACATGCTCCACCGCTTGTGCGGGCTCCCGTCAATTCCTTTGAGTTTTAGCCTTGCGGCCGTACTTCCCAGGCGGGGTACTTAAGGCGTTAGCTTAATTAAACAGCACTGGAAGGGTCGATACTTCCAATGCTTAGTACCCAAAGTTTACGGCGTGGACTACTGGGGTATCTAATCCCATTCGCTACCCACGCTTTCGTCCCTGAATGTCAGATCTGTGCTAGTAAGCTGCCTTCGCTTTTGATGTTCCTGCCGATATCAACGCATTTTACTACTACACCGGCAATTCCGCTTACCTCTCCCAGTCTCAAGTTTAAAAGTATCTCCAGCAGTCTTGAGGTTGAGCCTCAAGATTTAACTAAAGACTTTCTAAACCATCTGCGGACGCTTTACGCCCAATCAATCCGGGTAACGCTTGCCACCTTCGTATTACCGCTGCTGCTGGCACGAAGTTAGCAGTGACTTATTCATCAGGTACCGTCACAAATTCGTCCCTGATAAAAGGTTTTTACACTCCGAAAAGCTTCATCAACCACGCGGCATTGCTCCTTCAGACTTTCGTCCATTGAGGAAGATTCTTGACTGCAGCCTCCCGTAGGAGTCTGGGCAGTATCTCAGTCCCAGTGAGGCGGGTCATGCTCTCACACCCACTACCCGTCGTTGCCTTGGTAAGCCATTACCTTACCAACAAGCTGATGGGACATAGGCCCCTCTCTATCCGATAAATCTTTACATGGGAATGACTTGTGTCCCCCCATGAATATTGGGAATTATCCCAGATTTCTCTGGGTTATGCCCAAGATAGAGATAGGTTACCAATGTGTTACTCTCCCGTTTGCCAAGCCGCCAAAAGCGGCTTTCGACTTGCATGCCTTAAACATGCCGCTAGCGTTCACCCTGAGCCAGGATCAAACTCTTAAATAAAATCGAGCTAAGCTCGAAAAATATAGAATTTGAGTCTTGTGACTCAATAAAAATAAAAAATTCAAAGTAAATTGACTAAAAGCTCATCACTTCCAAGTTGTCAATTTATGATATTTTATTGTTAAATAACATTTTCGAAATTTAAGAAAAAACAGGAATGTCCTATAAATTAAGACGCTTCTGTCTTTCCTTAAGTGCAACTCTCAAATTTTTAATTAGCTACGTTTGCTTTTAATATTAGTTTAATATTTAAATGCTCTATTATACTAAAGGAAAATGATGGAATTGTCAAGGGCAAAGGAAAAAGCGCCCATATAAATATGGGCGCTTTAAAAAACACGTAGAGCGGCTGAAGATCATGGCCTTAATCCCAAAACAATATACAACTGGCTAGCCAAAGGAGTAAACTCTCTACCCAGCTGGCATGAAGTAGCCAAGCTTAAAAAAGAAAAACAAATGCTTTTAGAGCTGGTGGGAGAAATAACTGTTAAACTATCTCAATCCCAAAAAAAGAGCTAGCAGTGGATAAAGATAATAAAAAAACATTGGCTAAAATGCTAGGCGTATCCAGACAACTTCTCTACTACGATCATCTACAGCCTAAGAAAGATTGGTTGCTCAAAACAGAGATAGAAAAAACTTTAAGAAATAATCCCAGTTATGGCCATAAAAAACTAGCCAAACACTTGGGTGTAGGCAAAAACAGAGTACTACGAGTAATGAAGATATATGGTATTAAGCCATATAGGAGAAAAGATAAGAAATTTAAATATATTAAGGCTAAAAAAGATAAGATATTTAATAATCTATTGTTATCTAACTACCCTGAATACCCTAACCATATTTGGGCTTCTGACTTTACCCATATAGCCAAGTATAATAATAAGTGGGTATATCTGGCGACAATACTTGACCTTTACACCAGACAGATAGTTGGCTTTAGTGTATTATTAAATCACAGCGTTCAACTGGTAATTAACGCTCTGATGATGGCAGTGTCTAATAATAATATCCCTAAGATTATCCACTCAGACCAAGGCAGTGAGTATGCCAGCAGGGATTACTCTGCTATCTGTACTAGATTAGGAATCAAGCAATCAATGTCTAACCCTGGCTCGCCTTGGGAAAACGGTTACCAAGAATCCTTTTACGACAAGTTTAAGATAGATTTAGGAGATCCTAATAGATTTGTTAGTTTAGGAGAGCTGGTATATAATATCTACCAACAGATATATTACTACAACCATTCTAGAATTCACTCTGCTCTGGATATGGCACCAGTTGAATATGCCCAATGTTTTATCCTTAACAAACAACTAAATAGTATAACTAATTCGTTTCATAGAATTGGTGTCTAAAAAAACGGTACCTTGCAAATATTTAAAATTATAAATAATAACTATTTTCTTTGTTTAGTTTGTTTACTTCGCCATTTTTTTATTTCCCCATGATTGCCAGATAAAAGCACTTTTGGGACTTTTAATCCCCTAAATTCTTCAGGTCGAGTATATTGAGGATATTCAATGTTAAATTCTTTAGTTTGCTTGTTATATTCAGAAAAAGATTCTTCCTGCACTGATTCTGTTTTGCCTACTACGCCTGGCGCCAATCTAGCTACAGAATCTACTACACAGGCTGCCGCCAGCTCACCTCCGGTGAGAACAAAATTTCCCAAAGAAATTTTTTGATCAACAAATTTATCAATACGGGCATCAATGGATTCATAATGTCCGGCAATTAGAATCAATCTTTTGTATTTAGCTAATTGCTTAATTTTATTTTGATCTAGTATTTTGCCTTGAGGAGATAATAAAATTACTTGCGTGTTTTTGCTTTTTGTTTTATAAATTTTTTTTAAAGTTTTATAGACCGGTTCTATTTGAATAACCATGCCTGGACCACCACCATAAGGAGTGTCGTCCACTGTTTTTCTTTTATCAGTGGCTTGATCACGAATATCATGAGTCTTGATAGTAATTAATTTTTTCTTTTGGGCCTTAGCTAAAATAGAAGAATTAAAATAACTATCTAAACTATTAGGAAAAATTGTTAAAATATCAAATTTCATATTATTGATTATTAAATGCTTCAATGCCAAGTTTTAATATTTTCATAGCGTCAATTAAATCATCTGTATTAAGGACATAGGCGATACGACATTCATCAAGGCCTTTGCCTGGCGTGGCATAAAATCCTGCGCCCGGCGCCACCATTACTGTTTTATTGTCTACAGAAAATTCTGTTAACATAAATTTAACAAAATTCTCAGCGTTGGAAATCGGCAGTTTAACCATCGCATAAAATGCTCCGGCTGGCTTTTGACAAACCACGCCCTTAATATTCATCACTCCCTCAAAAACAATGTCGCGTCGCTTTTTATATTCACTGATAATTTCTGGTAAATAATTTGATCCTAATCCCAAAGCAGCCACGGCACCAAATTGCTCTAACACTGGCGCAGATAATCTTGCTTGCCCTAACTTAATAGCGGCACTGTGAATCTTTTTATTTTTAACTACTAAATTACCTATACGGGCCCCGCAAACAGAAAATCTTTTACTGATTGAATCAGCCATTATTGTCAGATCATCTACGCCTGGAAAATCAAAAATGGAAATCGGTTCGCCTTCAAAAACAAATTCGCGATAAGCTTCGTCAGAAATAATAAAGATCTTATGATCACGAATTAAATCCACTAACATCTGCATTTCGCTTCTAGTAAAAACTGTACCTGTAGGATTATTTGGATTACAGATTATAATGCCCCTAGTCTTAGAATTAATAGCTTTTTCAATAACTTCGCGTGGCGGTAAATGAAACCCATCCTCAACTTTAGTTTCAATAGGAATTAAATTAATTCCTGCTTGAGTAGCCAGACCATTGTAATTTGTGTAAAAAGGCTCAAAGACAATAATATTATCACCAGGATCAGTAATTAATAAAAAAGAAAACAAAATTGCTTCTGAACCACCAGTAGTGGCTACAATATGCTCCGGCTCTATGACCAGATTATTTCTCTGATAATAACTAGCTAGCACTTCTAAATATTCTTTTTCTCCTTGAGAATCACCATAGGCCAAAACTTTACTAGAATAATTTTGAATGGCCTGCCAAAATTCTGGTGGAGTTTCAATATCGGGCTGGCCGATGTTTAAATGATAAACCTGAACGCCTTTTTGTTTGGCTTCTTTGGCAAAAGGAATAAATTTCCTAATAGGAGACTCCTGAATTTTATCAGCTCGATTTGATATCTGAGGCATTTTTTATTTTATTTAAATTCCGTAGGACAAAATTAAAGACGAGTTTCTTTTTCCAGCCAAGGTATGTTCTCATTTCTTCTTCTCCAAAATAAATCCTCCCAAATATAATGAACTGCTAATTGTTTATATTGTCCAAATTTTTCAAAATATTTCAAAAGTTTTTTAATAGCTACTGGATTTTCCGGATCTTTATTAAAAAATAACTTAGAATAGATTTTTTGCTCCCATGGCGAAATATGATTAAAAAAATCCCAGTGGTGAAAAACATCAAATAAAATATACCACACCGTTGCTGGACCAACTCCATAAAGTTTTAAAAGTTCATTCATTTGTGTTTCTCTGCTTTGTTTTCTCAGCTCTGTTTCATTAATCAACCCCTTTGCAAACTGACTATCAATTTTTTTGATTGACTTGGATCGATACCCTACCTTAAGAGCGCGTAATTTCTTATCACTAACTTTTTGTAATGCCCCAGGATTCCAAAAACACCATAATTTTTTATTATCAAATTCAAGTAACTGTCCGTAATTTTCAAGCAAGGTCTGAAACATTTGGGCAGATCTTTTAATAGAAGCGTTTTGTAAAACTATGCCTATAATTAAATATTCAAACAATGAACTAGGGTGCCCCGGACGCATGCCTCGCCATTTTGTAATAATCGGCCCTAAAAGTTTATCGCCTTTAAACTGCTTGTAAAAACCCTTCAAATCAAGCTTAAAATTATAGGCATATTCAACTTCATTTATTAGACTATTAATAAAACTTCCGCTTAATTTTTTATGTGCATAAATCTTTACTTCTACCAAGGGATCGATAATCTTGCCTTTATTGATAAACTTTAACCCTAATGGTGTTTTTTGCCAATTCCAAGTCTGCCAGCGAATACCAGATTTCCATAGATTATCACTGGAGGTAAAATGATCTGGTTTATAAAAGGTGGAGTCAAAGTCAAATGGTTTTATTGGTTTGACTCTAACTGTTTTTTGGAGTTTTAATTTAATAAATTTTTTATTATTATTTATATTAACTTTAAGATACTACAAAATTTAATTAAAATAAAGCCCCCCGCATTGCGGGGGGCTTTAAAATATAATAGTTTATAATTTTAGATCGTCAACGTCAGAACTTTCAGATGTGCTTTTTTCAGCTCTAGGAGCCCGACCTTCCTTTTCCGGTTCGTAAACTTTTAAGTTAACGTAAGAATTGTTTTTATTGCCGACAATCCTTAAAAGGGTGCGAAGAGATCTAGCAGTCTGACCTTGTTTGCCAATAATTTTACCCATCTCTTCTGGGTTGACTTTTAAGGTCAAAAGTACGCCTCTTTCGTCGATTTCCCGTTCAACTACCACGTCTTCCGGTTTATCAACTAGTTCTTTAACAATTGTTTCTAAAAATTCTTTGTCTTGCATGTCTTTTTGGTTAATGATTTATCTTATAAGTTATTTTCTTTAACAGAAACAACTTAAGCAAGTATATAATAATTTATTATCAAGGTCAAATGATAGTCAGTTATATTTTAAAAGATTAAAATGCAAAAGCTATTTTTTCTTTTCTTCTGGCTCGTCTTTAATTGGAATATCTTTTGTTGATTCTTCAACTTTTTCTTCTTTAACTTCAGATTTTTCCACCTTATCTTCCTTTGTGTCCTCTGGTTTAACTCTTTCATCTTCAACCTTACTATCTTCGGCCTTGGCTTCTGATTTTTTACTTTCTTTTTTATCTTTTTTATCTTTCCTTTTCTGACTAATAGAAACTGATTTCGCTTTTTTTACATCTTTTAAAAGACCCTCTTTGATCAGTAAATTATGAACTGTGTTAGAAGGTTGAGCTCCTACGGACAGCCAATGTTCCACCCGCTCGGCTTTTAAAATCATTTTTTTAGTATGAGGATTATAATCACCTAATATTTCTAAACAATCACCATACATATCCTTGGTTTTTTCGGAAACAACTACCCGATACATGGGTCTTTTCTTCCGACCTATTCGCGCTAATCTGATAGCTAGCATATCTGCCCTTAAATTAAATGGTTAAAATGTTTTTAGTGAATTTTATGCTACTACATTTACTATGTTTTGTCAAGAAAATAGAACTTGCCTAGTATCAAAACCTTGGGGGTCGGTATGCCTCACGCAGCTGCTATTGACACTGGCTTGCTGTTGGGATATAATGAGCAACAGATAAAAATACTACCGTAAAATAAGCACTTTAGGTGCTTTAAAATTTTTCTAAAATTAAACTAAAAAAATGGATCAAAATTTAACTATTGGCTTTATTGGACAAGGTTATGTCGGCAAAAACTACGCCGATGTCATTGAAGAAAGAGGATATGATATTATTAGATATGATGATACTGACAAATTTATCCAAAATAAAGATAAGCTGAAAGACTGTGATATTGTCGTTGTAGCCGTGCCTACACCAACTACACCTCAAGGATTTGACAGCAGCATTGTCGAAAAAGTTTTGAATTTAGTTGGGAAAAATAAAATAGCTGTTGTTAAATCAACTATTAAATTAGGAACTACCGCCAGATTAAACGAAATGTATCCGGACATTGATATTATGCATTCTCCCGAATTCTTAACAGCTTTTACTGCCGCCAATGACGTTAGAACTCCCAGCCGAAATATTTTAGGTATAGAAGATATTAATAATCCTGAACTGGTTGAAAAAGCAAAGACAGTAATGAAAGTTTTTCCTAAGGCGCCTTATGAATTAATCACTCAAGCAGAAAATGCAGAATTGATTAAATACGGTGGCAACTGTTGGTTCTATTTCAAAGTAGTCTTTATGAATATTTTATATGATTTAATTGAACAACATGAAAAGATAGATTATGCCACCATCAGAGAAGCTTTAGCTAAAGACCCACGCATTGGTTATTCTCATTTAGATGTTTTACACCAAGGCGGCAGAGGAGCTGGTGGCGCTTGTTTTATCAAAGACTTTGAAGCTTTTATTGAAATGTTAAAAGAAACTGGGCTAGATAAACAAAGAGATACCTGTGAAAATGTACGAAATATCAATTTGCATTATATGCGCAGTACAGGAAAAGATCCTGATTTACTTAAAGGTGTTTACGGTGAATAAATATTTATAAACTTTAAACTCCCGCCTTTTGGTGGGAGTTTTTATATCCCTCAATTAAAGTAAGTTGCCAAATTTACTTTGATAAATTTCCAATATCCGACCTTCTTTAAAGTCAGGACGCAAAGATTCTAAATCAAGATATAAGATTCTATCGTCTTCCAAATGAGGCACTTTTTCACGAATACAATCATGGACTAATCTAGTGCCAGCGGCCATATCTTGCTCTCCTCTATATTCCACCGCTTGAGCGGCTAACATAGCTTCAATGGTTAAAATATCAAAAACATTATTAATAATTTCCTGACATTGACGAGCGGCAATGGTACCAAAACTAACATGATCTTCCTGATTGGCTGAAGTAGGAATAGAATCAATACAAACCGGATGGGCCAAAACTTTATTTTCTGCGACCAAAGCAGCGGCCGTATACTGAGCAATCATATAGCCGTTATTTAATCCTCCCTTGTCTTTATCAATTAAGAAAGAAGGCAATCCTTCGCTATTGTTGGAATCAACCATTTTAGCTATTCGTCTTTCGGAAATATTACCCAGCTCTGAAATAGCCATACTTAAAAAATCCATAGCTAAAGATATGGGCTGACCGTGAAAATGTCCGGCTGATAGAGCATTATGATCATCGGCAAAAATTAAAGGATTATCGGTTACTGAATTTATTTCCGTTTCAATAATTTTTTTCACATAAGCTAATGCATCTTTGGAAGCACCGTGTACCTGCGGGGAACAACGCAAAGAATAAGAATCCTGAATTCTCTCTGGTTGATTATAACTAGCAATAATTTTACTGCCTTGGCAGATCTGACGAATATTACTAGCGCAAATCAACTGTCCTTGATGAGGCCTTAATTGGTGCACTCTTTCCTCAAAGGCGGTAATAGTACCAGCTAATCCTTCCAAACTTAAAGATAAAATTAAATCATAAGATTGAGAAATAACCTCTGCATTAGTTACATTCAAACAAGCAATAGCGGTCATAAAAGAAGTACCGTTGTTCATCGCTAACCCTTCCTTGGCCTCCAAGACCAGAGGGTTAATATTATTTTTTTCCAGAACCGACTGGCATTTTTTTCTCTGACCACCTTCAATTACTTCACCTTCTCCCATCATCACCAAAGCCAAGTGAGATAGAGGGGCTAAATCACCTGAAGCGCCGACCGAACCCTTGGCAGGAATACAAGGATAAATACCAGAATTAAGTAATTGCACTAAAGATTCTATTAACTCCAGCCGAACCCCTGAATTACCATGTGATAATGAATTTAGACGAATTAAAATAGCCGCCCGAACCACTTCTTCAGAAAAATAATCTCCGGTGCCAATAGCATGGCTACGAATTAAATTTTTCTGCAGATTTTTAACTTCCTCGGCGGCAATAAATTTATTTTTAAACATACCAAAACCGGTAGTCACTCCATAAACTGCTTTTTTATCCCTCACAATGTTCTCTACTACTGCTCTGGACTTTAAAATTTTGTCTTTAGCCTTATTAGATAAAACAACTTTAATCTTTTTATTTTTAGCAATTTTGACTACATCCCTAATCCCCAGGGGATGTTCGCCGATTTGTAATTGATTTTCTGTCTGCATAATATTATAAATTAATTAATTTAAGTATAACTAAAAAAACTCAAGATAGTCAATCTCTATTGACAAAATAATATTAAGTCACTAAACTAAATATCGTAAAATGTACCCTAAAAAACCCTTAAACAACCTAAACAAAGGAGACAAAAGATGGAACTCCATCAATTGAAACACAATCTTTTCGTCATCACTGCTGCTGGCGGAAATGCCACTGCTATCAGGATTCTTAACTATGCTCTGGATAGAGCTGGTTATGAAAAATTCGGACGACAGATGATGTCAGAAACAGAATCAGATGGCGTAGAACAATGCGGATTTTTGATTCCAGATGACAATCGCTTTGAGATGAGCGGCGGTGAATTCTGCGGCAATGCTGCTCGGGCTGTGGCTATTTTATTTAGCCAAATTAAAGGCGTCGACGAAGTAGAATTTACCATGTCCGGTTTTTCCGGCAAAATACGCGGACAAGTCACCCACTTGGAAGGCAACAATTACCAAGTTGTCTGCACTTTTGAGGGTATGTCAGTGGAGAGCAAATCTATCACAGCTAACAATCAACCGGCCCATCTGGTTGACTTGGGAGGCATTGTCCATGTCATCATTGAAGGTAAAATGCCAGAAAATTATGAAGAGATCCACCGGCAAATCACTTCTGAATTAAAGCTGACTGAAAGAGATGCGGTCGGAGTTTGCTGGATCTCAAGATCACCAGACAGTATTGAGATGCACCCAGTAGTTTGGGTAAAAGGCATCAACTCCTTTTTCTATGAAACTTCATGCGGATCCGGCACAATTGCCGTGGGGAAAACCACCAATGGTAGTTCCATTATCCAACCTTCTGGCCAATCAATTCAGGTTGAATTTACTGATTCAGCGGTTGTTTTGGAAAGTGACATGGCCATCACTAAAGAAGGTGGTGTTTCTTGGGATCACCTGGATTATTGTTCAAATCAACCGCCAACCTATTACACTCACTAAAGATTCCATTATTTCTGAAAAAGGAGATTACTAATGCATCCTGAAATTCAATTTTTAGAGGTTGATCAAGATTTTGATCCTTCGCATCATCGGGGATTTATCCATCTTTATAAGACCGCTTTTAGTGAAGCACCTTATTTTGAAACCTATACCGATGAAGATGTTACTAATGATGTCTGGAATCCCCATCTAAAAGATGGCTGTATTGTTGTGGCAGTTCAAAACGGAACCGTAGTTGGCTTTGGTTGCGCTATGCAAGCTGATAAATGGATTCACGATAAAAATTTTCCGGAATTTCTCAAACATAACGCGGATAAACTACCCGCTTCGCCTGAACAGATTTGTTTGATGACTGAAATAGCCGTCTCGACCGAACATAGACGTAAAGGTATTGGCACAGATTTGGTAAAGAGTCGCTTTGAATGGGCGCGAAAAAAAGGCTACACTCATTACATAATGCGTACTGCTGCTAAAAGATCTAATTCGGCGTCCCTTTATCAAAAGCTGGGAGGAAAAATAATCGAGGATTTAATCCAAGATGTCTCGGCTCATGCTGAAGAAGTACAATCTCAAAGTACAGAAAGGATTTATATTGGTGGTGAGATTTAAAATCAAATTACACCATAAGAAAGGAACGTTAACAAGACGTTCCTTTTAAATTTGACATTGTATATTTTTGATGAAAGAATATTTCAATCTAGCACCTTTAAACCATAATGCTAAACTACAGGAAAAAATATGCACTTATCTAACGACCCTACTATCATTACTCTCAATTGACCTAGACCTGGATCAACTGTCAGTATAATGGCTGGCGTGCATGGCGATGAACCTTGCAGAGTGGAAGCGCTACGGGAAATATTAAAACTTATCGATGATAAAAAAATAATTATCCATCGGGGAACTGTGCATATAATTTTTGCTCATTTACCGGCCATTGCTCGCGACCTTCGCCACATCGAAATGAATCTCAACCGGGCTTTCCGTCCGGACAACTTACTCTCAAACCTGGAACTAGCTTCCTATGAAAGAAAGCGGGCGCTTGAATTAATGCCCTATCTTCAAAAAAACAATGCCCTTTTAGATATCCATTCAAGCAGCTCTAAGAAAAGCATACCTTTTATCATTTGCGAACCACACTCCTTTGACTTAGCCGGTCAATTACCTTTTCCTATAATCTCGCACGGCTGGGATGAGATAGAAAAAGGAGGGACTGATTATTATGTTAATCGGCAGGGAGGTAAAGGCCTCTGTATAGAAGGCGGCTATCATTATGATCCTCAAGCCAGTGGTCGTGCCTTAAATGCCGCCAAAATATTTCTTTCTCTACTCCTATCAACCGCCCCCTCTTACCCCGCCAAACAGCAATGGCAAAGAATCATTCATGCCAACTTTATCTATGTGACAAAAATTAATTTTAAATTGACACAAAATTTTGCGGATTTCCAACCAATTAAAGCAGGCCAATTAATTGGCTATGATGGAGATAAGGAAGTAAGAGCTCAAGAAGATGGCGTGATAATTTTCGCCCACAATCGCACTGGACCAAAAAAAGAGGCCTTTATTCTAGGCCTTGAACAATGATTCCCTTACCCTGTTGACCATAGCCAACAGGGTTGTTTTATTTTTTAAAATCTAAAATAGAATAAAGAGATTTTTGGTGGCCGTAAAAAGCGGCCCATTCTTTATCACCGTAAGAAAAATGCCACCATTCTCCATAAAAAGGCGCAAAATTTTCTTTCAGCATTAAATCATGTAGCAATTGACGATTTTCTTTTTGTGCTTGAGATATATTTTTAGCAAAGGTTTTAATTTTGTCCGAATCAGTAAAATCACCAATCATGGTGCCCATATCCAAATCACCCTGACTAGAAGTAATGGTTAAATCAATTGCTCCACCGACCACATGGCCAGCTACTTCAGGAGCAGCTACAAAATTATGGGTTAAACCCTTGCTTTGCTCTGGAGATAAATTAGGATTTTGTAAAGTCAGTTCTTTTTTGCGTTTATCAAAATATTTTTTTTGAATATCAGGATGACGATAACCATAGACAATCTTCAAACGATAATCTTGGTTAATTTTTTTTAAAGCCAAATTAACCTTATTCAATTTTTCGGCCACGGAAGATCTAACATATATTTCCTCACCAGCAATAGACTTCATGTCTTGCTTTTCATACTGACAGTCAATATTAGGATAAATTTTATTCAAACTAACTAAGGGTTCTTGATTATCCCCCGCTTCTATTTGAATTAAATCCTGATAACTTAAAATTTTTCTACTCATTTCTTTTGCTATAAATTTCAAATATAATCAATCATAACATCTTTTTTACTATAAAAAAAGTCCGCCCAGTTAGACGGACTATGCACGAAGCTAGACTTGTTTCACAATTGAGCTATTTTCTCTAATAAATACTCGGTTCCTTGAGTAATGTTGCAATCGTTAGGCGCTATCAGATCTGGGCGACAATTTCTTTTGTAGCTATTTTTGGCATTGCCTACTGCACACTGCACTACTGCTTCATCTTCTAAAAAATCACTGTCACTATCACCAATCATATAAATCTGATAACCGGAAAATTGTTCCTTGACCCAGGGAAGGGCTTGCTTTTTGCTGGCACCATTATTATGTAAGACCAAAATACCATATTCATCATTCTTATCAATTAAAATATCAGTCAGACCTTCTTCTTGAGCTAATGATAAGATGAAATCTGCTCTGGTAGCACTAAAATCAGGATCAATGATTAGCTGACTCTTGACCAGCCGGCGAAAATGACAAGAAAAACTGACACGTCGCAAAGAATTAATAATTATCCAATAGCTATCTAAGGAATCAATTAAAGTCGTTCTTCTGGTAAATTCCGCGGGATCACAAGCAAGTAAATTTTCTTCCGGATACTGCTCACAACCTCTAAAAAGTACTTTTTTAAAAAAAGCTGCCCATAGCTCTTTGTCCCTTAGCCAACTAACTGAGTGGTAATTTACCACCCCACCCAATTCAGCTATAATCGGACCATTCATTCTCCAAGCTGAAGCTAACCTTTTCAGCCGAATCATAGGAGAATCAGAGTTGAGGCCAACTAATAGATTATCGCTTTGAACACTCTCTATTATTTTAGCCAAACTGGGACTGGTTATCTGATACTTAACATCAACAATGGTCTTATCTACATCGCATAAAACTAACTTCTTCATTACTTTCCTCTCTGCTAGAATTTAAATGAACTATCTGCTCCAATATTAACAAAATAGTATCTCCTGTCAATCAAAAAGAAAAAGGCCCGTCCGTAGACAGGCCTTTAAACAAAGGGGTACGATGGGATTTGAACCCACGACACTCTGATTCACAGTCAGATGCTCTAGCCAACTGAGCTACGTACCCATCACTCTACTGACAGTATATGGTCATTACCGCAACCAAGTTTGTTAAACTAATTGACTTTTGTTCTCCGGTCTGCATTTCTTTGAGCTTTACCCTACCTGATGATGCTTCATCACTACCATAGATTAAGACAAATGGAATGCCCTTCTTATTGGCATAACCCAATTGTCCTCTTAAGCTATCCTCCTTGCCTAGATAAACTTCAGTCCTGAGACCACCTTCTCTTAAAGATGAGGCTATCTGAATATAATCTGCGCTCAGATTCTTGTCAATAGAGGTTACCAGAATCTGCGATCCAATCACAGAAATTTTATCTAAGTAGCCCAATGCGCCGAGCACATCAATTAATCGGTCAATACCGAATGAAGCGCCCGTCGCCGGCAACTCAATGTTGCCGAAACGACTAACAAGTCCGTCAAAACGACCGCCTGAACAGATGCTACCTAATTCAGGTTTCTTGGTCAGCATGGTTTCGAAAACCGGACCAGTATAGTAGTCTAAACCACGGGCTACTGAAAGATCGATCTTCCAATTATTAGGATTAATTCCAGTGGCCTTAAGAAACTTATAAAGGCCCTTTAATTCCTCCAACCCTTCTTGAGCTTCGGGAATCTCTCGCATTAAGGTGTCTAACTCGGAGATAATCTCCTCGCTATCGCCCTGAAGTGATAAAAACTCAACGATTTTATCAACTGATTCCTGGCTAAGTCCAGGATTTTCAAAGTGACCCTCGAATTCTGGTTTGGCCTTTAATGCTTGTATGACTCCCCCCAAACCAATCTTATCCAACTTGTCCATGATCCTTAGGACCGGGACGAGTTTATCTGGATTAAAACCAGCATAAAAAGGCAGGGCATTTAAAATTTTCCGAGTATTAACCCGAATGAGAAAATCATTAATACCTAAAGCCATCATAACATCGTAAATGATGTTAATAATTTCAACATCAGCTAGGATGCTATCTGGCCCCAGAATATCAAAGTCAAGTTGATCAAAGCCACGGTAGCGACCTCTTTGGGCTTTTTCTCCACGCAAAACCGTACCGAGTTGATACCGCTTAAACGGTTTGATAAGCTCAGGATATTGGGCCATTACTCGTGCCAGAGGGACGGTTAAGTCAAAACGCATGGCTAACTTTTCTCCGCTTCCAGCGATCTGAAAAATATTCATATTGAAATCCGGATTATTACCTGTTAGTGTTTCCTCAAATTCCACAATTGGGGTCTCCAGAGGGAGAAATCCGAATCTCTCATAGACATAAATGATCTGTTCGATCAACCAGCGTTTTTTGGCAGCCATTTCCGGCAACAGATCTCTAAAACCAGAAGGCAGACCGGCTTTAATTGTTTTCGCGCCCATAATTAACTCCTTTGTTCTATTCTAAATTATTGTAAAGTACTGTTTAAGAATTATAGATATTAACACAATAACTCATTATTTGTCAAATGTAAAACACCCGCTCTAAAACCCTTAAATCCTACCCCTTTAACGCAGGGGGGCTTAACCCCCTCACAGCCGGAAAGGGTTTAGAGTGGGTGTTCTGGCTAACCAGCTAATTCATCGGCCTTATCAAAATTAATAGACAAAAGCTTTGAAATACCATCATCATTCATAGTCACCCCATAAATTATTTTGGCCTGATGCATAGTCGCCCGATTATGAGTAATGGCAATAAATTGTGTTTTAGAAGAGAGCTCCTCTAAAATTTTGACAAAACGGATGGAGTTGTGTTCATCAAGAGCGGCGTCAACCTCATCTAAGACCACAAAAGGTGAAGGATTGTTGGCGATAATAGCACAAATCAGAGCGATGGAAGTTAGTGCTTTTTCTCCGCCGGAAAGCATATTGATGTTAGATAATTTTTTACCAGACGGCACAGCTTTAATATCAATACCATAGCTTCGCTTAGCTGGAATATTTCCCTGGCTTTCTACTTCTTCATTTTCATCTTCTGTCGCTGTTTCTTCAATAATATTTAAAATTAATTCAGCCCGACCGCCATCAAATAACTTTTTGAAATATTTGTCAAACAATTTATTAATGTTACGGAACGAAGCATCAAATTGAGAGGAAATTGACTGATCTAGATCTTTAATCAGTTTTTCTAAATGATTAATTGCCTTATCCAAATCATCAGTCTGTTCTTTCAAAAAATCATATCTTTCTTTAACTTCTTTATATTCTTCTACCACAGTTTGATCAATGCCACCGATAATCTGTAATTGATTCTTAGTATTATTTATTTTCTGGCGAGTTTCTTCTAAATCAATCCGACTTACTTTGTCTTTGATCTTAAAATCAAGACACTCTTCTTTGATTTCTTTATTTAAATCTTCCTGTTTAGTCTCTAAGCGAGCCAAAACAACTTTCAGATTGTTGAGTTCATTATTTTTTAGGTTAAACTCCTGTTGAACCTGACGAAATTTTTTCTGAGCTTGCACTAGCACCTGCTTTTTGCCCTCCTCCTCTTTGTTGAATGACTGAATTTGTTTTTTTAGCTCCTCAATCTCTTGATTTTTAACGTCAATTTGATCCTGCAAAACTTTCTGTTCCTTAACCAACTCCTCACCGCTTGATAGATTGTCTAAAAATTGATTATTTGACTCCAATCTAGTCAACTCTAAGTCATCCCTATTCAACTGTGACTCCAATTGAGCAATATCATTCTCCAATAAAACTAACTTGACTCGCAAATCATTAATTTGGTTGGTTAAGTCATCTCGCCCTTTAAGTAAGCGGCTAAATTCTCGGCTCAAATCATGCTTCCCTTCTGCTTCGGCTTTGCTAAATTTCTGCCACAGCGATTCAATAAGCTTCGTAATTTGAGCGCAAACTTTTTTGAGTTTAGATAAGTCTTCAAGTGTCTGAATTTGGTCAAAATCTTCCTCAAATCTCTGCTGCTCCTTAAAAATTTTATTCAATTCACCAGATAATTCTACTGTTGACAAATCAACTTGCTCGGCTTTAGTTAATTCTCTCTCCACTATTCTAAAACTATCTAAAACAACTTTCTGCTTTTCTTTTAATAAAGCTTGTTCTTTTTTAAGCTTACTTAAACTCTTCTTTTTATCACTTAATAATAAATTATTTTTATCTATTTGATTTTTCAAATCATCAATCCTCTTATTCAACCAGACCAAGTCGCTCTGGCCCCGGGCAATTAACTCTAAATCTGATCGACCCTCCAAAATAGTCTTTTCTTTTAGTAAACTATTTAATTCATTTTGGAGTTGACTTAATTTATTCTGTAATAACTCAAAACTTTCCTGTCGAGAAACAGTCTGCTCACCTTTATCCAATTGCGTCTGTAATTCTATCAGCTGTTGATTTAAATTAGAAACCTCTTGCTGTAAACCCTCAAATTTCTTCTGATTTTCCTGAATATCTTGATTTAAATTATTACCCAAAAAACTATAATATTCTGTCTGTAATTCCTTAAGAACACCCTCTAGTCTTTCCCGTTTTTCTAACTTATTAACCTGACGAGTCAAGCCGCGTAATCGTGGCTCAAGCTCAGAAAAAATCTGACTGCTTTGCTCTAAATTTCTTTTCGTATTAGTCAGCTTGTTAATTGACTGCTCTTTTTTAATTTGAAACTGTCGGACTCCGGTGGCTTCATCAAAAAACTCTTTTCGTTCAGTCGAAGACCTAGTTAAAATGGAATCAATCATGCCTTGGCCAATAACGCTATAAGTTTTCTGGCCAAAATTAGCGCGAGCTAACAAAAGCTGCACATCCAGTAATCTAACTTTATTATTATTAATTAAATATTCACTTTCACCCTTGCGATCAATTCGACGACTCACAATAATCTGATCATAATCAATACCACCCGCATGATCTCTATTATCCAGATAAAGCTCAACTCTGGCCCAACCTAGGCGCCCTTTTTTATCAGAACCAGCAAAAATTACATCCTCCGACTTTTTCCCGCGCAAAACTTTAGTGCTTTGTTCTCCTAAAACCCATCGCACTGCATCAGTAATATTAGATTTACCCGAACCATTAGGGCCGACAATGGCCGTCAATTCCCGATTAAAAACCAACCCTGCCGGTTTGGCAAAAGATTTAAAACCTTGAATTTCTAATTTCTCTAAATACATATAAAAAAATAATGTCTGACTAAGACATTAATATTTTAACACATTTTATCACTTAAATAAATGTTGTTGGCTACTGCCATTTCTTAATTTTTAAACCATTGGCCGCCGCATCAGTTTGAGCTTCTTGTTTGCTATATCCCTTACCTTTGGCGATCAAATTCTTATCCAAATAAATACCCACCACAAATTTTTTATTATGATCAGGGCCAGTTTCAGATAAAACTTTATAATAAGGAGTAAGGCCTAAAACTTCCTGCGCTTTTTCCTGAAACCTACTTTTAGAATCTATATAAGAGCCATCATTTATAATTTTATCTAAATGAATGATAAGATTCTTCCTAATAAATTTCTCGGCTACTTTATAACCTCCATCGAGATAAATAGCCCCGACAATGGCTTCAAAGGCATTAGCTAAGATATAGTGGCGTGCTTTTTCATTATTGTCTTTGGCTTCCCCTCGACTCAAATATAAAAAATTATAAAACCCTAAATCTTCCGCCTGCTCAGCCAAGCGAGCTGCATTGACCAAACTAGAACGCCAGTTAGTGAGCGTGCCTTCCGGATCTTTATAATTTTGGAAAAGATAATCTGTCACTACCAACTCTAAAACCGCATCGCCTAAAAACTCTAGACGCTCATTATGATCTAAGAAAAAATTTTTATGCTCATTGAGATAAGAGCGATGAACTAGGGCCATTTTTAATAAATTTTTATCTTTAAAACTTACCCCTAATATCTCCTCTAAATTTTCTAATACTTTGTTCATCTTGCTATTATACTCCTATTAAAATTTTAAAATTTCTAATGGGTTTTATTATTCTATCTCTAATTTTTTTAAGGCCTCTTTAAAAATATCTTTAGCATTTTCATATCCTAGTGCCTCTAGTGCCTCTTTTTTGGAAAACCACTTAACATCTTTTACCTCTTCTGTAATCGGCTTTTGGATTTCCGTATTAGTGGTTTTAATTAAAAAATATTTTATTAACTTCCGAAATGGTTTTTCTTCAGGCTTATGAACCTTAACTTGGGTCTCACCTAAATAATCAATAACCTCCAAATTTTTCAAGCCGGTTTCCTCGGTTAATTCGCGCAAAGCTGTCTTTTCTAACTCTTCTCCTTGCTCTACATGACCCTTTGGAAAAGTCCACTTGTTATAAGCATCTAAAATCAAAACAAAATAATAACCATCTTCAGCTTGGCGGTAAATTAAACCACCTGATGAAATTTCTTTAATCCCTTGGCTTTCTAAGCTTTGTTTCTCACCCTTTTTAGCCATCTCTTTATAAATACTGCCTAAAACTCCGTTAACAAATTTACCACTGGAATCCCCACCAAAGGCCTTGGCTAATTCTATAGCCTCATTAATTGCCACCTTAGGTGGAATTTCTTGAGAGATTTTCAACTCATAGGCACCAATCCGCAGAACATTGCGATCAGTGGTGATAATCTGATCCAATGGCCATTCTGGAGCAAATTTAACAATTAGCGCATCAATTTTTTCTTTATTTTTAATTACTGCTTGCGCTAAATTTAAAGCAAAGTCCTGATCGTCAAAATCAGGAGCAAATTCTTTTTTGTTTTGCCTAATCAGCTCTTTGATATCTCGCTGGCCGTTATTAAAATCCCACTCAAAAAGAGCCTGCAAGGCAATGGTTCTAGCTAGATGTCGATTGGCCATTCTTTATTACTTGTTTACTCCGCCTTTGGCGGTAATTTTTTTCTCCCCTTTATAATAACCGCATTTCGGACAAGCGCGATGCGGTAATAAACTAGTGCCGCAATTTGAACATTTCACTATGCTTGGTTTATGTAAAGCAAAATGCGAAGCTCTGCGTCGGGCTGATGATTTAGTTCTTTTTTGTGTAGGAGTTCCCATAATTTTTTACAAATTAAGTGCTTCTGATGTTACCTTAAAAACACTTTATAGTCAAGATACGCTGGCTACGGAAGATCTACAGATAAGTATAAAAATCAAGCTTATTATAACAATTTTATTAGGACTTGACAAGAACATCAAGATATGATATCATAATTTATTCCAAAATAAAAACAAATATACAAAAATATGTTCCCTGACAACTGTGTCCACGACAAGCATGGGGATCATTCTTTAGATTTAATTTGGCTCAGGCTCAATTTTTTCAGAAAATGATTTTCTTGGACACAGTTGTTTGGGAATATAAAACCCCTGTTATAAAGGGGTTTTTTATTTTATAAATCTTCTGGAGTAGAGCTGGCTTGTTCTGCTAATAATTCTTCCTCGGTCACGCCAAGCAAACAAACCTCCTGCCAAGGAATATAATGGCTATAAAAAGTTTCCTGCCTTGGTTCATTTTCATCTGAGTGATAAACAGTATAATCAAATTTAGCATCGGCTCCATTATGCGCTCTTTCAGTACATTTTTCTTGGCCAATCGGCAAATCAGTTGTCTTTACTATTTTTTTTGGTGGTGGCGCAACAATATTATAAATAATCGGACTAGTAGTAGTAGCGGTGCGACCATCCGAAGTGCCCCAGAAGTCAAAATATAAATCATTATCTTCAATACGCGTCTGTAGCAAAATATAATGCCCAGTGTCATTCAAAAATTTAAAATCAGGCCAGGGATTATAAATTGTAGCATCAGTACCGGCCGGTTCATAATAAGACACCCGATAAGAATGATTGCGTCGTTCTATAATCGGCAAACCCGTACTTAAGGCGCCGCGAAACATAGTGGTACCAATCTGACATAAACCACCGCCATATTCTGGAACAGTTTCATTGCCCTTAATAACCAATTCCTGTTTATAGCCATGCTCCCCATCAATTTCACCTAAAGCTGTAACCAAAGAGAATTCTTGATCCGGGGCAATCAACAAACCATTTAAAGTGTCGCCGCCTATTCCAATATTGTGAACTCTGTTGGGCGGACTATATTGAAAATTAGAATGCCCTATGCCTATAATCTCTTTAATGCCAAGATTATTAACATCCTGATTTTTAACTTTAGCTCCAATAACATCAACTGCTAAATCCACCTTCGATCTATCAACTTGATTAAGAGCTTGCTCTAAAAGATAGAGTGTGTTCTCTATATTAATAACTCGACCGTCCTGACTATTAGTAAATTCATCCACCCGACCGTCAACTAGTTTAAATCTAGCATCTTGAACTGATACTTCCACTTCATTTTTTATTTCAGCTGTCTCTAAATACTTCTCAAATAATGGCAAATCCAAACCAACATAAGAACCATTGACTCCCATTTTAACTTTTAACCACGTCCGCCAAATCTCATTTGGCACTTCCCAGTTTTTCCCTTCAAAACTCAGTTGAAAATCTCCCTTTTGAATAAAATATAAAATTTCCTGTTTTTTGGAGTTAATCAAAGCCGCCGTAATCACCGGCTGATCTTCAACTGTCTGCAAATTTATATCTTTATTAATCAAATTCTTAATTTGCTCGGCGGTATCATCCATGGCTCGGTGGTAATCAAAAGTAAGGCCAATTTGCTCCGGCACAACTTTTAAACTATTATCTATGATCTCAAAACTGGCCTCTGCTTTATCCATTAACAACCCTTTTAAATTACTAATCAATATTTCCAGATGCTGTTTCTGATCCCAACTGTATTGCAACTCAAAATTACTGCCATTGGATAATGTTTTAATTTTACTAATTAAGTTACTTAAATGATTGTTGGATTGTTTTTTTTCTATAGCACCTAAGGTCTTATCTATTTCCCAATAAACCAAAGGATAGGAAGTGTCCGCCGATTCTATAGCCGGCACGTTAGGATAAATGACTACTGTTTTATCCGGAGTATTATAGACAAATCCGCGACGACTAATAAAATCAATCCGCTGATTTATTTTCTCCTTAGCTTGTTCAAAATCTAAATTACCGATGTCTACTCCGGCTACTTCGGTGCCTTTAAGAAAAATCCCGTTATATTTACTGTTAATTGTAGCGTTAGCCGTTAAAACCGAAAGCCAAAGCACAATAAAAAGGGCCATTATCAGCAATGACCACTTTAAGATAACGAAATGTTTTATATTAAGAAAAAAATTCTTTATTTTATCCATCTTTTTCACTATCTAAAAGTTCATTGAGAATCTTTTTTTGATTCTCGTCAGAAGAAACTAGTGGTTTATAGTCAATACTTAAATACACCTTCTTATCTCTTTCTTTAAAATCATCTGCTAGATAATCAGTAATCACCACCTCAGCACCCGCATCGGCTTTCAAAAATACTTTTTCGTCTTCCTGACGGTCAAATTTTAATTCTAAATTTCTAACTATCATAATAAAAATTAATTCTCGTCTTCCACCTGAATATCAATATCCTGCTTTTTTGTTTTAGGTAAACTAATGGTTAAAATGCCGTTACGAATGGTGGCTTTAATTTTTTCTTCCATAACATCTACCGGCAAAATAATAGAGCGAGAAAAACTCCCCCAATAACATTCCTGATAAAAATAATCTTCCTCTCTAATAGTTAAATCTTTTCTGCGCTTACCCCGAATTGTAATCATATCATTATCAAAAGTAATATCAATGTCCTCTGGCTCTACTCCGGCAATGGTAGACTTAATAATAATGTTATTTTTATCCTGATAAACATCAACTGACAATTGCCCTTCTTCTTCTAACTCATCTGTTTCACCAGCCAAATCATCCCAAGATTCTTCGCTAAACTTAATTTCTTGTTCTTGATCCTCTTCTTTTTTTTCTTGCCTGTCGGTCTTCGACTCTGAGGGATGAGCCCTCAGGCTCAGACTCGAATGAGCAGATAGGGTTTTTTTCTTTTTAACCATATTCTTGAGTTAAATTAATGACAACTTGTTTATATTATAAAATTTTATAGTCCTTTTGTAAAGAAACTTAAAAAAAATAGCTCCCAACTATTTAGGTTTTTATTTAATTATATAAAGATATATGGTTCGTCTATTTTGGACTTTATCTATCTGATCAGGTTGCCAGTCTTCAAAAGGCCAAACATAGGCAATAACTTTTGTGCCTGGTTTTAATTCTTTTTGTAATTTTTTCTTGAGTTTAGGGTAAATACGAGGTATTAAAAAAAAGAAAACCACATCGGCTTCAGATAAATCAACCCACCAAAAGTCCCTAAATTTTATCGTGATTTTTGTTTTATTAAACAACTGTCTTACTTTGGCGATAGCATAGGGTAATAATGATATTTCAAAGCCCTTTGCTTTAGCTCCTTGTCTGGCAGCAGTAAAGAGTAATTTACCATCGCCACATCCTAGATCATAAACTTTTTGTCCAGCTTGGATGTTGGCCAATTTTAAAAATCTTTCCAAATCCTTGCTCTGCATCGGCACCCAGGAAATCGCCCTAAAAATAGAATAGAAAAAAGTCAGTAAAATTAAAAAAAGAAGGATTAATAGAAAAATATACATTTTAATAATTTCTAAATAAGCTGACGAATGGTGGACGCGAGGGGACTTGAACCTCTGACCTCCACGATGTCAACGTGGCACTCTAACCAGCTGAGCTACGCGTCCTAAAAATAATTTTAATGTATAGCAACTCCCTACAACGCCTGCCAAGCTCGCCTTGCGTGGCAGGTGGGTAACCAACTGAGCTACACACCCTTGATATATTATTTACAGTTAAAAGTATAACAAATTGAAAAAAATTGTCTACTAAAAATTTTAAACATCAAAAAATCGCCAACTTCAGCGATTATTTTATTTATACGTAAATGGTTGCGCCAACCGAGTTATGAATGCCCTTCGACTACGCTCACTCGAGACATTCGATTCTTGATGAATAAGTGGTTGGAGGCGCTGGAAGCGCTGGAAACCATGAGTGAGTCCCGCATAGCGGGACGAATCGAATGGTACGGCCTAGTGAAGGAAGTTCAAACCTTTTACAGAATTAGGCATCAGAAAATTTTAATTCATTAATTACCAAAGGTACTTAGAGTATAGCAAGTTGGGATTTATTGTATAGAGGGAATAATTTGCTTAAAAAGACAAAAAGAGACTAAAATTTATTCAGTCTCTTTTTTCACGTTGAGGATATATTCTTTTAAGCTGTCTGCACGTTGAGGCACTGACGATATTTCAAAGGCTTTGGATGCATTTTAACAAACTCTAAAAGCACCTTTGGATTACCATCAATCTGAATCTCACGACTATAAATAGTAAGTGATCCATCATGATTGACTCTCAATTTCCAGTATTCATCAAACCCCACATAGATGCCCTCTATTTCTCCAAATCTTCGACGGAACATACCACCCAGTCTCAACTTAAAATGAATGATGCCGCCATATATATCCCTATCAGGAGGCCATGGTCCTCCACAAAGAAATGGACGCTCTAAAGGACGATGATGAGTGTGGCACTTTCCTTCCTTATCAAGAAAAATATCGTATTCACGACCATTACGTATATTCCTTGGTATAAGGAAATAGCAGGTTCCGACAAAACAGAAAATTGTCAAAATCACCATCAGATGATACCAAAATTGTTTTCAAATGGGATCGGACTTTAATTCATCTCCACCAAACCATACCATTAATAAAAGAATGATGGCAACGAAAAGCCACGCTTTCACCGCGTACCAATCAATGTCTTTCCAAAGCGACAGCTTTAATTTCATGTGTTCACTTATCTGAACACAATGGGGACAGGATTTCAACATATGTTACTCCTCTTGATAATGTTGTACAGAACTATTTAATTAAGGTAGATTTACCATGGATTAAAAATAGTGTCAATTTGAGATTCGAGTCTCATTGGGGTGATAGGTAGAACATTTTCCTGGGTATCGCAAAAACAAGAGGTACAAAAAAGCCGTAATTATTACGGTTTTTGAATTAAATTATATTTTCTGTGGATAAAATTCCGTGGTACCGGAGAAGGGACTCGAACCCCCACACCCGAAGGCACTTGGTCCTAAGCCAAGCGTGTCTACCAATTCCACCACTCCGGCACATATTATAATACAAGCATATCTATTTATAACTAAAATAATGCAAAAAGTCAATGATGATTGACAAAAACAACTATCTATGATATTTTAAAAAATCCTTTAAATATTAAAAAGTTCCTTTAAAATCAACCTTAAAATTCAGGAGGGTAATTTGAATAATCTAAAAATTGCAGTTGGCACCAGGTATTGGGGAAAAGCACCGGAAGAGATTGGGGTCTTAAAAAACTTCATCTCCCAAGCAACTCAAATCAGTGGTCTGGTTTTTGCTGCCATTAATGTAGCAGAAGACAAATCACAAGCTATAGAAAACCCCATAGCAGGAGCTGATATCTTTCCGGTGACCCCTTGGCAAAAATTCGTACCCGCTTTGAATGCAATTGTATTCAGAGCTGTCCAAGATAGAAAACCCCATAGCAGGAGCTGATATCTTTCCGGTGACCCCTTGGCAAAAATTCGTACCCGCTTTGAATGCAATTGTATTCAGAGCTGTCCAAGCTGGTTATAGCCATCTGCTATTAGCTTCTTCTACGGTCTCCGTAACCAAAGAAATGGTTGAAACTTTATCCGGCTACATGGACTCTCATACATTAGTCGTCGGCGCCGCCTTAGAAGGTCATAACTTCAGCGAAACCCGCTTTATCTTCACCGCTAATGGCAAAGAAACTCCATGGAATACTTTAGCTCTGTGGAATTTGAAATATCTGTCAATCACTGGTTTTCTGCTGGCTGGAGATTCACCATGGAACACAGATAACGCTGGAGTCGAGGAGCTAACCACCATATCAGCCTTGCAAAACCTTTACAGAGTCAACGCAAAGCTGATCAATGTGCCTGGTGTAATCTGGGACACTTCCAACTGGGATGATGACAGAAAGGCGATGCACGACAAAAAAATGGCCACAAAAATATCGCGGCCGGAGTCTCAACTTGGCTTCTCTTCTCTTCACCCTCCCTATGTCAACCATATTAGGTTGACTTAAAAAACATAATAGGCAAAGCAATTTCTTTGCCTATTTTATTTCTTTAAATAAAACTGCCTCTTTTTTTCATCAAATCTTTCAATCGCATAACGTAGCATAGTGCGTGGCATTTTCTGATAATGTTTTTTTAAAAATCTTTCTTCGGTCGGCTGATCCCGCTTACCCACTTCGCGCAACATCCATCCCACGGCTTTGTGAATCAAATCATGCTCATCATTTAAAAGTATTCCCGCGATTTTTAAAGTGTCTTTAAATTGATTTTGGCTGATAAAATAAGCCGTGGACAAAATTGCAATGCGGCGCTCCCAAAGATTTTTTGAGCGAACTAATTTATATAGAATCTTTCTATTCTTATTAAAAAAATAATGGCCCAAAATTTTATGAGACGACAGATCAACCAGATCCCAATTATTAATATTTTTAGTATTCTTCAAATAAAAATCAACGATCTTCTTCCTAAGATTTTCATACTTATTATACTGCCCAACCAAAATCAGCAAAGCCACTAGACGATATTCATGGATTTTATAAGATAGCAGTTTTTGCAAATCAACTAAACTCAAATTTAAATAATCTTTGGCTACTTGGCGCTGCTGAGGCACGCTAATGCCTAAAAAGACATCTCCTTCGCCGTATTCGCCTTTGCCGGTCTTAAAAAAACCAGACAAGAGCTTGGCTTTGGCTGGATTCTTTAATTCTTCTAAATCTTTTTTAATTTCATTTATCATGGTTTAATTTTAGCGGAAATAAATAATTTAGACAAATATAAATCCCGCCGAGTTGAACCCAACGGGATTATATGTTTGGGGTAATTCTGCTTTAGGCAGCTAAAGCAGAATCGCCAACAACAAAAGCATAAATACCTATGCTTAAGCCTGCCCCAAAAGTGACTACTAAGACAATGTCTCCTTTTTTTATAGTTCCATTAGCTAGGCCTCTAGAAATTAACGAACCAGTGCTGGCTCCAGAGGCATTTCCAATAACATCCACATTTCTGTGAAATAAGATAATGTATTTATCATCTTGATCCTTATTTTTACGTTCTGTTATAAGCTGCTTAATCTTGCTGAAACTGAAATTACTAAACGCCTCAAGAAATTTCACATTTTCCCACTGTTTTAGTAATTTGTCCATCAAGAGTTTCAATGTTTTCCCACTTGGTTGGTGGGAAATAAGGTGCTTAATGAACATCGGATCAATGCCTGCTTTTTCAAGTGCCGCAACTAATGCGTTAACCACTTCTCTGCCTACAAACTTATGTACTTTCTCGCCTACTTGTTGAAAACCAGTAGCTGCTTTAATAATAGCCTCAATATTGCCATCATAAGGTAGAGATTGAAAATCAAAAAAAAGAAAATCATCTTTATCAGCAGCGCTAAGTAATACTGCAAAGGCGGCATCACCAAACAAATTGGCTCCAAAATAATTATCAGCAGTTGTCAAGGTATTAGCTTTCTCGGCACATACTACCAAGACTTTCTTGCAAGCACCACTGCGAATTAAACTCCATCCTTGAAAAATAGCACTAGCGCCAACTGTACAGGCTTCAGTAGTGTCGTAACACATGGCATTAGACTGGCCACCTAAATTTAATTTGATATGATCAGCTAAGCTGGGATAGCCAGGGCCAGTATTAGTGCCACCAATAATAGCATCTATATCTTCAATATTACCCTTTGCTTGTTTTAAACATTTTTTAGCAGCAATAGTACCTAATTCTGCTGTACTACCAAAAAAATATATCCGCTCCTTAATAGCTGCCTGTGCTATCCATTTTTTTACTACTGCGTTTATTTCAGTATTAGTAAATGGTGGTTGATGTCCAAATAATTTTACCTTTGCTTCTGGAGGCATAAGGTCTGTAATAAATGTCTTTTGACTAATACTAGTAAAAAGATCACTGTCTTTTTTTTCAGTATTCGCCCACGAAACAACCTTACAAGGAACACCAGATTTAAGATTAGATACTTTACAAAACATAATTGTGTCCTCCTTTCAGGTTTATGTTTGATGTAATGTACAATGAAATTCAACTTGATTATGGCTAAAGAAAGAAATTTTGTCAACAAACTAAACCCTCTGTTTACTTTTTTTTATTTTTACAAAATAAATCACCCCTATAATAATTCCGCCGATAATAATAAACAATAAAATATTCTTTACTTGCTTTTGGCGAGTTGGGCTGGCTACTTGATTAGTAGAAGTAGAAATATTATTATCAATATTTCCATATTCTTCATTGGTCATGGCTAGGCCTAAAACTTGAGCTACTAATAAATCTTCTTTTTGCAAAGGCAGTAATTTAAAACCGCTGTCTGTTTCTGTTAAAATTCCGCTAACAATAATTTCAGCACCTTTTTTTATTTCTAAATCTTTAATATCAAAATCTGCATAAACTCTAATTTTCGATTCTTCATTTTCACTAGTTGCTAAATAAATATTCTTACCGCTTTTTTTAACTACTGTGCCCTGTAGAGTTACAAATCCGCCTAGCAAATCATCTTCTAAATCTTCAACATTAATAGTTTCCGGTAAATCTAAAGCTAAAGCTAAATTATTGACAATAATATCTTCCTGCGTTTTTATTTTCACTCGCGGTAAAAATCCAGTCTGAGAAATTTGACCTCTGACATCTATTAGATCACCTTTTCTAATGTCGGGAAAATCTTTTTTTGAAAAATAAATTTCCGCTACTTGATCATAATAGATTTCTTCCTGATCCCAATCAGTAATATAAAAACTGCGGGCTGATGATGCTACATCTTCTAGAGCAACACCTTGAATTATAACTTGATCATTTTTTTCTAGTTCTTTAATCTCGGCAATACTATAAATAATTTCTGGTTCAATTAGATTAAAATTTTCTTCTCCTGGGCTTGGTGGATTACTAACAAACCATTCACCATTTATTAAATCCCAGGCCTGCGACTGACCTTCAGGAATTTTACTATATTCCACTTCTTGCCAAATTTCTTCGGCTGGAGTAATTAGTCTAACTGAGTCTTCAGAATTATTTAAAGCCAAACCACTGTCTTGGCGATAAATTACTAAAAAATCTCCCCCTAAAATATTTTCTTCCGTAAAAATATGGGGCTTACTGCCACCATCACTATCATCAATTTGCCAACCAGCTAAACTGATATCTTTACTAGAAGCATTATATAGCTCAATCCATTCCTGATCATCACTACCAACTGGATTAGGCATAAATTCAGAAATAATTAAATCTTGTTGTTCAAAATCAATCGGGCTAATTTTAATTTCTTCGTCTTCTTTTATCTCTTGAATATTAATTAATAATTCTGCCTCGTCTTCAAGCCCTTCAATATCTTTAACTGTTAAAATTACCAAATAATTACCAACTGCTGCATAGCTATGCTCTTCGGTTTGATCATTTCCTGTTTTTCCGTCGCCAAAATCCCAATGATATTCTAGCTCTTCCTCTTCAGGATCAAAAGAATCTTCAGCGGAAAAAATTATTTTCTCATCAATATATAAATCATCTGATTTTAAAGTTATTTTTGCTTGGGGCGGCTGATTAATCACAAAAACATTATTTTCACCGGGCGTAGGTATGGTGGTCCATAGAAAATTATTATCCTGCCGAGCATAGCTTTTATCTTCTAGGGCAGTCTCTTCATAAATTATTTGCTCTAATAATTCTTGATTGGGATTAAATAATTTCACACTGTCTCCGCCGGTATTATTTAGTGAAATTCCAGTGATTTCTTTGCCTAAAACTAAATATTCTTGAGCTTCTAAAATTAAATCTAAACCATCATCTTCGCTTAAAGTAAAAACTCGGGCAGAATTATCCTGCAACTGAAAGCCAACTAAAT
The DNA here is from genome assembly GCA_002787405.1 of Candidatus Komeilibacteria bacterium CG11_big_fil_rev_8_21_14_0_20_36_20. Lineage (GTDB taxonomy): Bacteria > Patescibacteriota > Patescibacteriia > UBA1558 > GWA2-36-10 > PCWQ01. The sequence continues at coordinate 90,716 of PCWQ01000012.1, forward strand.
CTACGGTTTCGGGACCAAGATTATATAATTCAATCCACTCTTCGTCATCACTGCCGGCTGGATTTGGTAAAAATTCTGAAACAATAATCTGCGGCCAATAATCACTCATTAGATCTTCTGGTTCTAAAACTTCTACTAAACAAAAAACTATGTCTTCAAGCTCGCCATTAGATACAGTTAAGCTAATATTATAATTATTAATTTCCGTAAAAGCATGAGTAGCAATAGTCGAAGTACTGGTTTGGCCATCGCTAAAATCCCATAAAAAACTTAAAAGTAAATTTTGAGGATCAGTAGAATTACTAGCATCAAAATTCCCTTCTTCGTCAACAAATAAAGTCTGCGGACAATTAGCCACTGCCTGGGGCGGTAAAATTTCTGGCTCTTCAATAATACTATTGGGCAACCCAGGTGTGCCTCCCTCTATACCACTTTCTTGCCAATTATTTTCTTCACTGTTTTGGTTAAGTTCAATTTTTTCCAAACTAAAACTATTGCCATTTGCTCCCCAAGCTGACTCATAATTAGCCAAAACCGGATAAGTGCTACCGCTGTCAAAGCTCAAGGAAATAGTTGAACTGGAATTTGATAAATTAATTACTGTATCAAAAAGCGTGCCACTAAAATCTGGATAGTCTAATAAAAATTGTTCCGCATCATCTGCTAAAACAAAAAATTCCTCTACGGCAATAGTAGTAGTACCCTGAAATAAATTTAAGCTGTGATTAGAGCCATCAAAAAATCTCCACTCTTCTTCATTGACTAAAATATTTTCTAAGCTAGAATTATAAACTTCAATCCACTCGTGATCAGCGTCTGAACCAGGCCAGTCATACATGATTTCAGAAATCACTAAATCTGTTTCACTGGCTTTTAAATAGTCTGTTTCTAAAAAACAAAAAATTACTAAAAAGAAAAATAAATAAAAAATCGCTTTTCTCATCTTGTTAAATTACCTTATAAATTACTGCCTTAGGAAAGGTTTAGAGATACAGGCGAACTCTAAACCTTGTCTAAAACAACAATTAATTTTCCTCTTCTATTTGAATTTCTTCTACATCAACGTCCTCTTTGGCGGTTTCATCGCCTTTGACTTCTTTTCTGTTTTTGCCGCCAAGCATAATCAAATCAGAAGCCACAACTTCAGTGGTGTAGCGCTTATTTTTATTCTTATCTTCCCAGGTGCGATTCTGTAAGCGTCCTTCTAGAAAAATTTTAGACCCTTTTTTCAAATAAGTGGCAATAATCTCGGCTAACTTGCCCCAAGCCACTATTTTGTGAAAATCAGCCCGCTCTTTCTTTTCCTTGGTTTTAACATCACGCCAAGTATAATTAGTAGCCAAAGAAAATAAAGCTACTTGCTGTCCAGAAGGCAGTGTTCGGCTTTCTGGATCATTGGCTAAATTGCCAATTAGACTTACTTTGTTTAAATCCATAACTCTCGCTTTCCTTTTTCTGTTTAAAAAACAGAAATTAATACTTAATCCCTATTGACAAAAACTAATATTTCTTTTATCATAAGGGCTGAGACTAACTTTGTTAGCCTCAAAATCGCTTTTCGCAAAAATCCTGCCGCAAGGCAGGGTTTTTGTTTATATCTAAAATACCCGTAAAAACGGCTATTTTTGTTAATCGCTTGCTGCCTGTTTTTAGCTAATTTATTGAAAAAATACAGCATCATATATTATTTACCAGTAATCAGCTAGGAATAATTACATAGCCGTCGCTAAACTTACGGACGGCGATATATTTTCTATAACTTAGCAAATCAAAAAACAGGTGTCAAGGGGATAAGTTCTTCAAAAAACTTTGGCGGTGAATGCCACAACTGCCGTTTTTAATTAAACATTGCTGATGTAATTTAGTGCCATAGCCTTTGTGCTGCTGAAAATTATATTCCGGATATTTTTGATGATAATCACACATAATGCGATCACGATATACTTTGGCTAGAATTGAAGCAACGGCAATTGATAAAATTTTTCGGTCTCCCCTAATGATTGACTGCCAGGGTTGGGGATGTTTAAAATTATAGACTTTATCTAAAAGCAAATAATCTGGTTCTATTTCTAGTTTTTTTAAAGCTCTTTTAATTACTAAAATATTAGCGCGGCTAATGCCAAGCTGATCAATTTCACGATGGCTGACCAAACCGGCTGACCAAATAACTTTTTGGCTTAATTCTGCAAAAATTTTTTCGCGATTTTTTTCAGAAAGTAATTTAGAATCTTTTATTTTTATTTTAAAAATTTGATAAGGTATTTTTTGAGATATTATCATTGAAGCAACTGCTACAATTGGGCCAGCCAAAGCTCCGCGGCCAACTTCATCAATACCAACAATCTTTTGATAACCTTGCTTGATTAATTTTCTTTCTAAATTATAGTTTGGCTGTCTCATGGCTTTATTATAGTAAATTTAGCCTCAAATTAAAAACCGTCTTAACAAAAAACTAGAGGTTGATCAATATTTAAAAATAATGCTATACTGCCAGAATCATATTTGATCTTTTTTAAACTAAGGAGAATTTATGTCATTTGGCCTGATTTATATCCTTGGGTGGTTTGTAATTTTCGGTCTTATATTCTCTGATCCCTTTTGCATATTACTGGTAATAATTACTTTGCTTCTCTGGCGATTAAGACAAAGCATGGAAAACAACCTCCAATATAAAAAAGCTCCAACAAAGCCCCTTTGTTGTCCTCAATGTGGTTCCCGAGACTATTCTGGAAAAAAAAAGAGTTTTGGCTTTACCAATCAATATGATACCAGAGGGATTAATTGGTTGTATCGCTATCAGTGTAATCGGTGTAGCAAAAAATGGCTCCGGATAAATATAAGAAGACAATAAAACGCGTGGTTAAAACAACCATGCGTTTTAAAATTTGTTTTAAATTTTTTATTTAGTAGCTTTGGCAATTCTTTCTAAGGCGGTAATAAAAGCAGCTGTTCTTAAATCAACTTTATATTTTTCAGCAGTTTGCCAAACGACTTGCCAAGCAGTAATCATTTTTTCTTTTAACTTCTGATTTACCTCCTCTTCGCTTAAATATTTATCTTCCAAGTTTTGTTTCCACTCAAAATAGGAAACTGTCACTCCGCCGGCATTAGCGAGCACATCCGGAATATCGACAATGCCCTTCTGCTGTAAAATTTGGTCGGCTCCAGGAGTAACCGGACCATTGGCTAATTCTAAAATAATTTTAGCTTTGATGTCATTAACATTGTCTGCGGTAATTTGATTTTCCAAAGCAGCCGGAATAACGATATCAACATCCAAAGCAAAAAAATCTTCAATGGAAATTTCTTTAGAACCCGCAAAGCCTTGTAAGGCCTTGTTTTGCTTTTTGTATTCTATAACTTTATCAATATCAAAACCAATTGGATTATAAATCACGGATTTAGAATCAGCTAAAGCGATTATTTTATAACCAGCTTGAAATAATAATTCCGCCATCACACTGCCAGCATTACCAAACCCCTGAATAGCGACCGTTAAATTTTCTGGCTTTAAGTTTAATTGTTTAATGGCTTCTGTTAAAACATAAAAACCACCTTTGGCCGTGGCTTTATCTCGGCCTTGAGAGCCCCCTTGGTCTAAGGGCTTACCAGTAACTACCCCTAAAGTTTTCTGACCGACTAATTTAGAATATTCGTCCGCCATCCAAGCCATAATCTGCGGATTAGTATAAACATCAGGGGCCGGAATATCTTTATCTGGTCCAATAATATTTTGAAAAGCTCGTACCCAGGCTCGCGATAATTGTTCAATTTCCAACTGGCTTAAAATTTTAGGATCAACCACCACGCCGCCTTTAGCGCCACCCAGAGGAATATCCACAACCGCACATTTAATGGCCATCCACAAACTTAAAGCCTTTACCTCGTCCAAATTAACTTCGTGATGAAAACGAATACCACCTTTATACGGGCCTCTGGAATTATCATACTGCACTCGATAAGCTAAAAATTTCTTTTCTTGACCATTATCCATCTGAACTGATAAATCGGCCTGGGCTATTTTGTCTGGCTGATTTAATTTTTTTAATATTTTTTTATCTAGATTAATGATCTCGGCAGCTGTTGTCAGCTGCTTTAAAGCATTTTGATAAGCATTCATATTTTTAATTTTATTTTTTCTTTTGCCAATCAGGAATCAAAACTTTATCGCCTTGCAAGTAACGATAAGCTTGTAAGGCCGCTTTGGCGCCTTCTCCAGCCGAAATAACTGCTTGCTTATAAGTAATATCGGAAATATCGCCAGCAGCAAAAATGCCTGGCAAGTTGGTTTCACAATCTTTGGATATTTTGATCTCCTGACGCTCACTAAGCTCGACTAACTCTTTTAACCAATCTGTTTTAGCCACGTGACCAATTTCAATAAAAACACCGTCAACTTTAACTTCGCCTTCTTGGCCATCATTAGTAATATAAGCCAATGCTTCTACTTTGTTCTGCCCTTTAATTTCTTTAGTATCGGCGTTGTAAATAATTTCTACATTTTTAGCCGCCTTAACTTGATCGACTAAAACTTGCTCTCCCCTGAATTGATCTCGACGATGAAGTAAATAAACTTTCTGGGCAATGCGGCTTAAAAATTCAGCAGCATCTAAAGCAGCATTGCCTCCGCCAACCACGATCACTGTTTTATCCCGATACAAAGGTCCATCGCAAGTAGCACAATAAGTGACACCTTTGCCAGTTAATTCTTTTTCGCCCGGAACTTTTAAATCACGTGGCATTAAACCAAATGCCAAAATTACTGTTTTGGATTTAATTTCTTTATTACTTACTGTTTTTAAAAAAAAAGTTTTGTCTTGTTTTTCTAACTTAACGATCTCTTCAAAAATAAACTCCGCTCCTGCTTTCTGAGCTTGCTGTTGAAACTTCTGGCCTAATTCCAAACCGCCAATCGTTTCAAAGCCAGGATAATTTTCAATATCATCGGTTAGGGACATTTGTCCGCCAACATCTTTAGAAATCACTAGCGTTTTCAAAGCTCGACGAGCAGTATAAATAGCCGCCGTCAAACCAGCTGGCCCAGCGCCAATGATAACGACGTCATAAATATCGTTTTTCATAAAACTTATTTTAAGTGTTGGTTAATCTTTTCCACTAAAGCATCCTTATTTTGTAAACCCATCGTTTCATCAACTACTTGACCGTTTTTAAAAATTTTCAAAGTAGGAATACTCATTACTTGAAATTCCGAAGCAGTTGTTTTGCTTTGATCAACGTCAATTTTGACAATCTTAACTTTATCGTTTGCGGAAAATTCTTTAGCTAACTCGTCAATAATTGGAGCTTGCATCTGACAAGGCCCGCACCAAGGTGCAAAAAAATCAACTAGTACCACGCCGTCAAATTGTTTGACTTCTTGATCAAAATTTTGATCTGTTAAATTCATCGCCATATATTTTTTAATTACTAATTAAGTTATTTTAAATAAAATTTTAATTAATTTTAATAATTCCTGTTTTTTTAAAGCCGATTTTTGTCCATAACAACCCTGAATCTTATCAGTCACTAATAGCTGGCAAACCGAATCCAAAGAAGCCCGCGCTGCTAAAACCACGCGCACGATTTCTTCAACATCACGCTGGTTCTGATACATTTTTTCAATCGCTCTAATTTGACCTTCAATGCGATGGAGCTGCGAAATTATTTTTCCTTGATGACAAATTTTTTGATTCATACCTTTAATACCCTATAGGGGTATACTAACATCTGTGCGCAAGGTTGTCAAATACCTAACTACTATTATTGACAATATTGATAATTTAAATTAATATTCCTCATTAAACTAGTCCCTTAAAAATCAAGGAGTATCCAATGAATTATGGAATAAAAATCCCAGAAAGAACTATTCATATACCGATTAATGGCCCTGTAGATATTACTGGATTACGACCAATTATAGACAGTCCAAATTTTCAAGGACTGTTGGAACATTACCAACTTGGTTTTGCTTATAAGGTTTTACCTGGAGGCGTGCATACCCGCTTTGAACATTCTTTAGGTGTTTTATGTCGCTTAAGACAAATCATAGAACGACTAAAAATTGTTGATCGGGATGTTGTGCATGCACTTGAAGTAGCTGCTCTCCTCCATGATATTGGTCATGGGCCCTTTTCACATGAAATTGAAAAAATGCTGCCCTTTAACCATACTGAAAATGGTTTAAGAATACTGCAGTCGCTACAAAATGTCATTGCCTCTTATGCTAATTATCAATTAGTTGAAAAACTTTTCAATAATCAGCACCCTCTGGGCCAACTGATTCACAGCCCCAATTTTGGCGCTGATAAAATGGATTATCTTCATCGAGATGCTCATCATACTGGCTATGAATTAGCTTTTAATGCGGACAAAATCATGCAGTATCTACAATTTATAGAAAATCAGTTAGGTATTAGTGACAAGGTTATTGAAGAAGCTATTAATTACCAGTTTAGCTATCTTCGAATGTATAAGATGATTTATCTAAACGGAACCGCTAAAATTATTACTCGTATGTTTCAGCGGGCTTTAGCTGAATTATCTCGCTTAAATCTTGATCTCTATAATTTAAGCGATTCCGAAGCCCTAACTTTAGCAGCTAAGCATTCTCTAGGTAAAAACATTCTGTTGCGAAAATTGCACAAAGCTATTGCTACTTTTAAAATAGCCCCTTATGCCGATGAACAACATCTTGGAGATTTTGACTACCCCATACATGAAATTGATTCTAAACTGCTACAAAAATGGAACCGGTTTCTTAGCAGTCCAAAAAAACTACTTGAATTAGAAAAGCAGCTTGAAAAAGAGCTTAAACTTAAAAGCGGAGAAATCCTGATTGTCCAGCCTGGTTTTTTTGAAAGACTGGCACTAAATGACGTTGTTTTGTTTAAAAAAGACAATAGCACCGACTCTCTCTTTTCAAGGGTCCCTAGCCATATAAATACTCTACGCGAAATGGTGGATCGCTTTTTTTATATACATGTGGCTACGACTCAGGAAAATATCATTAGACTGGTAAAAATTGACTTCAAAAAAATTTTTGAAGAAAATATATCCGAATAATCCTGATTTTTACCTAGTCTTACTTTTTAAACTATTTCCTCTTTTATGACTCTTTAACCTTCGAGATTAATCTCGAAGGTTATTATTTTTACTTGACAAAATAATATAAATATGCTATACTTATTTAATATAATGTATCTTACAAATTGGAGAAAAAATGCAGAAAATCCTAGATTTTTTCTGGGTTATCGCCGCTACTCTGGGCACATTGTTTGCCACTGGCTTATTATTAATCTGGATTTTTGATCCAGTAATCTTTGCTAATGAGCAACCATATTTAACTTCCCAACAAAATAATCAGTTGGGAATGGAACTAGCTAAGCGCTTTTGGATAGGCCTAATAAGCGCTGTAGTCTGGTTTAGTGTCCTTTGCCTCTTGCTAGGACTGTTTAAAAAAATAAACAGGAACACTACAAGGGTCTTAATGACTCTTTATTGGCTAGCAACAGTAATTATACTTTATCTCTGCGGCTAAAAATTACCCTGAACCATCTGGTTCAGGGTATTAAATTTGCTAAAATTAGCCAAAAAAATTAGTTCTATATAGTATCTTAGCTCATTTTTTCATCAACAATATCACCCACTAACTCTTCTAAAAGATCCTCCATGGTCACTAGCCCCAGAATTTGCTGGTTTTTCCTGACTACCAAAGTAATGTGGGTCTGCTCGGCTCTCATTTTATTAAAGACAAGATTAACTTTTTCCCGTTCATTGACCTTCATAATTGGCTGAATATGCTTAATTATCTGATCTTCGCGATCATCACTATTTAAAACTTTCATAATATCCATAGCATGAACATAACCAATAATATTATCTTTTTGATTATGATAAACCGGATAACGACTAAATCCTTCTTGGGCCATAAAATAAGCCACCTGATCTACTTCAGCTTCAGCATCCACAACCGCCATTTTATAGCGAGGCGTCATCGTGTTTTTAACCGAAGTATTATTAAATTCTAGAACATTCATAATCATTTCATGCTCTTCAAAGTCTAAAACCCCTTTTTCTACAGCTAAACGGCTAAAGGCCTTAAATTCTGTCTCTGAAACACCTTCTCTTTTTTTGCCTTTAGTTAACAAAAATAACAATTTTTCTAATAAAAACAACAATGGAAATAGTATTATTTGTAAAAAATAAATAACTGGCGCAAAAAAGAGAGCCATTTTAACAGCATGAATCTGAAAATAGGCCTTAGGATACATTTCCCCAAAAATTAAAATCAACAAAGTCATTCCTCCAGTAACTAGCCCTACTCCGGCTGAGCCGACAGTATTAATAGCTGCTACCGTAGCTAAACTTGCAGCTCCAATATTAACTAGATTATTACCTAATAAAATCACCACTAAAAGACGGGGTTTATTATTTAAAAGTTTACTTAGAAGTTCTGCGTTGGGCTTTTTAGCTAAAATTAAAGATCTTATTTTAGCGCTAGAAAGTGAAAAAAGAGCTATTTCCATACCAGAAAACCAAGCTGATAAAATAATTAAAAGTGTTAAATATACAAAAATCATATTTGATCAATTAAAAAACGCCTTAAAAATAAGGGTTTATCATATTTTTACTAAATTTTATTAAGTATACTTTCGGACTCGGATCAGGGTCTATCTGATTCATATTTCTATATAATAGTGAAATCTACAAAAAAGTCAAATAATTTATCATAGATGACTTGCTCTCCATACCTCCGAACGAATATTGCAAAGCGATATGAGTGAAGAGCGAAGGATGGTGTCCTTGAGAGGAATCGAACCTCTATTTAGGCCTTAGGAGAGCCTTGTTCTATCCATTAAACTACAAGGACTTATATATTTCTGTGCCCACCGAAACTGAAAGTGTGGGCGGATCGAATCAAAATTCTAAAAAAATAAAAAATATTATTTTTATCTTTATTTTTTAAAACAATATTGTGTCGTAATATATTAGAATTTGGACATCCTAGTTAAAATACCATTGGTTTGTTCTAAAACATAAAAAGCGACAAAAATAGCTAAAATTAAAAGCGTCAACCATAATGTTTTTCTAATATCTTTCTTTAAAAATATAAATTCATCCATTTGTTTATATTTACTAATAAAGAGCACCAATAATTATAGTATAAGAGCCGCCAAAAGTCTATCTTAGCCCTGCTCGTTCCTTTGACTTTTTTAGGACTTTGCATTAAGATTGACTTAGTTAATCAACTTAAAATACTCAATTAAAATAACTTTTATGTTTACTAAAAATCAAACTCACAAAAATCAAAAAACCATCGAAACCATTATTGGGCCGTCTGTTCGCTTAGATGGCAATTTTAGAGGAGAAGGTGATTTAGTGGTTGAAGGAGTTTTAGTTGGCACTCTACAAACTAAAAATAATCTAAAAATTAGCCCTTCCGCTGTGGTAGAAGCTAGTATAAAAGCCAATAATGCTTTTATTTCCGGCAAAATCAAAGGAAATATCACTGTAAAAGGAAAAATTGAAATTACTGGTACCGCTATTATCCTTGGTGATATAAAAGCTCAAATTATTTCTATTGAAAGTGGTGCTTTAATTCAAGGACAAATTTCTATGCCGGTTGAATCAGTGGTGATTACTGAAGCTAAAAAAGATGTTGATCAAAAAATCTCTCCTTTAACAACTATGAAAGAAAAGCAATTTGAAGAAAAGCCAAATAAGTAATTAACCATAAGCTATAGGCAATAATCCAATATGTATCTTTATATTTATGATTCTTTCCTTAATGACAAAAAATATACTGATCTACTGATAAAAATAGAAAAGAGGGTCACTGATCTAGGCATTAAGGGTCGTATTGCCAAACTCTCTGTTCTGAAAAATATGAAAGAGTTGATTACCGATGGGATTAAGGAAGGAATACAAAATGTGGTGGTTATTGGCAACAACCAAACTTTTGCCAAGGTTATAAATATCGTGGCTGATTTAGATATCACCCTAGGATTAATTCCAATTGATAATAATAATAAAATTGCTCAACTACTAGGTATTCCTCCTAAAGTCTTGGCTTGTGATGTCTTGGCTTCGCGAATTATTAAAAAAATTGATTTAGGTAAGATAAACAACCATTATTTTATTAATACTGCTGAAATTATAAATGGTGATGTAATTATTGAATATGATAATTTTAAAATAAAACCATTAACTGCACACAATCGCATTACGCTTCATAATTTTAAAATTGATGAACAGTTAGACTACCAATCAAGCCCGATGGACGGAATTTTAGATGTTGTAATCACTCCTATAAAATCAACTTTATTTGGTAAGAAAAAATCCAGTCACACGGTTCTTCCTTTTACTAAAATAAAAATCAGCAGCAATGCCGAAGAGCAGGTTTCTATTTTAACTGATGAACAAATTATCATGAAAACACCGGTGGAAATAACAGTCGCTCCCCAAAGACTAAAAATTATCGTTGGTCCAGATCGAATTTTTACTTAATTATGCTACGTAAAAATATTTTAAGTTATTAAAAAAACACCTTAATAAAGGTGTTTTTTATTAGCTTATTATTCAACAACCTCGACGGTCGTTTTTTTATTTTTAACACCTAAAACTATATACTGCTGACCAACTGAAAATAAGGTAGTTAATAACCAATAGAAAGTTAAGCCAGCTGGAAATTGTGAGCCAATAACTATAGTAACTACCGGCATAATATACAACATCTGTTTGTTCATGGCACCCATGGTTCCACTGTCTTTTTTCTTAGTCATTAACATTTTTGACTGCCAATATTGAGCTAAACCAGCAAAAACAGCTAATAAAATACTCTTGTTGGCTAAATTCAAAAATCCAAAAGCCGTTTGATTTAAGATGCCAGGATTGGAAATAAAACCATATAAAGCACTCATCGCATCTTCCTGTTTTAAACCATTATAAAAAACTCGATAAACCGCAAATAAAAAAGGTAGTTGAATTAATAAAGGCAGACAAGAGGCAAAAGGGTTTATTTTCTTGTTTTTGTATAAAGCCATCAACTCTGGACCCATTTTTTCCTTATCTCCTTTATATTGTTCTTTAATCCTCTCAATCTCCGGCTGAATTGACTGCATATCTTTCTGGGCCTTGATCGATTTTTTAGATAGGGGATAAAGAATTAATCGAATAATTAAGGTCAATAAAATAATAGCTATTCCTAGATCCTGTCCAGGGATCACATTGTATAAAAAAACCAATAGATTGAAAATGGGTTGGTAGAAAATAACAAAAAATATATTCATGTTTTTGTTTTATTTATTAATTATCACAACGGATCGTGTCCGCCTCGCGAAAAAGGGTGACAGCGCAAAATACGCCAAAATGATTTCAAAAGCCCTTTAATTAGCCCATATTTTTTAATAGCTTGATAAGAATATGCTGAACAGGTTGGTGTAAAACGACAATAGCCATAAGGAAAATATACTCTAAACCACCCTGTGTCTGGAGATAGTGTTTTTTGATACCAATAAATTAATTTTAAGACAATTTTATTTATCACCTTGAGATTTATTATAGATTTTTATTTGAGAAAAGGCAAAGAGTAGTTGTTTTTTTATCTGCTGAAAATCTAGCTCCAATGCCCTTTTTTTAGCTATAATTAGCACCGAATATCCTAATTTTAAATTTGGAAAAAGCTCTTTAACAGCTTCTCTTAGCCGCCTTTTTAATAAATTACGAACACTAGCCCTTTTATCAACTTTGGTAGAAATAACAAAACCAACCTTAGTGGTTGCTTCTTTATTTATTTGATATCTAATAATAAATTGGGGTAATAAAAATGTTCGACCGGTTTTAACCAATTTTTTTATTTCGGTTTCTTTGTTAAGTCTATGGTTTTTAGGCAGCATAATGGCCTTGTTTTTGATTAAACAGTTAACCGGCCTCTTTTTTTAGTGCGACGCCTTTTTAAAACTTGGCGACCCTTTTTATCAGCCATTCTAGCCATAAAACCGTGTGTTTTTGCTCTTTTTCTTTTTTTGGGCTGATAAGTTCTTTTGGTTGACATAAACTAGAGATCTTCAATAATTAATAACTTCAAAATGATACCACATTCTTTGTTTTTTAACAAGGTTAAAATCTTTTCCAATTTTACCAACATTTTATACACATGTTATTAACTCAATTAATGTTTAAGTTAATATTATTTTGTGTTATAGTTATATTACGTATATTTTCACCCTAAAAACATGCATGATAATGACAAATTATGGCAAACTGTTTTGGGAGAATTAGAGCTCCTAATCAGTAAAGCTAATTTTACTACTTGGTTTAAAAATACTTTTATTACTGAGAGTGATAGTCAAAATATTGTTGTCGGAGTACCCAACGCTTTTACTAAGGTTTGGTTAGAAAAAAAATATCACAAAAACATAACTGAAGCCCTAGAAAATGTTTTATCAAAAAATAATCTACAGGTTATCTACAGGGTTGAAAATAAAGATAATATAGCTAAAATTAGCCAAAAAAATACAAAATATTCTGAAAAAAATGAAGGTGTTGTGCATAACTCAACCCCATCCATTAAAAAATCATCTGGAAAATTTGGGGTTAATTTTAACTACACTTTTAATAATTTTGTGGTTGGGCCTGGTAATGAACTGGCTCATGCCGCAGCAGATGCCGCTGCCAAAAGACCCGGCGAGGTTTATAATCCTCTTTTTATCTATGGTGGGGTTGGTTTAGGTAAAACTCACCTTATTCAGGCGGTTGGTAACCACATTTTATCAAAAAACCCTTCCAAAAAAATTCTTTACATTAATAGTGAAAAATTTACCAACGACTTCATTTATTCCATAAAAAATGGTCGAACTGATGATTTTAAAGAAAGATACCGCAGTGTAGATGTCTTATTAATTGATGATATTCAATTTATTGCCGGCAAAGAACAAACTCAAGAGGAGTTTTTTCACACTTTTAATGTCCTACATCAAAATAATAAACAAATTGTTATTTCTTCAGACCGGCCGCCAAAAGCCATCCCTAGTATTGAAAGCCGCCTTATTTCTCGTTTTGAATGGGGAATGATTGCTGATATTTCTTTTCCAGACCTAGAAACTCGTATGGCTATTTTAGAAATCAAATGTAGAGATAAAAACTACCAATTAAATAAAGATGTGGTTGAATTTATTGCTGAAAACATTCAAAATAACATTAGGGAATTAGAAGGCGCTTTAAATAAAATTATTGTTTTTCATCAATTAAACAACACTATGCCAAGCTTAGAAAGCGTCAAGGCGATTTTAAGTGGGATTTCAAACAACCCTAAAAAAGCCGGATTAACCACTAAAAGAATTTTACAAGTAATTGCCGAATTTTTTGATATTAGTGCTGGTGATCTATTGGGTAGTAGTCGTAAAAAAGAGTTGGTAGTCCCCCGCCAAATTGCCATGTTTCTTATGCGGGAGGAATTAAACTCTTCTTATCCTAATATTGGCCGTTCGCTTGGCGACCGAGATCACACCACAGCTATGCACGCTTGTTTAAAAATAGGTGGTTTGGTTGAATCTGATGACAAAATAAAAAATGATGTTTTTGTTTTAAGACAAAAAATATATGAGTAAAAAGTGTTAATAATATTGTTAATAAACCCTTAAAATAATTTGTAAAACAAAAAACAATATCCCCAAAACATATTTTTCAACAAGTTAGTAGAAAATCATTAACGCTTTATCCCCAAAAAAATTTATAGAAAAATAAAAACATTCCTTAATAAAAACATAAAATTTGAAAAAGTTATCAACTTATAAACAGGGCTTATTACTACAATTAATTCTAAATAAATAACAATAATAATATGAAAATTATTTGTACCCAGGAAAATTTAAATAAAGGACTAAACCTGGTTTCAAACATAGCTAATAAAAACAGTAACCTACTGATTTTAAATAATGTTTTATTAAGGGCTGATAAAGATGGTTTAATTTTAATAACCACTGACCTAGAGGTGGGTATTAAAGCTTTTGTGAGAAGTAAAATTGAGGATCCCGGCGCTTTTACAGTCGACGCCAAACTACTAAACAATTTTATTGGTTTACTACCCAAAGAAAATATTGAACTTTTTCTCCAAGACAACGATTTATCTATTAAAAATAAAAACCAACAAACAACCATTAAAGGCCTAGAAGCTGAAGATTTTCCACTTATTCCAGAAATAGAAAAAGAGAACGAACTAATTATTTCTTCTTCTGATTTAAAAAAAAGTTTAGGCCAAGTTATCACTGCAGCGTCAACAGATAGTTCACGTATAGAAATAAACGCAGTTAATTTTTGTTTTAAAAAAGATCAATTAATTTTAGCAGCCACAGATAGTTATCGACTAGCGGAAAAAATAATTAAAATAACCAACGGGCAAGAAGCTAATCTAATTATTCCTTTAAAAACATTGCAAGAATTATTAAAAATTTTAAATGAAGAAGAAGAACAAAAAGTAAAAGTATATTTTAAGGAGAATCAAATTTTATTTACTTTTAATAGCGTGGAGCTTGTTTCGCGGGTTATCGACGGTAAATATCCTGATTATAGTCAAATAATTCCGGAATCTTTTGCCACTAGTGCCAAATGTGACTTGAATAAACTAGTGCCAGCTATTAAGGCGGTGGCCTTGTTTTGTAAACAAGGGATCAATGACATTCGTTTAAGTTTTGATGAGCATACCCAAGAAATAATTGTAGCCACCGCTTCATCTAACACTGGTAAAAGTGTGGCTCGAGTGTCGGCTAAAGTAGACGGCAACAATAACGAGGTTGTTTTTAACTACCGTTATTTATTAGATGGTCTTAATCATATCAAAACTAGTGATGTTATACTCCAAATTAACAACAATTCTTCACCCGGCCTATTAAAACCAACGGATAGTCAAAACTACATTTATCTAGTGATGCCTATTAGGCAATAATTTGAAAAAGCTTTAGAAGGTTGACAAAAACATAAAAATATGTTTATATTGTAAATAAGTATAAAGAACTTTTAAATAAAAAAGACAAACTAAACAAGTATATAAACAGTCCGTAAAAGGAGATTATTATGAAAAAGATGGTATTGTTTTTAGTAATGTTTTGTTTTATGTTAGTGGCTGGAACCGCTAAAGCGGATCCCTTGGATTCCTTGTGGTATGATGGTTGTCCGGCTTTAGTTTTGAGTGAATATGACTCAATAGGAACCATGTTTGCTGTTGGGTTTAATACAGTTGATCCGTGTTCTCTACGTGCAATTAGTTTTTTTTCTTATGGCGTTAATGATACTTTGGGGGTTGAGATAGAAATTGTTATTTGGACAAATAGCAATGGCTATCCGGGAGAGGAGCTTTGTAGAGTTCACTATCTGGTAATGGACACCACCCACTACAGTTGGGTAACAGTTAATATACCAAACTTAAGAGTAGAGGAAAGCTTTTTTACTGGTTTTTATTTACCCGTCGGGGCACCGCCATTTGCCACTACAGATGAATTAATTGGCGGAGGATATAGTATGGTCTGGCCCGATTCTCTTAGGGGGTGGGAATTCTTAGAAAATAATTTAAATATTCGCGCCTATGTTGAATATTTATCTACCGAAGTGAGAGATGAAGAGGGTCAACCCAACATCTATAAATTAGGTAATTACCCCAACCCCTTTAACACTCAGACTAAGATTATATTTAGTTTATCAAAAACAGAAGAAGTTGATTTGACTATTTATAATATACTCGGTCAAAAGGCAGCTACATTATTTACGGGTCAAAAGTCCGCAGGTAAGCACATTGTTTCTTGGGATGCTGATGAATTTTCTTCGGGGGTTTATTTTTCCAAACTAGTGGTAGGTCAAGAGGTTACCATTAATAAAATGACTTTGCTAAAATAACAAAGTCAACTTAATAGAAATTAACAAGGGATCGGAATAATTTCCGATCCTTTTATTTTTTTTCAATTTTAATGATGCTGACCGGGCACTCTTCTTCTGCTTTTAGATTGTCAGCTAAATTTTTTTCATCAATTTCCCCAACCTCTACCCCAGCTACCTCTTTAGCGCCCTTTAGGGTGGCTAGGTTGGTTTTTTCATCTATACTCCATGATTCTGGGCAAAGCTCAACACAGAGACCGCAGCCAATACAGTCTTTTTTTTGGTGAGTAATTTTATATTTTTTTGACATTTATTTGAAAATTATTTTTTAGATTAAGCTCCATAATTAAACTACAAAATTATTTTTTTGTCTACCAAACTGAAAAACCAACTATTTTCTATTTTGAGAATTTAGTTGGTTTTTAAAACCCACGCTATTGTATGGATTTTTATTTACGAAAGAAGACACCTCCAACTAGTATTAATATTATTCCTGTGACAACTAATGATTCTACCGTGAGAACAACATTAAAATATATTAGTGCGCCCACAATAAACGAACACACTGCAGATGTCCAGAAAGTAAGAGATAACATAAGCTCTCCCTTCTAATCAATCTGGCAGTGGCAGCCGTTGCCGCAACCGCATATTTGATCTGTATAAACCAGTGTTCCAAAGGTGCGGTCTTTTTCGCCTATTTTTTGGGCGTTAAAGAAAACAATTGACATTTGGTGAACAGCGAGGAAATTATTTACCCCAACCACCAATTCATCTGAGTTAACCGTCTCAAATAAGGTGACTTGTGAGGTGCCAGCAAAGAATTTTTGTTTATAGACCAATAAAGCCTTAAAACCTTTTTTCTCAATGGTTACCTCTACAGAAAGGGCTTCTTTGTTTTTTTCGCGCAAAAAGCCGTTTATTTTTTTTGCAATTCTTCTTTGGTGGCGGCGTTAAAAAATTGAATGCCATCCCTATTTCCTTTAGACATAATATCTCTCCCTATTAAAAAGGTTGTGTTAATTTACAAAATGAATAAATAATATTAACACTAAATCATTTTTTTGTCAATAACAGATCTTTAGTTGTTTCCATTGAACTTGTTGTAAAATTCTGTTAAGATTTGATTATGATAGCTTATCTTAAGGGTCAGATTTTAGAAAAAACCAGCAAGTCGGTCATTATTCTACTTAATAATATTGGCTATGAGGTTTTTTTAAGTTCAGAATATTTATATAAACTTAAAAAAGGACAAGAAGTAGAATTTTTTATTTATTCTAACATCAAAGAGGACGCCTTTGATTTGTATGGCTTTCAGAATTTAGAAGAACTAGATTTTTTTAAAAAACTAATTTCTGTCTCCGGCGTAGGTCCAAGAAGCGCTATTAATATTTTATCCCTAGCTTCGGTAAATGATTTGAAAAAAGCTATCAGCAGTGAAGACTCCAGTTTATTACAACAGGTTTCAGGTATTGGTAAAAAAACAGCGGAAAGGTTAGTGGTAGAGCTAAAAGAAAAATTTATTGTTGATTTAAGTGATAAAAAAGCAGTTGGCGGAGGTAACGCGCAAGTGATGGAGGCTTTAATTTCCTTAGGGTATAAAGACAACGAGATTAGAGCAATCATCAGAGACATTCCGGCGGAAGAAAAAGATTTATCAGGTAAGATTAAAAAAGCCCTGCAGCTTTTAAATAAACAAAAATGAACTTAGTTGTAGATAATTTAAATTATGATGATTTTTTAAAGATTGGTTTTACTTCAGGAAATTTCCTACAGAGCACTATTTGGAAAGATTTTTTAAAAGCCCAAAAAATTTTTTTTTGGCAATTAATTGTTAAAGAGAATTCAGAAACCTTGGCGGTTTGTTTAGTTTATGAAAATAAATTGTTTTTTTCAAGAAGTTATCTTTATTCTCCTAAAGGGCCGATTTTTTCTAAAGAGTTAAATGATGAGCAAAAGAAAGAGGCGATTTTTTTAATTTTATCTAAAATGCGGGACGTAACAATTGCCACTAAGAAATACGAGGAAATTTTTTATAAACTAGAGCCAGCTGATTATGATGCTTTACTACCGGAATTTATCAAAGCCAGTGACGTGCAACCTCGGGACAGTTTAATCTTGGATTTAACCAAAAACCATCAACAGTTGTTAGGAGAAATGCATGCCAAGACCCGATACAATATTGGTCTGGCCCAAAGAAAAGGGGTGAGAATTAAATTTAGCCACCAAGAAGAAGACATTAAGTATTTTTTGAAGTTAATTAAAAAGACCGCTAAAAAAAATCAAATCACCGTCCATTCGGATGATTATTACAAATTACTTTACCAAACATTACTTAAACACCAAGCGGGGCAGCTTTGTTTGGCTTATGTTGACAATAAAATAGTGGTTGTTAATTTAATTCTTCGTTTCGGATCAGCGGCGACTTATTTACACGGCGCAGCAGATTATAAATTTCGAGCTCATATGGCTCCACAACTACTCCAGTGGGAAACAATCAAGCAATCTAAAGAACTTGGCTATAAGATTTATGATTTTTGGGGCATTACTCCCGATGACAATTCGAAACCTGGTTGGGAAGGGTTTACTCGTTTTAAAAAGGGTTTTGGCGGCCAGATCATCAAGGCGCCGGGCACCCATAATTTTGTTTACCATCCAGCCATGTATAAATTTTATTTATTAGCTAACAAAGTAAGAAATATTTTAAAATAAATTATGTTGAAAAAAGCACTAGTTTCAGCCGCCGGCAAAGGAACCCGCATGCTGCATTTATCCAAAGACAAGCCAAAACATTTAATTGAAGTCAATGGCCGACCATTTCTTTATTACGTGCTTAGTAATTTAAAACAAGCCGGATTTGAGGAAATTATTATGATTGTTGGTTATAAAAAAGAAGTAATGGCTAAATTTTTTAAGGATTTTGGCAAAGAGTTTAACCTAAGTTTAATTAATCAATTCGAACTTTTAGGAGAAGATAAATACGGCACAGCTTGTCCTTTGGAGTGCGTTAAAAATATTTTAGGGCAAGAAAGTTTTTTATCAATTTACGGAGACAACCTCTATTCAGTGGAAGATTTAAAAGTTTTTAATATTGATGACCAGTATTCTTATGTTGCCGGTTTCTATCACGAGCAGCCGCAGAATTACGGCGTTTTGCAAGTTGGTCATAATGGTTTTTTAAAAAAAATCGTGGAAAAGCCAAAGGAATTTATTGGTAATCTTATCAACACTGGTTTATATAAATTTACAGCGGAAATTTTCCAATATTTAGACCAGATTAACATTTCGC
The DNA here is from genome assembly GCA_002787405.1 of Candidatus Komeilibacteria bacterium CG11_big_fil_rev_8_21_14_0_20_36_20. Classification (GTDB taxonomy): domain Bacteria; phylum Patescibacteriota; class Patescibacteriia; order UBA1558; family GWA2-36-10; genus PCWQ01. Next base: position 109,866 of record PCWQ01000012.1, read on the forward strand.
CACGTGGAGAGTATGAACTAGTTGATATGATTAATCTTTTAGCTCAACAAAAGAAAGTAAAAGTCCGAGAGTTAAAAGGTGCTTGGCTTGATTTTGGCAAACCAGAAGACATAAAAAAAGTAGAGGAGTATTTAGATGATAAAAAAAGTAATTAAAAAAATATTACCTAAGAAAGCCCTACTTTTTTACCATTGGTTTTTATCAAAAGTAGCTGTTTTTTATTATGCCAACCCTAGTCAGCAGCTAATTGTTGTTGGGGTAACAGGTACAAATGGCAAAACCACCACCGTTAATTTTATCGCCCAATTTTTAGAAGGGTTTGATCAAAAAGTTGGTTTGGCTTCCACAGTCAATTTTAAGGTTGCTGAAAAAGAATGGCTTAATAACAAAAAAATGACTATGCTTGGTCGCTTCCAAACCCAAAAATTACTAAAGCAAATGGTGCAAGCAGGATGTCAATACGCCGTGATAGAAACATCTTCCCAGGGTATTGAGCAATTTCGTCACCAAGGCATTAATTATGACTTGGTGGTTTTTACTAATTTAACACCAGAGCATATTGAAGCGCACGGTAGCTTTGAAAATTATCGAGCCGCTAAAGAAAAACTATTTCAGCATTTAAGCCAGAGCCGTAAAAAGATTATTGGTGGCAAAAAAATAAGGAAAATAATTATCGCCAATAGTGATGATGAAGAAACAGAGCGACTAAGAAAATATCAAATTGATAAATTTATCACTTATGGTTTTAATCAACCAGCTGATTATTATGGCGCCAATTTATCTAGAGCAGAAGCCACTAGTTTAATTTCATTTAAGATAAACCAGCATTCTGTAAAGGCAAACCTAATTGGTAAATTTAGCGCTTATAATTTATTAGCGTCTTTAACTACTATTAAAGCTCTGGGTTTTCCTCTAAACCAAGCCACTCAAATTAAGATTAAAAGTGTGCCGGGTCGACAGGAATTAATTGATCAGGGGCAGAATTTTAAAATTATGATTGATTATGCGCCCGAACCAGTTAGTTTGAGCCAGCTTTATAAAGCTCTTAAATTAGTACCTAAAAATAAAATAATTCATGTCCTTGGTTCATGTGGTGGCGGTCGTGATCAGGCACGCCAACCAAATTTAGGGCAGCTGTCTGGTCAACAAGCTGATTTTGTTATTGTCACCAATGAAGACCCTTATGATGATGATCCTTGGCAGATAATAGAAAACGTAGCTCAAGGAGTGCAGGCAGCTGGCAAAATAAAAGGTAAAGACTTATTTACAATTTTAGATAGAAAAGAGGCCATTAAAAAGGCCCTAGAGTTAGCCAGTAAAGATGATTTAGTTTTGATTACTGGCAAAGGTGCTGAACAATTTATTTGTGTAGCCAATGATCAGAAAATTCCCTGGGATGATCGGGAAGTAGTAAGGAAATTATTAAGAAACACACACTAAAATAAGTTGTTTTAGTATTAAATCCACTTACACTGTTAGTCGCTTAGTGATTATAGGGTGTGGATAACTTGTGGCCAAAACAGCTAATTTGTGTATATTTTAGCTGAAATAAGACAAAAGTGGTTAAAGTTTGACATTTTTTGAAAAGTGTATCTTTAATAATTTAGCTAATATTAGCTGTAAGTACGATTTTTTTGAGATTTTTAAGTATTTAATTTTAAAATCCTTGACAGAGCTTTAAAATTTTGGTAGCATATAGCTATGAAATTTTTCTGGGCTAACCTATTTTAGTCTAAAATAAATTAAATAACTGACCCTAAAAATAGCGGGTGAGTTTATTTTTTATGCGTTGTTTTTTAGCATACTCAATTTACTTACTAAAATAAAATTTTTCCAGCCCCCTCAAAGGCTAATTTTAATAATATAATTAGCAAAATTTTATGCCCCAAACAAAGATTTTAGGAGCTCGCAAATATTTTACTACTTTGCGGGAGGCCATTCCTTTAACCAATTTGATCGAAGTGCAAAAAAAGTCTTATGATTGGTTTTTTGCCGAAGGATTAAAGGAGTTGTTTGAAGAAATTTCTCCGATTACTGACTTCATTGGTCGAGATCTGGAGCTTCATTTTTTGAATTATTATTTGGACGAGCCGAAATTTGATGAAGTAACTGCAAAAAGTAAAAATATCAGCTACGAGTCTCCAATTAGAGTTAATGTTCGCTTGATTAATAAAAAAACCAACGAGGTTAAGGAACAGGAAGTTTATTTGGGTGATTTTCCCCTCATGACCGAGAGGGGTACTTTTATTATTAATGGAGTAGAAAGAGTCGTTGTTTCACAGTTAATTCGTAGCGCTGGCGTCTTTTTTACTTCAGAGATGATTAAGGGACGGAAACATTACGGAGCTAAAATTATTCCTAATCGCGGTGCTTGGCTGGAAATAGAGACCGAAGCTAGTAATGTCATTTATGTTAAAATTGATCGCAAAAGAAAAGTACCAATTACAGCTTTATTTAGAGCTTTTGGCTACGCTACAGACGAAGAAATTATTTCTCTATTTAAAGATGTAGATAATCATCCGGAAGTGAGTTTTATTAAGAATACTTTAGAGAAAGATGTTTCGCACAATGAACCGGAAGGGCTAAAGGAAGTTTATCGTCGTATTAGACCAGGTGATTTAGCCACCACTGAAAACGCCCGTAGCTTGATCCACTCTATGTTTTTTCATTTTGATCGCTATGATTTTGGTCGCGTTGGGCGCTATAAAATTAACGCCCGTTTTGACTTGGATATTCCCAACACTAAAGAGACTAGAGTTTTGCGTCGCGAAGACTTAATTTTAGTTATCCAAGAAATTATTAAACTTAATTTGTCGCAAGAGGAGCCGGATGATATTGATCATCTTGGCAATCGACGCGTCAGGGCTATTGGCGAACTAGTACAAAATCGATTTCGTATTGGTTTAGCTCGTATGGAAAGAATTATCAAAGATCGGATGAGCACCTTGGATGTTAATAGTTTGACACCAAACCAACTTATCAATGCTCGGCCGGTAGTAGGCGTGACCAAAGAGTTTTTTATGAGCTCCCAACTATCGCAATTCATGGACCAAGTTAATCCTTTAGCTGAACTAGAACACAAGAGACGTTTGTCAGCTATGGGACCAGGCGGCTTATCGAGGGAGAGAGCCGGCTTTGAAGTGCGAGATGTTCACCGTACTCACTATGGTCGTATTTGTCCAATTGCCACTCCCGAAGGACCAAATATTGGTCTGGTAGGTCATTTGGCATCCTACGCTAAAGTCAATGATTTTGGATTTATTGAAACGCCTTTTAGAAGAGTCTGGCACGATTTAGATAATGAACCAAAGCAGACGACTGGAAAAATTGCCCGAATTAATATTGTTGATCCTAAAACTAAAAATATTATAATTGCAGCTGGTGAAATAATTAGCCCCACTAAAGCTAAAGAATTAGCTAAAAATAAAGAGATAAAGAAAGTGGCTATTAAACCCATAGTGACCAAGGAAATAGTTTATTTAGATGCCTTTGAAGAAGAAAGATATAATACAGCCGCAGCCACTACACCGATTGATGAAGATGGTTATTTTGTTAATAATTATGCTGAAATAAGAGTTAAGGGAAATCCTATGTATGATAAGGTAGAAAATATTGATTTATTGGATGTAGCCCCTAACCAGATTATTAGTATTGCCACTTCTTTAATTCCTTTTTTAGAGCATGATGATGCAGTTAGAGCTTTAATGGGTACCAACATGCAACGGCAGGCAGTTTCAGTAATTAGACCAGAGTCGCCGATTGTCGGTACAGGAGTAGAAGCCAAGGCCGCGATAGATTCAGGGCAGGTTGTAGTAGCTAAAGAGTCTGGAAAAGTTACTCGTGTTGATAGTCGAAATATTGATATAACCAATAAGGATGGAGTTGTTGCTACTTATAATTTAAATAAATTTTCTCGATCTAACACCTCTACCAGCATGAATCAGCATCCAATTGTTAATAAGGGTGATGAGATTAAGAAGGGAGTAGCTATTGCTGACGGAGCAGCTACTGATCAGGGCGAATTAGCACTAGGACAAAATATGTTAGTGGCCTATATGACCTGGCAAGGTGGCAACTATGAGGATGCTATTTTGATTTCAGAAAGAGTAGTGAAAGATGATAATTATACTTCTATTAGTATTGAGGATTATTCTATTGATATTCGTGATACGAAATTAGGACCGGAAGTAATTACTCGAGATATACCCAACGTCAGTGAGGAAAAATTGAAAGATTTAGATTCTGAAGGCATTGTCCGCATCGGGGCTAATGTTTCTTCAGGAGATATTTTAGTGGGTAAAATTACACCAAAAGGAGAGACTGAGCTATCAGCGGAAGAAAAATTATTAAGGGCTATTTTTGGTGAAAAAGCTAAAGATGTCAGAGACACTTCTTTGTATTTAAAACATGGGGAAAGAGGTAAGGTAGTTGATATTAAAATATTTTCCCGAGATAAGGGTGATAAATTACCAGCTGGTGTAATTAATACAGTCCAAGTGACAGTCGCTCAATTAAGAAAAATTCAAGTGGGCGATAAGATGGCTGGTCGTCATGGGAACAAAGGTGTTATTTCCAGAGTAGTACCAGAAGCTGATATGCCATTTCTAGCTGACGGCACGCCAGTAGATATTATTTTGAATCCACTAGGCGTGATTTCTCGTATGAATCTCGGGCAGTTATTAGAAACACACCTTGGTTTAGCCGCTCGCACGCTTGGTTATAAAGTAGCTAGCCCTTCTTTAAATGGAGTCGATGAAGAAGCTATTCGTAAAGAGTTGGCTAAAGCTGGTTGGCCGGAAGACGGCAAGATTCAGCTTTACGATGGATATACCGGTAAGCCATTTGACAACAGAACTACAGTCGGGATTGCTTATATGTTAAAGTTAAATCATTTGGTTGAAGATAAGATTCATCAGCGTTCCATTGGTCCTTATTCTCTAGTCACTCAACAGCCCCTAGGTGGTAAAGCTCAATTTGGCGGACAGAGATTTGGCGAAATGGAGGTCTGGGCTCTAGAGGCCTATGGTGCTGCTAACACCCTTCAAGAAATGATTACTATTAAATCTGATGATGTGCCTGGTCGTTCAAAAGCTTATGAATCAATCATCAAAGGAGAGCCAATAGAAAGATTAAACATTCCCGAGTCATTTAATGTCTTAGTTAGAGAGTTAAAAGGGCTAGGGTTAGATGTGGAATTAATTGGCAGAAAGGAAACTAGATTTAAGGAAGAGAATAGAGAGGGAAGTCAAAAAATAGATATTGTAGAACCGGAAATTATAGCGACCGTGACGGATGACCAAGATCAAGTAGAATAAATTAATAATATAAATTTTAAAAATATGCCAACCCCTTCTTCAACAAAAACAACATTTATGTCTAATGACAAAAACATGGTGTTGGAGTTTGACGCTATTAAGTTAAAATTGGCTTCCCCGGAGACGATTAAGGAATGGTCTAAAGGAGAAGTTTTGAAGCCGGAGACTATTAATTACCGCACTCAGAAGCCAGAAAAAGATGGATTATTTTGCGAAAAGATATTTGGACCAACTAAAGATTGGGAGTGTTATTGTGGTAAATATAAAAGAATTCGCTACAAAGGCATTGTTTGTGATAAGTGTGGCGTAGAAGTGACTAGGTCAGTAGTCCGTCGTGAAAGAATGGGACATATTGAGTTAGCCACGCCAGTTTCTCATATTTGGTTTTTGCGTGGCATTCCTTCAAAGATTGGCCTGATTCTAGATTTAAGTGTCCAGTCTTTAGAAAGGGTGATTTATTTTGCCTCTTTTATTATTATCAATGTTGATGATGAAGGAAGAAAAGCTACAATAGAACAGATAAAGAAGGAATTGAAAAGCAAACGCAAACAAATTGATAATGAGTTTAATCAAAGGTCAGAAGAAATAAATAATCGCAAGAATAAATTATTGGCTGATGGTCAAGCTAAGAAAAAAGTTGACGAACAGATAGAGAAAGAGCTGATAAATTTAAATGTAGCTAAAATTGATAAAATAAAGAGTTTAGAAGAAGCAGCGGACACAGCTTTAAAGGAATTAAAAGAGCTCAAAGAAATGCAGATAATTTCCGAAACAAAATATCAGGAATTATCTTTACGTTATGGTCACGTTTTTGAGGCTGGTATTGGAGCGGAAGCGGTGAGAAACCTATTAAAGAGAATTAATCTTAAGGAGCTATCAGGCCATTTAGAAAAAGAAATCGAATCAGCTATTCCTTCTAAAAGGAATAAATTAATTAGAAGATCCAGATTAATCAAGAGTCTTCTTAAAAATAAAATTAATCCAGAATGGATGATTTTTACCACCATTCCCGTTATTCCTCCTGACCTAAGACCGATGGTTCAGTTAGATGGCGGTCGTTTTGCCTCTTCTGATTTGAATGACTTATATCGTCGAGTAATTAATCGCAACAATCGTTTAAAAAGATTAAAGGAACTAAATGCTCCCGAGGTTATTCAGCGTAATGAAAAGCGGATGCTGCAAGAGGCAGTTGACGCCTTAATTGATAATAATGCTCGCCATGGTAAGACTATTACAGCTTCTACGGGACAGAAGAGGGCGCTTAAGAGTATTGCGGGTATGTTGAAAGGCAAACAAGGCCGTTTTCGTCAGAATTTATTAGGTAAACGAGTTGATTATTCCGGTCGCTCCGTTATTGTTATTGGGCCTCATCTTCGGCTTTATCAATGTGGTTTACCTAAGACTATGGCTTTAGAGCTTTTTAGGCCGTTTGTAATTTCTCAGTTAATTAAAGCAGAGATTGTTCATAATGTTCGGAGCGCTAATCGGTATATTGAAGCCGGACAACCTGAAGTCTGGGCTATTTTAGAGGATATAATTAAGGATGCTCACGTTATGCTTAATCGAGCTCCAACATTACATCGTTTAGGTATTCAGGGTTTTCAGCCGGTTTTAATTGAAGGCAAAGCTATTCAATTGCATCCTTTAGTCTGTTCTGCTTTTAATGCTGATTTTGATGGCGATCAAATGGCTGTACATGTTCCTTTAACGGAAGCAGCTAAAAAAGAAGTAGCTGGAATAATGCTCGCTTCTAATAATTTATTAAAACCAGCCACCGGTGACCCAGTAGTTGTGCCCAACCAAGACATTGTCTGGGGAAGTTATTATTTGACCTATATAAATCCTAAAGCTGAGATGAAGAAAATTTTTAGTGATGAAGCTGAGGCCGAAAGAGCTTTTATTTTAGGTAATATTACTTTGCAGGATTTAGTTAAGGTTAGAATAGCTAGGAACAAAGATCAATTACTAGATACCTCTATAGGGCGTATTCTTTTTAATAAAATCCTACCGGAAAAAATGGGGTATATTAATAAAACTTTAGATAAAAAGAGTTTAAAGAATATTGTAGCAGAAGCTTTCCGTTGTTTTTCTCATAACGAAACCATTGATCTTTTAGATAACATAAAAAATACCGCTTTTAAATATATTACTTCTTCGGGTTTATCATGGGGTATGGATGATATTCCTAAACTTCACAGCAAGAAAGATCTTATTAAAGAAGGCGAAACAAAAATAGAAGAGATTAAGGAGCAATATAATAATGGCCTTTTAACTAACAAAGAGAGATATGTGAAGGTGATTGAGGTTTGGGCCAATATTAAGAATCGCATCAGTGACCAGAGTAAGAATTTGTTTGATCCGAATAATTCAGTGGCTAGCATTATTGAATCAGGGGCACGAGGTTCATGGTCACAGATGATTCAAATTATGGGTATGAAGGGTCTGGTGATTAACCCAGCTGGCGATATTATTGAGTTACCCGTTAAAGCTAACTTTCAGGAGGGTTTAGATGTTTTAGAATATTTTATTTCCACTCATGGTACCCGTAAAGGATTGTCGGATACAGCTCTTCGTACAGCTAATGCTGGTTATTTAACCAGGCGCTTAGTTGACGTGTCACAGGATGTAGTTGTTTTGGAAGGAGACTGTAAAGATAAAGAAGGGTTAATCATTGATAAGAATGATAGTAAATATGAATCGCTAGCTGAAAGAGCGGTTGGGCGCGTTTTATTAGAAACAATCAAAGATCCTTCTGGTAAGGAAGTAATTGCCCAAAGAGGAACTTTAATAACTAAAGAAGTTTCTGAAAAAATTGCCACAGTTAATCCGGAAACTATCAAAATAAGATCAGTGCTTTCTTGTAAATGTATACGAGGAGTCTGCCAAAAGTGTTATGGCTATGATTTAGGACATAACAACTTAGTAGAGTTAGGGGCAGCTGTTGGCATTGTGGCCGCTCAGAGTATTGGTGAACCTGGCACTCAATTAACCATGAGAACTTTTCATACTGGTGGTGTGGCTGAAGGAGATATCACCCAAGGTCTACCCCGGGTAGAAGAATTATTTGAAGCGCGTATACCCAAGAAAAAAGCCATGTTAGCACCAGTGGCCGGCATTGTCAGCATCAAAGAAGATAATAAATTAATTAGTAAAGATCAGAGAATAATTAAAATTCAGCCGCAAGGCACGCGGATTGCTAAATATGTTTTGGACCATGAGGACAAAATTAAGGTAGAAGATGGTCAGGAGGTCTCAAAAAATCAAGCGCTGCTAGCGAAAGATCAAGAAGAAATTAAATCCAGCTTATCAGGCATAGTTAAATTAACCGATAAAGAGCTACAGATTATCAGCTATAAAAATGAACCACAAGAGGTTATTATTCCTTCTGGATATAATCTTTGGATTAAAAACAAAGATATAGTGGAAGAAGGGCAACAGTTGACTGAAGGTAGTATGGATTTACATGAATTATATGACCTTAAGGGGCAATTAGCAGTGCAAAAATATATTATTAGAGAGATTAAACATATTTATTCTTCCCAAGGGCAGAATTTGAATGATAAACATGTTGAATTAATTGTTAGACAGATGTTTTCCAGAATTATGGTGAGAGAGGTGGGAGATACAGAGCTTCTGCAGGGCGAACCAGTGACCCTTACGCAATTTAAAGAATCTAATGAGAAGAGCAAGGGGAAAGAAGCCGAGGGCGACATATTATTATTAGGTATAACCAAAGCCGCTTTAATGTCAGATTCATTTTTATCAGCTTCGTCTTTTCAGGAAACCTCACGAGTTCTTATAGACGCCGCTATTACTGGTCGGGTAGATCACTTAAGAGGCCTTAAAGAGAATGTGATTATTGGGCGTAAAATTCCAGCCGGCACCGGATTTAAAAAGAAGTAAAAATATTTTTCTTATAAAAGACCCTCAATTTAGAGGGTTTTTTATAATTACTAAGAGTTTATTTTTATAGTTAAACATGGTAAAATATTAAAGATAATTAATCATAAATATGGTTAGAAGACGCAAAAGAAGACCCTCAAAACGTAAGTATGTTTACGAGGATGAGGAAGTGATGGAACCATGGCAGATGAATCCGGACACTAAGAAAGCTATTTTTACTATTTTGATTTTTGCTTTGGCTTTTTTAAGTATTTTATCGATATTTAATTTGGCCGGCGCCTTTGGTCAGGCCTTGAATTTTGCTTTGGCTTATTTATTTGGGTGGGCTGATTGGCTTTTTATTCTAGTTCTACTGTCCTTAGGGTACCTTTTATTAAGAAGTAGTCGTTATAAAGTCGGTTGGGCAAGTTATCTGGGCTTGTTTTTGATAATTCTTTCTTTTTCAGGGGCATTAAATTTTTTTATTAGAGAGTTTTCTTTCAAAGAAATAACCAGCGCTGGAACAGGCGGTGGCGCTTTGGGCTATATCGTAGGCAACCTGTTTTATAAATTTTTGGGTTTTTGGGGCTCTTTAGTTATATTATTAGCTATTTTTCTAACAGGTATTTTTTTAGCTTTTAATACTTCTTTTAAGGGAATGATTGAGCGAGCTAAAGCGCTTGGTATTTTAAAGGAAAAATTTTTACCAGATGATCAGGAATATGAAGAAGAGGACGAAGGAGAAGAGGACGAATTTGAGGTTGATGAGATAGCATCAGACGAAGGAGAAGTAGGAGAAAGAGATAAGGTGCCGAAAAAATTTCCTCATCAAAAAATTGTTATTCCTTTTAATTTGCTTCAACATTCTAACTCCAAACCTGATTCCGGCGATGTTCAGGCAAATATGAATAAGATTAAGAAGACTTTTGAAAATTTTGGCATTGAAGTAACTATGGGTGAAGTGAATGTTGGCCCAACAGTGACTCAATATACTTTGCGTCCGGCCGAAGGAGTTCGTTTAGCTCAAATGCTGACCTTGCAGAATGATTTATCCTTAGCATTAGCAGCGCACCCTTTGCGCATGGAAGCGCCTATTCCTGGTAAATCTTTAGTAGGTATTGAAATGCCCAACCAAATTATTTCAATGGTCAAATTGAGGGATATTTTAGAAAGCAGCGCTTATGAAAAAAGAAAAAATAATTTGTATATTGCTTTAGGTAAGGATGTGGCTGGTCAGCCGATTATGGCTAATTTGGCGACTATGCCCCATTTATTAATTGCTGGCGCTACTGGCGCTGGAAAATCGGTGTGTATTAACAATATTATCTTGAGTTTGGTTTACCAAAATTCACCCGAGGAATTAAAATTTATTCTAATTGACCCAAAGAGAGTTGATTTAACATCTTATGATCAGACACCCCATCTTTTGACGCCAGTCATTACAGAGACAGATAAGACCATTAATGCCTTGCGTTGGGTTGTTAAAGAAATGCACGAAAGGTATAAACTTTTACAAGCTTCTGGCAAGAGAAATATTGATAGTTATAATAAGGCGGTTATAGTTAATAGAATGCCTTATATTGTAGTGATTGTTGATGAATTTGCTGCTTTAATGTCTTTGGCGGCTAAGGAGGTGGAAGCGGCAATTATTAGTTTGGCCCAGATGGCTCGAGCGGTTGGTATCCATTTGGTTTTGGCTACTCAGCGGCCTTCGGTGGATGTTATTACAGGTTTAATTAAAGCCAATATTACTTCTCGTATAGCTTTTTTTGTGGCTTCGGCTACAGACTCTAAGACCATTCTTGATTCATCTGGTGCGGAAAAGTTGTTAGGTCGGGGTGATATGTTATTTGTGACTGCCGAATCATCTAAACCTAAACGAATTCAAGGCGCCTATGTTTCTGATGAAGAAATAAAAGTAGTGGTTGATTTTCTTAAAGAAAAAGCCGAGCCAGAATATAATGAAGCAGTGATTGAAAAAGAAATTAGGGGCACGCCGGGCTTTATTGGCAACGGTGACTATGATGATGAACTAGCTCTAGAAGCCAAGGAAGTTGTTTTAAAAGCTGGTAAGGCCTCAGCTACTTTATTGCAACGCCGGTTGAAGGTTGGCTATGCTCGAGCGGCTAGACTATTGGATATTTTAGAAGAGATGGGCGTCGTTGGTTCTTCGGAGGGGTCTAAGCCACGCGAGGTTTTAATATCTCAAGATGATTTGGAAGACAATTTTTCCTCTTCACTTGATGAAGATGAGGGAGACGAGCAAGAGCATGAGGATGACGATCAAGAGGAGGGGGATTAAGCAGTTTTTTGGAGTATGAGTAAATTTAAAAAGAAAACGATTAGTAAAGGGCAGACTTTAGCCGACAAATTAAGAAAAGCGCGCTTAGATAAGAATGTATCCTTAGAAGAAGTGCAGTCAGCTATTAAAGTGCAAACTAGATATCTTGATATATTAGAGAACGGGCAGTATGATCAGCTGCCCGGTGATATCTATACTAAGGCCTGGATAAAATTATATGCAGATTTTTTAGATTTACCCAGCAGTGAATTGTTGGCTGATTATAATATTGAAAAAAATATTAGTCATAAGATTAAAAAATTTGAGAATCAAGAGCCAAACACAAAAAAGTACAGATTTAGTTTTCTCAGGCCCAGATATTTAAAAATATTTATAATTATTTTAGTGGTGGCTAGCTTGCTTGGGTATTTAGGATTTGAGTTGATTAATATTGTTGCTCCACCTAAAATTATTATTTTGGAGCCGACTAATAATTTAAAAACCACCGAAAGCAGTATTAGCATTGTTGGCTCAACTGAAGCAGAAGTGCAGCTGACCATTAACGATGAAACTATTGTTCTAGATGACCAAGGAAATTTCAACCAAAGTATTAATTTAGCCGTTGGCTTGAATAATTTACAGATAAGTGCTAAAAAGAAACATAGTAGAACCAGAGAGTTAGAGTTAGTTATTTTAAGAGAGGTTTTGGAATAAATAATTATTAAGGCAAGTGAGACAGGCTAGTTTGCTAAAGAAAGTAAAAAATATGGCTAAACAAGATAAATCAAAAGAAAAATTTGATCAGGCAATAAAGACAGCTATTGATCAAATACGCAGTCGTTTTGGCGAGGGGTCCATTATGAATTTAGGTGATGCTAAAGCCATGGATGTTGACGCTATTAGTACTGGTTGTTTGTCTTTAGATATTGCTTTGGGTATTGGTGGAGTGCCAAAGGGAAGAATTATAGAGATCTATGGTCCAGAAGCATCTGGTAAAACAACCTTGGCGCAGCACATTGTGGCTGAAGTGCAAAAACAAGGCGGAGTAGCCGCTTTTGTTGATGCTGAACATGCTTTAGATCCTGAATATGCTAAGAGGATTGGCGTCAATATTAATGAGTTGTTAATTTCTCAGCCAGACACAGGCGAACAAGCTTTAGAAATTGTGGAGACATTGGTGCGTTCCGGCGGAGTGGAGGCAATAGTGATAGACTCAGTGGCGGCTCTAGTGCCTAAAGCAGAGATTGAAGGTGATATGGGAGATTCCCATATGGGGTTACAAGCTAGATTGATGAGTCAGGCTCTGCGTAAATTAGCCGGTATTGTTAGCAAGAGCCACACCAGCGTTATTTTTATTAATCAGATCAGAATGAAGATTGGTGTATTTTTCGGCAATCCAGAAACCACGCCGGGTGGTAACGCTTTAAAGTTTTATTCATCAGTCAGAATTGAAGTAAGACGTTCGGCTCAAATTAAGCAAGGTGAGAAAATTATTGGTAATCAGGTTAAAGCTAAAGTAGTAAAAAATAAAGTGGCCGCTCCTTTTCGGACAACTGTTTTTGATATTATGTATAATGAAGGTATTTCGGTTGCGGGGGATATTTTAGACACCGGTTTAGCTTTTAATGTTATTACTAAAGCAGGTAATACTTATTCTTACGGGGAAATAAAATTAGGGATTGGTCGAGAGAATGCTAAAGGGTATCTCCGAGAAAATCCAAAACTAATTGCCGAGTTAAAAAAGAAGATTTGGACCGAGTATAAATCAGCAGAAGTTTAATTTTACCCCCTCTCTTCCCGCCTTGCCGGCAGGCAGGTCTTCTCTAATTTAGGGGGAGATGTCCGAAGGACAGAAGGGGTATTTAAAAACAATCCTCTTAAAACGGGATTGTTTTTTTTAGCTCTAATTAGTATGATATAAGATATATGTCAATCGCTAATAAAATTTTTACTAATACTCTTTGGCAGGTTATTATTCGAGCCGTTAATATTTTAGTTGGAATTTTTAATTTAGCTTTAATAATCAGACTTTTAGGGCTGACTGGTTTTGGTTTTTATACTACGATTTTTGCTTTTGTGCAGATTTTTATGATTCTAGCTGACTTAGGATTATATATGACTTTACTTCGAGAAGTGTCAGCTGTAGAAGGTAGAGAAAAAGAAAATAAAATAGTCAATAATATTTTTACGATTCGTTTTATTGCTTCATTGATAATTTTAGTAATCACTCCGATTGTAATTCAGTTTTTTCCTTATGATCCAGCTGTTAAGACGGGCATTATTTATTTTGTAGCGGCTCTTTTCTTCCAGAGCTTAATTTCTACTTTAACGGCAGTTTTTTCTAAAAAATTAGCAATACCTAAAGTAGCTATGGTTGATTTGTTTAGTAAAGTTTTATATTTTGTTTTATTATTTTATTTATTTGAAGCCAAGGGATCTTTAAATATGGTTTTAGGTGTGCACTCTTTTGTTTATTTAATTAGCTTTATTCTCTTTTATTTATTCTTAAAAAAATATATTACACTAAGATTTGCTTGGGATTTTTCCTACTGGAAAAAAGTTTTTCATTATACTTGGCCTTTAGCCATTACCGTAATTTTAAATTTAGTTTATTTTAAATTTGATATTTTGATTTTATCAGCTTATCATAGTCCGACGGATGTTGGTTTATATGGAGCCCCTTATAAAATTTTGGAAGTATTAACTACTTTCCCACATATGTTTATGAGTTTGATTTTGCCGTTGTTTACCGCTGCCTGGATCAGTAAAAACTTAGATAGATTAAAAAAAATCTGGCAGCATACTTTTGATTTTTTTAGTATTATCAGCATAGGCATGATGGTGAGCATTTGGTTAATTAGCAAGCCTTTAATGATCCTTTTAGCAGGTGAAGAATTTGCAGCTTCCGGCGATATTTTAAATGTTTTGATTGTAGCCACAGCTATGATTTTCTTCGGCACTTTATTTACTTATTTAGTAGTCGCTTTGCGATTACAAAAACAAATGATTAAATATTTTCTAGTAGCCGCTGTAGTTGGCGTAGCTGGTTATTTTATTTTTATTCCTAAATTTTCTTATTGGGGGGCTGCTTATATGACTTTGGTGGTTGAAGCTATGATTTGGTATTTTGCTTATTTATTAATTAAAAAACACTTGGCAATTAAATTAAATTATAGGGTATTTTATAAAAGTATTTTAGCTGGCATTTTAGCTTTATTAATTGGCTGGCAATTTAAAGAATTCAATATAATTTTAACGGTTATTGTAGCTGTTATTATTTATTCGGCGGTTTTATTTTTTACTAGAGCTATCGATAAGACTTCACTTAAAAGTTTATTTAATCGTAAAGCATAATGACTTGGATTTTATTAATTCTATTATTAGCCACTTTTGTATATTTTAGTTATCGCCGTCCACTTTTGGGGTTGGTTGGTATTATTGTTTTATTACCAAGCTATTTATGGCGCATATCTTTATTTGGTCTGCCCACTACTTTTTTAGAATTAATGATAATCTCTTTATTTATTATTTGGCTGATTAAAGATAAAAAATATTCTAAAATAAAGTTTTCTTTTAAAAAGAATTTAGCTAACAAATTAGAACCGGTTATCAGAATATTATTGTTTTTATGGCTAGCTGTTAGCTTGATTGCTTTAGCAGTCAATCCAACTCAAGCTGCTCTTGGTTTATGGAGAGCTTATTGGTTGGAACCAATGATGTTTTTTCTAGTTTTTATTTATTCAGTTAATAGTAAACAAGATTTAAGAATAATATTTAAAGCGGCTGGGGTATTAGTTGTTGGGCTTTTTTTAATAACGGTTTATCAATATTTTACAGGGTGGAATTTACCCTCAGAATATAACTGGCCTAATATCAGAAGAAGCACAGCAATTTTTTCTTATCCTAATGCTTTAAGTTTATTGACGGCAGCTTTTACAGCATTTTTTATAGGGTTATGGGCTGCAGCTAAAAACAAGATAAAAGATTTTTGGTGTTTAATAGTTTTTATTTTTGGTTTGTGGATGATTTTTTTGGCAGTGAGCGAGGGAGCGATGGTAGCTATTGGGGCAAGTTTATTTTTTTGGCTAATTTTAGCTAAAAAAATAAGAAAATTTGGTATTCCCATAATAGCGGCAGCTTTATTGTTAATAATTTTTCTTTTGCCAGTTACTCAATATTTTAATAATTTTAAACAGCAATTATTTCAGCCCGAATTAAATTTACAAGCCACTTCTTTGGAAATTCGTAGCAGTCAGTGGCAAGAAACTTGGTCTATGCTACAAGATAATTTAATTTTTGGTTCAGGAATTTATGGTTATCAAGACAAGATGCTTAATTATCATCATTATGAATGGTTGGAAATTTATTTATATTCACATAATATCTTTTTAAATTTTTGGGCAGAGATTGGTTTATTTGGTTTAATAATTTTTTTAGCCATAATGTTGTATATAGTTGTAGTCCTAAGAAAATTATTTATTGGCAAGAGTGAATTGGCCTGGCCATTAACTTTAATGTGGTTAACTTGGTTTGTGCAAGGATTGGTAGATGTTCCCTATTTTAAAAATGATCTGAGTATCTTATTTTTTCTTTTTCTAGGCATTACTTTATTTGCGCAAGAGCAATTAAATATTAAAGAAAGTGGTTTACATAAAACATAATTTTTAGTATAATATAGACATGAATCTCGTTAGAAATTTACTAAATCTAACGGGGGTAGAAGAAATATACCAACTGTCATTCCCACTCCGCATCAAGTGCGGAATAAACTCCAGCGTAAATCTAAAAACTTGTATATTCTGAATCCCTACCTACTCCTAGAGTCTGAGCGATCTCGGAGCCGAAGATTGGTAGGCAGGAAACCAAGAATGACGAAATATAATAAAATTGATAAATTAAATTTTTAACGGGATGAAAAAAATCCGCAAAGCCGTTATTCCAGTGGCCGGTTTAGGCACTCGTTTTTTACCAGCCACCAAAGCTCAACCAAAAGAAATGCTACCTTTGGTTGATAAACCAATTATTCAATATATTGTAGAAGAGGCCGTAGCCGCTGGGATTGAGCAGATAATTTTTGTTACTTCTTCAACTAAAAGAGCAATTGAGGATCACTTTGATCGTAGTTTTGAGTTGGAATATAGATTACGGCAAAAAGATAAAGAAAAAGAACTATCAGATCTACTTAAGATCTCTGATATGGCTAACTTTGTCTATATTCGTCAGAAAACACCAAGAGGGCTGGGTCACGCCATCTATACTGCTAGGCAGGTAGTAGGCAATGAGCCATTTGCTGTTTTATTAGGCGATGATATTATTGACGCCAAGGTGCCAGCTATTAAACAGTTGATGAATGTTTATAATAAATACGGAGATATTGTAGTTGGGGTGACTAAAGTGCCTAAAAAAGAGACCGGAAAATATGGCATCGTTGATCCTCTGCCAATTAGTGAGCGGGTAGTCGAAATTAAAAGAATTGTTGAAAAACCACAGCCAGCCAAGGCGCCTTCCAATCTCGCTGTCACTGGTCGTTATATTTTGACTCCGGAAATTTTTGACATTTTAGCCAATTTAAAGCCTGGTGCTGGTAATGAAATTCAGTTGACTGATGCCATGGCCAAGCATATCAAAAAACGGGCTGGCTATGCCTCCATTTATCAAGGTACGTATTACGATTGTGGCAATAAAATAGAATTTATCAAGGCGATTATAAATCTTGCTCTTAAAAGAAAGGAATTCAACGGAGCTTTAAAAAAATATTTAAAAAATATTTAATCATGAATCGCAACAAAGTTTTTACACTTTTAATTTTATTTGTTTTTATCATCACTTCTGGTTTTGCTTGCCAGTGGTCTATTACTAAACCCAAAGAATTTAAACCAATTACTTTAGAATATTGGGGGGTTTGGGATACCCCTAGTCAGCTCAAATCATTAATTGACAGTTATGAGGTCAGTCATCCTACTATTCATGTTAAATACAGAAATTTTCGTTATGATGAATATGAGAGAAAATTATTAGAAGCTTGGGCCGATGATCGTGGTCCGGATATTTTTTCTATTCCTAGTACATGGCTTAAGGAATATCAGCACCGTTTAGAACCAATGCCCGCTAGTGTTAAAATTCCGGTTCAGGAAATTACTGGTACTATAAAAAAAGAAGCCATTACTTCTTTAAAGCAAATAAAAAGTTTATCATCTTTAGATATTAAAGAAAAATATGCACCAATAGTCTCTGAAAACGTAATAATAGATAGCGAGATCTACGGGCTACCTTACTATTTGGACACCTTAGTGACTTTTTATAATTCAGATTTATTAACTAGAGAGAATATACCCGAGCCGATTGCTGACTTTCACGATTTAGTGGAACAAGCTCCTCAATTAACTAAGGCCACAGAAGATAATCAGGTTATCCAGTCAGCCGTGGCCTTAGGAGGCACTGATAATATTCCTCGTTTTTTTGATGTTTTTTCTAGTATTATGCTGCAGAACAATGTCGAGGCAAAAGGTAAGTGGTTTGCTCCTTTGGAAGAAAAAGAGTCGGCCAGCCGTTTGCTGGAAGTTTTTAGCTTTTATACTGATTTTGCCCGACCAGGTCGAGCTACTTATAGTTGGAATGTGGATTTACCTAGTGCTTTTGAGTTATTTGCCGCTGGTAAACTAGCTTATTTCTTCGGTTATAGTTATCATGCTGATGAGTTACGACAGAGAGGCGTGCAATTTGATTGGGGGATTACTAACTTTCCGCAGACTAGGGGTGCTTCTGGCACTAAATATTACGCTGATTATTGGGTTAATGTAGTGGCTAAGAAATCCGCTAATTCAGATGCCGCTTGGAATTTTATTCAAACCACAGCTAATCAAGCAATAGTAGAAAAATATTTAACTGAAAACAAACGTCCAACCGCTTTGCGCTCTTTAATTAATGATCAACTGAACAATGAAGATGTTAGAGTATTTGCTTCCCAGGTTTTGACAGCTGATAATTGGTATAATGGTTATGATGTTCAATTAGCTGAAAATTATTTAAAAGAAATAATAGATGATTTAGTCTCAAGTGAGAAAATATTAGACAAAGATAATGCCACGCTTAATTTGTTTGTTAATTTTATTAATCAAACCTATCAACAACCCAATGAATAGATTTTTATGGCCAACTTCTTTTTTATTATTGATCATTCCTCAAATTAGTCGGGGGGCTGGTTTTTTAGACAATATTACTTGTATTAGAACCGGCACCTGTGGTTTGGATGATATCGCTACGGGTTTTATTTTTCTCACTCAATTATTATTGGGAGCAGTAGGCGCTATGGCTTTAGTTTATTTTATTTGGGGAGCCATTCAATGGGTTAGCTCTGGAGGTAGCGCTGAAAAAGTAAAAAGCGGTAAAGAAATTATGGTTAATACTATTTTTGCTCTATTAATCACCTTTGGCAGTTATTTAATAGTGACTTTTTTTGTTAATAATATTTTAAATGTTGCTCCAGAGTATCAAATTGGTGCAGAGTGTAAAAATAAATCCCAAGGCACTGCTTGTAATCAGTTTGAAATTAATTATATTTGCACTGGTAATGGATTTACAGGTGAGTGGGCACAATATAATGAGATTTGTGTTACTAAATGTGGATTAAAAAACATTATGATACATATAGATTATCCAGACTATAATCCTCTTTGGGCCTATATTTGTATGGATAAACCAAAAGATGAAAGGGCAACATATGAGCCCAACCTTTGCCCGAAAGGACCGGAGTATGTTTGTGTCTTAGTAGACGGAAACAATAATCCTATTATACAATAATATTAAAATTAAATATGAAAAACAAAATAATTATTTTTATAGCCATCGCACTAATACCTGCCTTTGTTCAAGCAGCGACTGTTTCCTTACCTAATCCCTTGAGCGTGGACAGTGTTCCAGAATTTATTTCTAACATGATCCGAGGTTTATTGGGAGTAGTGGGAGCAATTGCTTTATTC
Source organism: Candidatus Komeilibacteria bacterium CG11_big_fil_rev_8_21_14_0_20_36_20 (assembly GCA_002787405.1). Lineage (GTDB taxonomy): Bacteria > Patescibacteriota > Patescibacteriia > UBA1558 > GWA2-36-10 > PCWQ01. The sequence goes on from PCWQ01000012.1 coordinate 129,323, forward strand.
TTTTTAATTTTAGGCGGTTTTCAGTGGATGACTTCTCAAGGCAACGCTGATAAGATTCAAAAAGGAAAGGATAGCATGGTTTGGTCAATTTTTGGTTTAGTGATGGTTTTTGTCAGTTATATTTTAATTAATCTTGTTTTCCAAATCTTGGGCGGAGGTACTTAAAAAATTTGTTGTTTTCTGCTATAATTAAAGCACAATTTAATTATTAATAATATTTACAAGAGAGGAGGTGAGAAAATGACCAAAATTGTTACTAGTTTGTTACTTTTTTTACCTATGGCTGCTAGAGCTCAAGATGATCCTTTTGGTGTCAACGAATTAAATAGTATAGAGTTAGGAACCAAAGATTTACCAGAAACCATTGCTGGAGTAGTCAATATTGTCTTAGGATTTTTAGGTATCCTTTCCACAATAATCATTTTGCTAGGCGGTTTCAAATGGATGACTTCTCAAGGCAACACTGATAAGGTGGATGAAGCAAAGAAACTTATTGGCGCCGGTGTAGTCGGTTTAGTAATAGTTCTAGCTGCTTATGCCATCGCTCGCTTCGTCTTGAATTCATTAGTTAACGAGACTATCTAACAGACCTATTTTAGTCTAGACTATAGTAGGCCATGTTAATGGCCTACTAGAGCTTGGATTAAGACTTCAGTAATAAAAATATGAATTTTGTTAAAAATAAAAAGCTATTAAAAATTTATTCGTTTTTGATTTTAGGTGTTTTGGCTAACCCAGTTTTAGCTCAATCATCTATGGGACCAACCGCAGGGAGCACCGGTCTAGAAGAAGCCGCTCAAGGGACTGGTCTAATTACTAACAAAAGTTTTGCTGGTATTATTTCGTTAATAATTAAATCGTTGTTGTCTCTGTTGGGGATGCTTTTTCTAGTTTTAATTATCTGGGGTGGTTTCAAATGGATGACTTCTCAAGGTAGTTCTGATAAAGTTAATGAGGCCAAAGATTTAATTATTAACGCTACAATTGGCTTAGTGATTGTGGTGATTTCCTATGCCATTGTTAGGTGGGTTTTAGATGCGTTAGTAAGTGTTCAAAATGGTCCGGCCGGTGGTGGTGATGGATAAATTATTTTATCAATTAAACAAATTTAAATCCCGACGATTTCTCATCGGGATTTATATTTTTTTATACCTCTACTTTTTTGAGGTATAGATTTCGCAGATCCAGCCAATTGGCCGACCCTGCCAGAAATTGTCCATCTCCTGGTCAATATTGAGGCAGTGCGAGGTCGCTCGCTTTTGCCCTATGTCGCCCTTGGTTGATAGCCAGAAAAATGTGGTGGGTATAGGAACCAATTTAGTGACAGCACTTGCTTCACCTGGCTGGAGAACTCCATATTGATTTCCTTGGCTGTCCCAAACTTTAACGGCTTGGGCGGAAGAGTTATGGACGACTCCTGCTTGCAACATCATGTTGCGGAGGAATAAATCGTCAATGATAATCGTTTCTCCTGTGGAATATAAACCAGTTCGTTCGATCTCTACTTTCTTTTTTTCCGAGTTAAAATTGTATTCGTAGAACCATCGGACGATGTATTCTGCTTCTTTTTTAGCGTAGCCGCTGAAGGCAAATTGCCTTCCAGGTTCTATTTGGAAGAAATCATTATCATTGCCCCTATTAGAAGCAATGAACACTGGCTGGTTGGATTTATTGAGAAATTTTATATGTGTGGCCACAGGTTGGTTTTTATTAAGTAGCTGCCCTTGGGGGCCATGGTAGCGATTACAGCTATTTAGTGAAAACAGGGTGAAAATTAGGATTACTAGGGCTAAAAGCTTCTTTTTCATGGCTATTCTCCTTTGTTTTTTGAAATTTGAAGTACTTTTGAATTATTATATTATATCATATTTTTTATTTTATGTCAATAATAAAAATGTTTTTTTAATGCTATAATAAGAATATGTTACTAAAGCATAATTATTTTAAGCGCCATAGCTGGCTTTTTTTATGGCTGGGGGTTCTAGTTTATATCCTTTTGTTTATTTTTTTGTCTTTAAAGAAATACTATAATTTTGATTATAGCGCTTTGGATCTGGCCATCTTTAATCAAGTTTTTTTTAATACTCTGCATGGCGCTTGGTTTGATTTGACGATTAATTTAAATAATTATTTAGGTGATCATTTTGCGCCTATTATTTTTTTGCTTTTGCCATTTTATTGGTTAAAACCCTCGGCAGAGATTTTGTTAATCTTACAGAGCGTTATTTTAGGACTTTCGGCTTGGCCATTATATTTAATTACCAAATACATTACTAAAGATAAAATTATTGCTTTGAGCATAGGGTTAGTTTGGCTTTTTAATCCTTTTGTGCACAGTTTGAATATTTTTGAGTTTCATTTATTGCCTTTGGCGGTTTTTTTTATTTTTTGGTCTTTTTATTTTTATCGAAAAGATAATTTTAAAATATTTTTATTGTTTTTTATTTTGAGCTTATTGGTCAGGGAAGACACTAGTTTAGTACTTTTAGGTTTTTCAGCTCTAACTTGGCTGGATAAAAAATGCCTAAAGTGGAAGTTAACTACTTTAATTCTTCCCTTAACTTATTTTTTCCTCGCTTTGAAAGTAATCGGCCATTTTTCCGCCAGCGGAGATTATAAATTTTTAGTTTATTATGGTTGGTTGGGAGGTTATGATTTATTTTCTATTCTTATTTCTTTATTAACTCACCCAGTAGCATTATTTAATCATCTTTTAACAATAGGTAACTTTACCACCATAGTAGTTATTTTATTGCCGTTGTTGTTTTTACCATTATTAAGATGCAAATATTTATTGTTGGCTTTACTGCCTTTTCTCCAGCTTATTTTAACAGGCAATGGGTTAAATTTTACTATTTATCAGACTCATTATATTGCTCTTTTTCTGCCAGCTCTTTTTATTGCTTTGATCTTTGCCTTACAAAAGATAAAAAAACGACATAAATTTTTTGGCAGCCAATATATTTACAGTAACTGGTCTATTTCTAAGATTATTTTATTAGTAACAATCATTTATTTTGCTATTTTTCTCTCGCCGGTCAAAAGTATGCTGGTGCGTCATTATAGTTTATCAGAGCGAGTGGCTAGACAAAATTTTTTAGCAATAATTTCAAATCAAGCCAATTTGGCGGTTGAAGATTCTCTGTTGCCAAATTTAAGTAGCCGGCCAGTGATTTATCCGGTCAGCTATGCTTATTTTAGCCAAAGTCAATTTGCCGCACAAAGCTTTAATTTGCCGCCAGTTGATTATATTTTGTTTGATTATTCGCGATTTTTTAGCACGTTAATTAGTAAAAATACCAGATTTTATTTACAAAAATATAAAGATAAGATGCCGGCCCACTGGCGGAATATTTTAGCGGATTATAATTTGGTTAAAATTGATCAAAATTTATTTTTGTGGCAAAATAAAAAATCAGCCGAGTCTGGTGATTTAGATTTGTTCGAAATCAATAAAAAGCCCAATCAGTTTTACAGCTCAAGCTTTCTAGTTGGGACAGAATGGGGGGATAAAGAAAATAGGGTTTTAAAATTAACTTTTCAAAAGCCAGTTGGCCAAGCGCAGGATTATTTGATTCGTTTTTATCAAGGCGAACGTTATTTTGATTTACCCTTGGATTACGGTTTATTATCTGTCCCCGAATGGTCTGATGAAGAGTTGGTTACCTTTTTTTATTATTTAGATGGTTCAGTTGAGGGTTATCAGATTTTTTCCTGGCAGGGCGTTAATAAGTTGGGGTTAGTAAGAGAGATCTTTATAGACCTGGAGTTAAATCCAGTGACAGAATTTACCAATCTGTAATGTCAATGTAATTATAAGGTTGAGGCCAGATAGCAAAATAAGTGCGGTCTTCTAAAATTTTTAAGTTAGTTTTAAAAACACTATTAAAGATTACCCGAAAGCTATTGACGGGGGTAATAGTTGGATAGAGTTGTTCTCTGGTTGTGGTGGGCACATAGTAGGCGTTGAAAATAGAGCGTCGTTCTACAAAATCAGTATTTTCCAAACTACTCCAATCCAATCCAGAGCCAGAACCATGATCGGCTTGAAGAATAATAATTGGAGCAGTTTCGGATTTAGCTAGAATTTCTTCAATCATAACTTTGATTTTTTCGTTGGTGAACTTCAATTGTTTGATATATTTTTCCCGATATTCTTCCACACCTGGACAATCTTTATAGTAATGACTTCCGTCTCCACCACAGTCGTTGTCCGGAGCAACAAAGCCAGTTTCATCAAAAATAAAAGGAGGATGTTGAGTAATGAAATGAGCATAGATAAAGGTCGGTTCTTTAATCTCGGCAATATCTTTCATATGATCAAATAGGAAGAGAGTTGTTTCTTTAAGTAGTTCAAAGCGGTTATTTCTAGTTAAAATAAATTTCAAAGGAGTCATATCAATCAAAAAGGTATTAAATTCATTGGCGTTAATAGAATTATTATTGGCGCTGCCATCTAGGCGCATAAAAATGTCAGCTTTGGTGTTGCGATAAGTACCAGTCCAGGTTGCCGGCAGAGCCACAAAAGTGTAATTATTATTTTTTAAAAAGTCATAAACTTTATTATCTCTTAGCATTCTTCGAATTGGGCCGCGATTATTGGAATTTTGGAATTGTTCTGTAGCTTGGTTGACATATTCAAAATTGAGCGATGAGGCCAGAGAAAAATAAGTTTGGACATAATTAGAGCGGCTCTGATCAGCCACATAAAATCCTTTATCTTCCAAGAAATTAATAAAGTCACTATTGTCATAGCCATAGCGACTCTGGAGGATATCCTGGCGGGCATAACCGTCAAAGATAATATAATAAATATCCGGTTTGACAGTCGGCTCCTGCCACGATAAATCTAAATTTTGATCATAGTTTACTTCAGGGAGAGTTTGATAAAAAGTCCGAGATTCATATTCATAATAAGCCACACTAACGATTGGCCATAAAACCAGAATTAGGGCCAGTAAATCAAAATAATTGTTTAGATTGTCAAATTTTTTCTGCGAGGAGATAATCAAACTAGTAACAGCTATGAAAATTACCAGCCAGCTTAACAAAGTAATCAAATAGCCCCAAAATAGGAAGATTTCAAAGAGATAGTCAAATATAAAGAATAGTAGAATAAACAGGGAGGCGATTAGATGAGCTTTATTTTTATTTTTTATTAATTTTCTACTAATCAGAAAAATGATAATTCCTCCCAGGAGACTGACCGTTAGTGGTTTTAGTAGATAATAGAAATCCACCATATCTTTATTATGTTCATAGAGAGATAAAGTTGGCGCAATGGCAAATAAAAAAGGATGAAGGATGATTTTTTTGCTTAGCATTTTTATTTTTTCTCCATAAGATAAATAATTCTATTTGAATCTTTAATCTTGATTATTTTTTTAATTAGGAAGTATTTTTTAAAAGCGTTTTCAAAAGCAATTTGGTTATAATCAGAGAAAATATCCTCTCTGGTGGCCAGCAGTTTTTGTACCTTAGAGTCATTCTTAGGGATAAATTCTATAATTAATGAATGGCCTAGTTGGCTGAAGAATTCGGCGGATTTTACAAAAGGGGTGTTATTGGAAATAGTGAAATGGTGGATAAGAGCTAGGGCCATAATCATCTCCGCTGGTCCTCTTTTCAGCAGAGAAGCTCTTTCCTGATTTTGCCATCCTAAGCTGGGGCTGGGGTTGGTTAAATCAATAAACAAAGGCAGTAGCCCTTTTTCTTTATTTTTAACAATTTGGCGGTAATTTTTTTCTACCGCCAAAAGGTCAATATCAAAAGCGATGGTTTCAATGTCTTGCTGGCTGGCTAGACGACTAAAAAGGCCGTCGTTGGCTCCTAAATCCCAAACGGTTTTTGGTCGTATCTCTTTTAATAAATTTTTAATAATATTTTTTTTATCTTCAAAAGCGGTTGGAGAATAATTAGTAAAGGAATAATATTCTCCCCATTCGGTATGTGATTTTGGCAGCTCCAGGTTATTAATGGTATTTTCCAGACTATCAATCAGTCCTCGCAGAGCGCGCCAATTCATTTTTTTAGTTTTTTTATTAATGCTTTTATCAGCAAAATGTTTTTGGCTTTTGGCGTGGAGGTGAAGATGAGTCAGTAGAGAAAATTTAAATTTTGTAGAAAAAGGCAATAATGAGCTGGCTAAATCCAACGGCACGCCATCTACAAAGATTCTGAATAATTGATTTAATCTCAAATCCTTATATTTCATCAGAGCCAGAGGAGCAACAAAATGCTGGCAGAATTGGCGATAGGCCACCCAGGGCTGCCCGACTGAGTATTTTTCAAAGGATAAGGTATCAATAAATATGGGTTGCCCATTAAGAAATTGGAGATTATAACTACTAGCGTCTTTTAAACTCATTTTAAAATTCAGGGCAGTTTTCTGGATTTGCAGCGTAGCCAAAGCAGCGGCTTTTAATTGTCCAAAACACCACTCATAAGGATAGGAAATAAAATTAAGTCGTTGTGGTTGAATAATTTTATATCCCTGATCGGAATAGAAGTTAGTTGATTTAATCTCCTGATGGGTAACTAATAATTTTTTTTCGACCAATTTTTGGTAAAGGCCAGAATTCATCAATTGTTGATAATCAGATTGATAAGATTGATTTATTTGGCGGAAGATAGTTTCTTGGTCGGCAAAAATAAAACCACTTGGGTCTCTAAATGAGCTAGGGTGTTTCTTTATGTTCTTCTTCATAGTCAGTTTTTTTTCTATTAAATATTCGAGTAAATAATTTTTTGATTTTTTTAAAATACATTTTGATAGCAAAAGCGCCACTCAATAGTCCGGCGATAATTATTTGGAAAATGAAACTACCACTACCCGGATCTAAATAAGCATGGGCGGTTTTGGTTACTAAGAGGAAAAAGAGTGACAAAAAGATAAGATTTGATTTTTGTTTCATAAATTTTTATTAATTAATTTTATAAATTCGCGTGTCTGAATCTTCGTAAACTAAACTAGCATAGAGGTCATTATCAAGATTTTGGATAAGCATAGTGTGATTGTTTTTTTCCACAAAGATAAATTCAGCACCAAAAGCATCTTTTATTTGTCGAGCCGGATTATGAATAATTTGACCGGTACTCAAATCAATAAAACGTTGATGCAGCCGGGCATCAAAGTTATGCATAAAAGTCGGATCTAAACCAACTAAATAATAATTGTGATCGTTATGATAAAAAAGAATTGGCCATTCGTCCCAGTCACTATGAAAAATAATAGAATTTTCAGGAGTATTGTTTTTTAACCAGTTAGTGGCTAGTTGAAATTTATCAAAAGGCAGATGCTGTGGTATTTGAGTGTCAATTGTGCTTCGGATAACAGTGGGCATCACAAGGGTAGCAAAAGCCAAGAGGGCAACGATTAAATATATTTTTAAATAAAGTCTTAGTCCTTGCCAAATTTTTACGATTTTTTCCCAATTAGTTATTTTTTTAAGGTCAGTTATTCCACAAGCAGTAAATAGGAGAGCAAAAGGCATAAAATATTCTACATATCTTCTTGATTTTATAGTTAAGAGCAGAAAGATGAACATTAAGGCAAAACTGAACCAAGTCTGGCGACTGATTTTTTTATGCCGGAATATTAAAAGTATAAAAATTAAGCAGTTAGTGACAAAGATATGAGGGACTGCCGAGATTAAAGTAATCAGATCAGTGCCATACCATTCTCCGCCGACTGGAAATTGATTACCTAAGTTGATAATACCGATTTGGATAATCTGCTGATAATAAAAATATAAATTCTGGGGCCAGTAAGGGTTGATTATCAGCCCAGCCAGCAGGCCGAGTAGGAGCCAAACCAGTAGTTTGATATTTTTTGATTCATTGGGTTGGTGAGTAAAAACGCGGATAACCTTATGCCATAAAAGCTTTAGTCTATTACTGTGATAGTAATTGTAAACATTGTCAGTGATTAGATAAATTAAGGTGATTAGAATAGCTAAAGGCCAACCGCCATAAAGCCAGATAAAAATAAAACCCAACAAAGCCATCAACCATTTTTTTTGTTTAAAGAGCGCATAAAGCAACAAGAAGATGACTAATAAGGATAAGCTGTTTGCTTTAATTAAAGATAATCTAAAATTCAAACCATTCAGAGTAATAAAAAGTAGCGTAAAAATCCAGGGCCAGACCACGTGTATTTTTTTCAGCAACCAGTAAAAAACCAGAACCATAGTGACAGTAAAAACCACGGTGGCTATTTTGACGCCCATCAGCGGATTACTAATTAGAGTAAACGGTGCCAAAAGAAGATGATAGAGTAGATGATGGTCGGTAAAATGGTCTTTAAGGGTGGTAAATTGCACCCAGGGCAATGTAGTCAATAATTTACCTTGTCTTAACCAGAGGGCTATTTTAGCGTGATAAAAACCATCTGGATCACCAATATAGGGAGGCCATTGCAGTTGTCCATAATAAAAGGCCATTAAAATAAAAATAGCTAAATAATCTATTTTCCAACGAGTCCATTGTTTAGTTGATTTGAGCCAGGTTAATTGCTTTGACATAGGTCTATTTTAACAGAAACAACTATAAAATTAAAGTCAAAATTAGAGCAAGAAAAAATCCCCGCCAGGCACGGACGCGAGGATTTTGAAATTCAGCTTGGTCTGAATCCATCTAGGAATTAAGATGAACGAGATGATAGAACAACGGTTTTATTTATCTTATTATTTTAAAAATAAAAAGTCAACCCCAAAAGAGGTAAATTTTCAACAGGGGTCGTCTTAAATTTAAAGTCTAATTAATCATTGATTTTTTGGTCTATAATTGCTAAGATATTAGTGATTATAATGACAATCAACATAAGTTCAATACTTATTTTTGTTTAAGCAGGATTTTATGAGTGGACATTCAAAATGGGCGACAATTAAAAGGGCTAAATCAGCTAATGATGCTAGGCGCAGTAATGTATTTACTAAATTATCCAAGAATATTGCTGTAGCGGCTAAGGCCGGCGCCGACCCTGACATTAATTTTAAATTGAGAATAGCCATTGATAAGGCCAGAGTTTTTAATATGCCTAAAGACAACATTGAGAGGGCTATTAAGCGGGGTAGTGGCGGAGGAGACGATAGCAGGATTGAAAGTTTGTTATATGAGGCCTATGGCCCAGAGGGCGTTGCGATAATTATTGAAATTTTAACTGATAATAAAAATCGAGCTGTTTCCAACTTAAAACATGTTTTAAACAAACACGGCGGTAATTTAGGTAATAGCGGCTCTGTTTTATGGATGTTTGAGTCCAAAGGAGAAATTATTTTAGACAAGAATGAAATTAACAATGAAGATGAATTAAAGATAATTGATAGTGGGGCAGAAGACATTGTTCAGGATGGGCAAATAAAAGTGATCACCAGTATTGATGATTTAGAGAAGGTTAAGGATCAGTTACAAACCAATGGTTTTAAAATTGAATCTTCAGAAATGATCTATTGGCCGAAAGATAAGGTTGCTATTAAAGACGAGGAAAAATTATTGAAACTTCTGGATGCTTTAGATGATGATGAAGATGTGAATAATATTCATACTAACGCTAATATATAATGCTGAGTAAACCAAGAATTATTTTGGGTTTAGACCCAGGTTTAGCTGATACTGGTTTTGGCGTTATTTCGGTTGTTGGCAACCAATTGACTTTTATGGATGCCGGTAGTATCCAGACAGCTAAACAGATCGCTTTTACTAAACGGTTGGAAAGTATTTTTTTAGATATAAATAAGATTATTAAAAAATATCAGCCGGATTTGGTGGCAGTGGAAAAATTGTATTTTGCTCGCAATGTAACAACTGCTTTGAGTGTTGGAGAAGCTCGAGGTGTAATTTTATTGGCTATTCAGCAAAATAACAAAGAATTATTGGAATTTACTCCCCTGCAAATTAAACAGGCTTTGACTACTAGCGGACAAGCCAGTAAGAAGCAGGTAGGACAGATGGTTAAGGCTATTTTGAAACTTGCAATAATTCCTCAACCAGATGATGTCGCGGATGCTTTAGCTATTGCCATTACGGCTTCCTTTTTTAATAAAAAATTAGTTTAATTATGAAATCATTAAAAATAGTTTCCATTGCCTCGGAAGTTGATCCTTATTCTAAGACAGGTGGCTTAGCTGATGTAGCTAGGGCTTTGCCTAAGTCTTTACATCGGCTGGGGCATGAAGTAATTATTATTACACCTTTATACGGTCGGGCCATAGATAAAGATAAACATAATCTGGAGAGAATATATAGTGATGTCAAATTACGCCTAGACAAAAAAAATGAGGTAAAAGTCAGTTATTATCGAGCTGAATTATTACTGGGCTTAAAGGTGTATTTTATTCGTAATGATAAATATTTTTCCCGCTATAAAAAAATTTATGGTTCCAGTCATGAGAATGCTCGTTTTTATTTGTTTGATGTGGCTGCTTTAAAATTAATTTCTCTTTTAAAGTTTAAAGCCGATGTTATTCATTGTCATGATTGGCAGGCCGGTCTCATTCCTTATTTAAAAAAACACCGTTTTAGAAAAAGCCAAACTTTAGCTAAGGCAGTTACTGTTTTCACCATTCATAATCTAACTTTTCAGTTAGGCACTAATTGGTGGGAAGTCCCCTTAAAATATAAAGACAAGGGTATTAAGGCCTTACCTTTATTTAGCAATCCTAAAATAGAATATATTAATTTTGCTAAAAGGGCTATCTTGTGGGCTGACATTATTAATACTGTTTCCGAAACTTACGCGGAGGAAATTATTAAGAAAAAATTCGGGCAGGATCTCCATCGTATTTTGATTAATCGTCGCCATAAATTATTTGGGGTGGTTAATGGTATTGATTATTATGACTATAACCCCAAGACAGATAAGGGGTTAAAGAAGAATTATACAGTAGAGAATGTTCACCGTAAAATTGTTAATAAGCGTTATTTGCAAAAACTCTATAAATTGCCGGTTAATGATGGGCTGCCGCTGATCGGATTAACTTCCCGCATTACTGAACAAAAAGGATTTGATTTAATTTTAGATATTTTACCGACTGTTTTGCTGCGTGATGTGCAGGTTATTATTTTAGGTACGGGAGAAAAGCCGTATATTAAAAAACTTAATCAAATCACCAAAAAATATCCAAATAAATTTGTTTTTGTTCCATCGCACGAAGAAAATCAAAAAAGAGAAACATTAGTTTATGCCGGCGCAGACCTTTTTCTTCTCCCTTCCCGATTTGAGCCCTGTGGCATTAATCAATTGATCGGCTTTCGTTATGGTTGTGTGCCGGTAGTGAGAACCACCGGCGGTTTAAGTGACACCGTGATTAATTTTGATCCCCAAGACTCCCCTGGCAATGGTTTTACTTTTAAAAATTATGATTCAAAAGAGTTACTGGTGGCTATTACCCGTGCTCTAGAAACATATAAATATAAAGATATTTGGAAGGGAATTATTCATCGTGGCATGCGTTCTTCTTTTTCTTGGGAGCTACCCGCTACAAAATATTTACAATTATACAAGAAAGCTAAAAAGTTTAAAAAATGAGAAAAATAAACTGGGTCAATTTTTTACATATTTACCAACCTCCTTGGCAGCAGCGAGGAGTGATTGAACAGGTGGCTAGCGAGAGTTATGAATATTTACTGAAATTATTTCAGAAATACCCTAAATTTAAAGCCACGCTTAATATTTCGGGTAGTTTAATTGAACAGCTGGCTTTAATTCGACCTGATTTATTGCAACAGCTTCAGCATTTAGTCAAACAAGGACAGATTGAACTAGTTGGCTCGGCTAAATATCATGCTCTTTTACCTTTATTAACAGATAAAGAGATTCGTCGGCAAATTAAGTTAAATCAAGAGATTTTAGCTGATCATTTTTCTTTAGTTAAGATTAATGGTTTTTATTTTCCGGAAATGGCTTTTAGTTTACCGGCTGCTAAGATAGTAAAAAGTCTGGGATTTAAGTGGATTATTTTAGACCCGATTAGTTATCAAGGCCAAATTGATAATCATCTTATGTATCAGCTGAAGCAGGTTGGCTTAAAGGTAGTTTTTAGGAATCGGGAAATATCAAAAAATTATCCAGCCGAAGTTATTTTTTATAAGTTAAAAGAAAAATCCGTCGCTGAAATAATTATTACAGCCACGGACGGAGAGATTTATGGACATTTCCATAAAGATTGGCAGGGCTGTTTGGAAAAAAGTTTACAAGATAAAAATTTAAGAGTCATGACCGTTGGTCAATACTTATTGACTTTAAAAAGGAAAAAGGCGATTGAATTAAGAGTTTCCTCCTGGGAGAGTACGGCTGAAGAGTTGCGAAAGAATAAGCCGTTTATTTTATGGGATGATCCAAAAAATAAAATTCATCAATCTCTTTGGCGGCTAGTTGATTTAGTTAGTCATCTGGTTAATCGGTATTCCAAGGATAAAAATTGGTTTTGGGCCAGACGACATCTGGATCGCGGTTTGTCTTCTTGCACTTTCTGGTGGGCTTCTTCAAAAAAACCATCCCCTTTTTCGCCTTTTACCTGGAATCCTGATATGATAGATAATGGAGCAGAAGAATTGATTCGCAGCGTCAGGTCTCTTGAGCAGGCCACTAGTCAAGAAAAGATAAAAGCAGAAAAATTATATATTGAAATTAAAAAAAATACTTGGCTGACGCATTGGCGCAAGTATAATCGTAAATAAAATGAAGGTAAAAATTTTACCAGAAGAAACCAAGCAACAAATTGCCAAGTTAGTAGAAAGAAAATTCATTGAGGCGACTTTAAAGGAGCGATTACCAGAATATTATCCTGATTTTGAATGTTTAAAAAAATTAACACTTGATCCTTACAAAAGGCATCTGGGCGTGACTAGCGCGGTTTTTGTGGTGGAATATAAAATAGAATATTTGAATAAAAAAGGAGAGAATAAGTTATTAGATCTATTTGCTTCAGCTCATTCTGATGGTTCCCGCCAAGCTGCTTATAAAAAAACTACATTTTTATATCAATACGGTTTTAATCAAGGACAGTATAAAGTTACTCGTCCTTTATTCTTTTTACCAGAACAAGAGGCCTTTTTTTATGAAGCCTCCATTGGCCGCAGCTTATTCAATTTTTTTACCCAGAGTCCGGAGGAGGATTTGCGGCCAGCTTTTTCTCTGGTGGTTGGTTGGATGAAAAAATTACACAATTTTAATCCTCGGGATTTTGATTGGCCAGTTTTTAGAATATCCACCATGATTCCCTTGCCAGAGAAATTTATTAAGGACTTTTATAATGATAATCAGCAACAGGGGCAGATAGTTGATGAGTTGTTCCAGCAGATGCAAAAAGATGAGAATCGGTTTAATAAAACGATCAAGAAAACCCTGATTTATGGCGATAATCATCCGGAAAATATTATTATTCGCGATTTAAAAGCTGATTATTTAGAGATGATTGATTTTACAGACGTGGCTCTGGGGGATCCGATGATAGATTTAGGTACTTTTCTTCAGCAGTTTGATTTTATGGGGCATAATTTTATTTCTCGGGAAAAAATGAATGATTATAAGACATTTTTTGTGGAGAATTATTTTCAGCAATCATTCAGCCAGATCAAGATTGATTATTTAAATCGTATTAATCTTTATCAAAGCTGGACAGCTTTGCGTAGCGCTACATTTTTATTTTATATGAAAGATGTGGAAAATCCGATCCTGGATTTACTACACGATAGTCAGAATTATCTGCAGTTAGCTAAACAAGGGCAAAGAATAATAAATTTACATTAGTTATGAAATCCCCGCAGCATAAAATAATTTTTGAAGGGCCAGAATTATCTGGAAAAAGTTATCTCATGAGCCAGCTTTTTGATTTTCTAGAGCCAAAATATAATAGTGGAAGCAAAATTATGGACGGTTGCCATTGGTTTAACTGTGATGTGGGAATTTTTGGCACTAAATATGGTCAAGCGGTTTTGACTAAGTATTTAGAAATTATGGGAACGATGTCCGGGACCAATATTATGATTGAAAAATTTCATTTAACCGAAGCGGTTTATCAAAAAGTATACAATCAGCAGGATTTTGATTTTAGTGAAAGTGATAATCGGTTAAATAATCTAAATGCTAAAATTATTTTAACAACTTTTGATGAAGATGAAGAATTATTAAAAAAACGATTACAAGACCGTTTAAATCTTTATCCCCATTACCAGCGGATTGCTCAAGAACCAGCTGATTATATTCGGCAACAGCAATTATATTTAGAACTAATAAAAAAGAGCCAATTAAAATATTTAGTAATCAATGCTTCTCAATTACCAAATCAAACTTTGGTCGAAGAGATTTTAAAATTTTTAGGCGAAAAGTAAAAATATTATTAATTATAAATTTATGTTTAAATAATCAGGACCAGAACAAAATAAAATACCAGAGCAAGAGATAACAATCGAATCAACCAGTACTTTTCAAGAAGCTATTGCAGTGGGCAGTTTAGGGCAGGCAGAAAATTGGTTAAAACAAAAAGAAGGAAATGACAAATATGATCAGAGATGGCGAGATCATCGTGAAAGAGAGCTGTTTAATGCTTATTGTGCCCAACAAGATTGGTCAGCGGCTAAAAGAATAGTTGAATCATCTGTTAAAGAAGGTAGCAAACAAGGACGTAAAAAAAGACTGGAAGAGTTGTCAGAATTAAATTATGATGAAATGGAATAAAATTAATAAGTTAAATTGCTAACGGGATGAAGAAACTAACTAAAAATTGGCAAAGCCGGGCTTTTTGGAAAAATCTAAGTAACTTTTGGGGCTTAGTGGCGATATTACTTTTTCTGGTTGATTTTTTTTCCTTTCATGTCTATGATGTTGCCTCCAGTTCAGTGGCCGTAATCTATATAGGCGTCTTGTCGCTTTATGTTGGTTCTAAGGAATTTTACCGTTGGAAAACTAAAGGCAAATTCCAGTCCAAATATTTTGGAGAAATTCATGTGATATTTTGGACAATTGTTATGGCCATCTTTGTAATAATAGGTTTTCTGTCACATGGGCTTTTAAATATTCCCCCTGAGTTTATAGCCACCTATATTTCTGTTCTTGGGATCTTTGCTATTTCCCAGCAATCTAAAAGTTTTAAGCTTAAAGGTTAAGTTCCTATTATCTAAATAGTCTTTAGTAGATTAAATATTGATTTTTTTGGAGAAATATAAAACCCATTGCTTGGCAACGGGTTTTTAAATTTTGTAGCGGCGAAACAGATGGGATTTCCCCTATATTATTGTGGGCCTTAGCCCTTTGTATTAAGGTTGCTTTGGCTGTCTTTTCTATCTGAAAAAGAATCAAATGATACCCTACCGCTTACACAATTAGCTCATCTCATTAGATTGCTTTATTTAGACCAGTGAGTTTTTCTGTTTTTGAAAAACTCCACAACCCAATCAATCTGTTCGCCACTGTTATTGAGAATATTACTTAATAATTTTATTAATGTCAATAATTTTAATCTATGATATAATATTACTGTTTAATCTAAAAACTTTATGTCTGCAAAAAATAAATTGCAAGTTTTATTTGCCGGAGCAGAATTAGCGCCGTTAGTTAAAGCTGGTGGCTTGGGCGATGTGATGGGTTCTTTACCTCAAGCATTGGCTAAGTTAGGAGTAACCATTAAGGTTATTATTCCTTTTTACGGGTTGATTAACAAAGCTAAATATAAAATAAGATTAGCTAAGAAAAATATAAGTTTTGAGATTGAGGGTGGGCAGGTTCATTTTGATTTATATCAAACCGTTTTGCCCCAGAGTCGAGTTTCAGTTTTTTTAATTAAGAATAAATTATTTAATCCACATAAAATTTATCTTGGCGGTCGTCGTTATTTAAAAAACAGGGTTTATTCTCGGGAGATCGGCGATGTGGAAAGATTTGTCTTTTTTTCCAAAGCCGTAGTGCGGACCGTAGAAGCAATGAAGTGGTCGATTGATATTATTCATTGCCATGATTGGCATACGGCGCTGATCCCCACCTTTGTGGATGAATACAGCTTAGCTGATAAGAATTTTTATAATATCAAAACTCTATTCACTATTCATAATTTAGCCAATCAGGGCGTGGCCGGATTAGATATAGTGGATTATGCTAATTTACATCAGCAGTTAACGCTAGCTTTAATGGAAGATTATTATGATTGCGACGGTCGAATTATAGATTTGATGAAAATTGGCATTCTTTCAGCTGATTTTATTAACACCGTTAGTCCCACTTATGCTCAAGAGATTTTAACCAAAGAATATGGGGAAGATTTGGAGAAGTATTTGCAGCGCAGGAAAAAGCATTTGGTCGGCATTTTAAATGGCTTAGATTTAGGGCTATTTAATCCTCAAAAAGACAAATTTATTAAGAAAAAATATTCCGTCAAAAATTTTGCAGTGGCCAAGTCAGTCAATAAAAAATATCTTCAACAAAGATCAAAGTTACCCCAGCGGTCAGATATTCCTTTATTTGGTTTGGTTACTCGTTTGGTAGAGCAAAAAGGTTTAGATATACTGTTGCCAGCTTTAGAGAATCTTTTAGCCGATTATCAGCTACAAGTGGTGATTTTAGGCACTGGTCGTCCTCAATATGAGCAGGTCTTAAAAAAATTAGCCAAAAAATATCCTGAGAAGTTGAAAACTAATCTAATTTTTGATTTAAGTTTGGCACAACAAATTTATGCCGGAGCTGATTTTTTTCTAATGCCTTCCAGTTTTGAGCCATGCGGTTTAGGCCAAATGATTGCTATGCGCTATGGAGCTGTTCCACTAGCTCGGCAGACCGGTGGATTAAAAGATACTATTATTAATAACAAGACAGGGTTATTATTTCAAAAATATACAGTCAGTGAGATGAAAAAAATCCTTAAAAAAGCAATCAAAATTTATCAACATCCAGCTAAGATGAAAAAGTTGGTGGTTAGAGGGATGAAGGAAGATTTTTCTTGGCAGGCCTCGGCTGAAAAATATTTAAAGCTTTATCAAAAATTAAAATAAATTTATGCGTCCGGAGATTAGAAAAGACTATATTCAGGAAAAATACGTGATCATTGCCCCTCACAGAGGTAAGAGGCCTCAGGACACTATTATTCCTAAAGATTATCATAAACAGCTGGTGGTTGATTGTAGCTTTTGTCCGCAAAATTTAGCAAGTGTTCCTAGTCTTTATCGGCAGGGTTCTAAGGAGAATTGGCAGATTAATGTTATTGCTAATAAATATCCGTCTGTTTCTTTGGATAATCCCAAAGCTTATGGCCAGCAGGACGTGGTGATAGAAACACCCGATCACACTAAAGAGTTAGAAGATTTATCAGTTGATCATATTGCGAATTTACTACAAGCTTATTCAGAGCGAACCAAAGAAATTTCTAAGAATAAAAAAATAGAGTATATTTTAATTTTTAAAAATGACGGCGGTGTGGCCGGGGCTAGTTTACAGCACGCTCATTCTCAAATTTTTGCCACTCATTTTTTACCGCCGCATTTGTTTGATAAATCACAACTTCAGCAGGCCCACAAAATTAAGACCGGTAATTGTATTTATTGTGAGGTTATTGAAAAAGAGTCAGCCGGTCCCCGTTTTGTTTATCGCGACGAGCAAGTTATTGCTTTTACTCCCTATGCCTCGATGTTTAATTATGAAGTTTGGGTTATGCCTTTGCGGCATGTGGATAATATCACCGATCTAAATGATCAGGAAAGAAAATCATGGGCTAAAATTTTAAAACATATCTTAACGAAGATAAGCCAACTGGATTTACCTTATAATTTTTATTTTCACCAAGTCATTAATGATAATGATCAACATCTTTATATGAAGATAGTGCCACGCGGATCTGTTTGGGCGGGTGTGGAAATTGGCTCTGGTTTAATTATTAATCCAATTTTACCCGAAGATGCTGCTGAATTTTATCGAGAGGGATTAAGATAACCTCTGGTCATTCCGGAGCCCAACTTAACTGGTGCCATGTAGTCCATTAAATACAAGACTCTATCAGTCGTCGCTATGCTCCTTTTTCCAGAAGGACAAGATTTTAAAAGCACCAATTTTTTCGGTGTTTTTAATTTTGACAAGATTTCCTTTTTTAGGTAGGATAAGCTATTGATTTAGTAACTTAAAATATACATCATAGAAATGAGGTTGATTATGAATAATAATGTATCAAAAAGCACCTTGGGGGCATTTTTAAATCCGTTAAGCACGTTTGACCGAGAGCAACTTCCCTATATTTTTGATATGCGGATATTAGTTGATTGGTGGGCTAGTACCTGTGGGGGTTCTACAGAAAAGCTCATTCTGGCTAGAATGAAGGAGGTACTACAAGAGATCACCAATTTAAAGACGCTGATAAATTTATGGGATAGTATTCTTCGAGATCCTGTTTTAGATAAGCTCATTCTTACTAGAGTGAGAGAGGACTTAGTCGGTATCACCGACATCAAAATTATGATTATGGTGGGTACCCATTTCTTTAGACAATCTGTCTATACTCTAATTGGCAC
>PCWQ01000011.1:0-11155 GCA_002787405.1 Candidatus Komeilibacteria bacterium CG11_big_fil_rev_8_21_14_0_20_36_20
CACTACAATAAAAGTCTGCCTCATTTCTAACACATTCCCATTTGCATCACAAATTATACAAACTCATTTGTAACAAAACCAAAACATCTCTCTTAATTCATTAGCAATTAAAAATATGCCTCAAAACTCGGACAATTAGAATGCTCATTATAGCAACAAATCAGTCATTTTTGATGTGCAATAAGCAAAAGCTCATTTTATCCCGTACGAGCTTTAAAATCGATTTAAATGCTATAGCTCAATTTTAATGACATTTTAAATTAATATTTAGCTATATTAGTTAATAAAATTAACCATATATTAGTTATAAAATTGAAAAAAATCAAATTAATTGTGTACAAACTCGCAGCATGATATATAATATATTTATGAGTTAACAATTATTTTTAAATAAATTATAAAATTAATAATTGTTACATGGCTCATTGTAATACATTATTGATTAAATTTAGGAGTATATAAAAATGACAGCAGAAATTATGCAGGCGATTAAAAATAATGACATTGAGGGGCTAAGATTGCTTATAAAAGATGCCCCTCACCTAGACTTATCCCACAATAACATCGGCGATGCAGGGGCAGAGGCTATCGCAAAGGTATTAGCTGACTGCAAACTCCCTTCCCTAGACTTATCCAACAATAACATCGGCGATGCAGGGGCAGAGGCTATCGCAAAGGTATTAGCTGATTGTAATCTCATTTACCTCAATTTGTGGGATAATAACATCGGCGATGCAGGGGCAGAGGCTATCGCAAAGGTATTAGCTGATTGTAATCTCACGCACCTTTTTTTATCTGCTAATAACATCGGCGATGCAGGGGCAGAGGCTATCGCAAAGGTATTAGCTGACTGCAAACTCACCTGCCTTAATTTGTGGGATAATAACATCGGTGACGAGGTTTACAGAAAAGTCAACAACTTACCAGTCAAAAACAGGAGGGTATAAAGTGAAAACAATTTACTATAAATGGGTTAATAGGCGTGCAAACTTCTATTTACTTTTAGATTCCACTGGTGAAGCTTATATAGCTAAAAAGCCTTCACCCTGGCCAAAATTAATTAAACTAGCTAATAGGCTGAATATAATAGCATTTATAATTATTTTAATCGCTATTACGATTAGCCATTATGTGGGTTAAGTTAATACTACTAGTACTAATCGCAACAATTTTAACCTTTATATTAGGGAAATACTATGACACAAAATATTATAGAGAATGTAAGAGAAATAGAGAATCTCCGCAATCAGGTCGAAACTCATTTAATGACACAATCAGTCAAAGAATCAAAGACGTATTATATTGTTTATTTGGTGGACAATGAGCTTTATAATGCGATTAGAATTGATAAGGCTATGGGTAAAATAAAAGCGTTAAAACATTTACTAGCTCAATTAGAACATATCTATAAATTAGAAAATATGTTTGCGCTACAAATGTATGAAGAATATTATTAGGTAAGCAGTGCGGCTAAAAAGTAAACTAACGTAATATAATCGGAGGTTTTAACCTATGACTAGAATTAATTGCATTCCGCCAAATGAGTTACATGATAAGCATTTACTTGCTGAATACCGCGAGCTACCGCGAGTATTTACACTTGCTTATAACGCTTATTTGCGGGGTTATAAACAAACTGTGCATAGCTATACTATGGGCGCAGGCCATGTTAAATTCTTTTATGATAAATTAGGATATTTAGCTATAAGGCATATCCAGTTATGCAATGAGATGCAAAAGCGAGGTATGACAACAAACCTAGCTAATTGTCATAAAGAGCATCGTAATAAATGTATCGACGATGCTATATTTGCTACATATTGGAATAATTGGACGCCTAGCGAATTAGATAAACATATCAATCGTGAGCGTATCAATATACGATTGGCTGAAATGGGGGCCCGCAATGCCGACAAATAAGAAACATGAATATTACTATATATTAAAGTACATAGTTCACAATAAAAATGTTGAAATTCCATTCGCCAACAAAAGTACGGCTGAATTCTGTAAAGCTGATTTAAAAAGCGCTGGGATTGACGCAGAATTAGTTGAGGTTAAATATGAGTAATGTTATTAATATAACTGACAGCAAATTATTTAAAACTAAACTAAAGAATGCTTTAATTGTTGCTAACTTAGTTGCAATAGGTAAAGCAACAATTAAACAAAAGAAGTATGTAGCAAAAGTGTTGTACTTCAATATTGTTGCAAAATAATATTTATTATATATATATGAATTAATTGTGAATTAATTGTGAATTAATTGTTTACATTTGTTTATATATATAATATAATATATATATAACTGGTAACGATTCTCACCAGGCACAGTGCGAAGAGAATCAATTCTAATAAGGATTATTATAATGATTAAAAAAGCTTATCAACCTATTGTTGACTTACTAAATTCTAATAAAGATGCTAAAGTATCCGATGTTATTGACCAAGTTGTTGAACTAGTTTCGGCTAAAAGCTCACGCGGTGAAGTTGGCGGAAATTTTATTAAGGATAATGATGGAAATACTATTGCTATTAAATGCTACTACTTTAAAAGGTGGATGCCTTTAGTAGGTGAATCTGCTGTTGAGTTTGGTACAAAAGTTAGAACTGCAACAGGCTTTAATTCCATGTGTAAAGAAGGTGTATCACACTGGACTAAACAGCAAAGAGAAGCTAAAAATGCAAACGCAGAATTGCTTAATAAAGTTGCTAATGGTGACATTGCTCCTGAAAATATTCTTGCCGAGCAGGCTAAAATTGAAGAGACTAGAAAATCAATTGTAGATACTGACCTAGGTTTTGCTAGTGCTGAAGAGATTAATACTTATCTCGAAAATGAGGGTTTAACTTTCACACCAGCAACAGCATAATATTAGTTGTTATATTTGACACAAATAAAGCCCTACTATTTCTAGTAGGGCTTTATATTTTGTAATACTATTGAAACATTTTATAGCTTCATATAACGATAAAAATATTTTGCATAGAGGATATCTTATCATTATGTAATGACCGAATAATAAGATATTACAACTTATATTATGTAACGTATATAACGCAAAAAATTTTCAATTTATTTATTTACAAAATAATAATAATAATATATAATATATAATAATAAAAAATAGTAAATGATATTACAGTCGGTATTGCCTGTAAAGTAACTAAAAGGAGTAAAATAATGGGACGCCCGATTACACTAATACAAGAATCTTTACTTGAAAATATGCACACAAAGTATAGTTTTGGTGTACCTGTATTAAAGCTTATTAAAGAATATAATCTTGAGGGTAGTATAACACCACCAACTTTAGCTAAATTATTTAGTTATGTATCTGCTCTACATAATGAAAATACCCCTAAAGAAGTTTCAGCAACTATATATAATAGCTTATACCCTAAATGGTTAGCTAAAGAAAGTAAAAAAGTAGTGTCTAATCCTTCTAGTGTTGTATATGTGGGGAAAATGCCTTTAGGACGTTGGGAAGTGTTGAACTAGAAAATAATAATTAATTATGCTAATTGAATTATTTATAAAAGCGGGTTGGTACACTGTACCGCTTAAAGGCGAGTTAAAACGTCTTGAAAGCGGTAAGAAAACAATCCCTATATATGAAAAAGATTGGAATAAAAAATATGCGAAAGAATTTAACACTAAAACAACCTTATTAGCTGCCGCTCTAACAGGTAAGCAGTCTAATATTATAGCTATAGATTGCGACAACCAAGCTACTTATGATATATTTAAAAGTTTGGACCCCAACTATAACTTTCACTTTGTTAGTAAAGGGAAACCTGAGGGTGGTGGTACTATACTATATAAATATACGGATAAAGTGGGTGGTTTTCAACTTAAAAATGATTGCTTAGAACTTGACTTTTTTAGCGATGAGGGTTGTGTATATTTACCAACAGAAGAAAATTATACAAAAGAAAGTTGGGTTGGTAAAACTGAATTACCTGAAATAAAAGAAGCGCCTTCTAATATATTAGCTTTATTAAAAACTTTAAAATCTAAAAGACCTGATAATGTTGCAAAATCAAATCAGGTGAAAACAACAATATCTAATAGACTAGCACCTTTATTAGATGTGTTTGTAAAAAATGAAAAATACGACCCAGGATTGTTTAAGATTATTACACCATATAGCTTTAGGGATTTACCTAGTTATGTTAAAAAAGGACATTTACATCCCAATGATATTCCCAACGGTCGTGGTAGCGAGTATTTAAGCAAAGTTAGTGCTATATTAGGCGCAGATATTTCTGTTAATGTTGAGACTTATACAAGAACTATGCTGCTAATCAATAGTTTTTGGGAAAAACCTCTAAATCGTGCAACATTATTTTCAACTATAGTTAATCCAATGGTTGAAAGTAAAGCAACTATAAATGGTGTACCTATATGGCAATATGACCCTCATTGGGAAAAAATGGGTTTTATAGCAACTGCAATAAATGGTGACTATTTAGAAAGCTTTTTTGATGATATTAAAAGTACTTACTACTTAATTAATTATAGTGTACCTTATATAAAAGGATTTAACGAAAAAAGACAGGTTATAAATACTTTAAAAACTTTAATGGGGCGTTCTGTTACTGAAATGCAATACGATAGTACAAAGCAAATAGTGCGTACTGTATTAAATCCTTCATTAGAGTTTGGGCATATTGAAGCTACAGATAGGTATAATTTATTTAGGCAAAGTGAAGAATTAGCTATTATAAATAATCCATTACCGTATAAAACTAATTATAACAAACCAATTGCAACTTTGAATTATTTAGAGAGTTTAATACCTGATGATACAATGCGTATGTTTGTACTTAGCTTTTTAAAAACTAAGTTTACAACTTTTAAATATTCACCAATTATAATATATTTAATAGGTAAGCCGGGAAGTGGTAAAGACACATTAGTTAACATTATAAGGCGTATAATTGGTGACGAGTATGTGTCAAAACCCGATACAAGGGTATTTGTTGAACAATATAATGGGTGGATGCTGGATAAATTTTTTATTCAATTGGACGAATATGGAAATAAGCTAACTAGAAATAATGAAAAACAAGAAGTATTAGGTAAGCTAAAGGCTTATACAGGTAGTGAAGAAATGCAAATAAGAGCTATGCGCTCGGATGGTTTTAATTATAAGCATTGTATTAGTTTTATTATGACAGCTAATAATAATCCTTTACCTGTTGAAATGGACGATAGGCGTTTTGCCTTTATTAATACTCCTAATAAATTGGAAGCACAACCTTGGGTAAAAGATATGGGAGGTATATCTAATGTACAAGATAGGATTAAACAGGAAACACAAGACTTTTGTTATTATTTAGGAACTGAAATACCTAAACTGTCTAGCGATAAATATGTTATTGCTCCTATGAATGAAGATAAAGAAAAGTTAATAATTGATAGCTTACCTGCAGCGGAGCAAATTGTTTACTACGTTCGTAATAGCCAATTTGATATGCTTAAAGAATTAGCTTCAGAATTTAGTACGCCTTCCATAGATGAAATGTGGGAAAAGAATAGACTTGAAAGCGAAAGATTAGAAGCTTTATATATGGCCATGACTGAGGGAGCAGGCTCAACAAGAACATTAATAAGACTTATGAAAAGAGAAGGCTTTAAAAGAAGCCATACAACTAAAAAAGGTGAAAATCATTTTTATTACTACATAAATGATTTACATAACTTTAAACAAGTTGAGCAAAAAGAAGAAGACTTTTTACTTGACGAAGCTAAACAACAAATAAAAGGGTTAGAATAATGGACGAGTATATTGCTTTATTATATAAACATCAAGATATAGTTATAAAGTTAGGTATATTTTTTATAATAGGTTTTTTAATAACTGCATTTAATGACTATTTTGTTAAATAATTTTAACTTATTACTATAAGTTTATTATAAAAATACTTATAATTATTTAAGGAGTAACCTAATGGCTTTAATTATTATATCTATTTATGGAGCGTTTTCGACTGCTATAATTTCTTATGAAGATTGTAAGCGTATTCAAAATAAGTATAACAATCATCTATTAAACGAAAAATATAATATTTACGCTAGTGTTGATTGTATTAAATTATCGGATTTAGGTTATGAGTGAACCAATAACACAAATTAGTAAAAAGTTAGGAAAAACTGAAGCTATAAAAATGTCACATATTCAAAGAATAGTTGCTTTTGAGTATGGTTTTAGTGTGGAAGATTTAAAGCATAAATCTAGAAAAGCTAAAATTGTACACTATAGGCATATAACTATGTACTTATGTAATGAATTAACATATAATTCATTAACTCAAATTGCTTATGCTTTTAATAGAACAATTATTAATGCTATTAATAATATTGAAGAGCGTATAAAACATGATGCGCCTGAATTTAAAGCACAATTAGAAGCTTTAACGATTAAAATTAAAGCTACTTGGAAATTACAAACGCAAGGGGTACCAAAATGAGTGAATTAGAAGATATGTTTTTTGCATTCTTGGAGTCGGATGAACCTGATATGTATATAACAGGTGTAGCTGGCACCGGTAAAACAACATCGCTAAAAACTTTAGTTAAGCATTGTTTAGAACACAATATACAGCCAATAGTTAGTGCTTTTACTCATAAAGCGTGTAATGTGCTGAGGAAAAAATTACCTGCAAAAGCTGTAATATGTACATTACATAGTTATTTAACAAAACGACCAACTGTTAATGGTAATGCTGTTAGCCGTCAGCACGTAGAAAGTAGCACCATTACGGGTGGGGCAGAAAAAATTACTTTATTATTTATAGATGAATTTAGTATGGTTGGCGAGCGAGATTATGTAGACATAGCTGCCTTACAATATGATGAAGATGGTGAGCTAGTTATGAAAGTAGTTTATATAGGTGACCCTAATCAGCTACCACCTGTTAAAGATATGATAGCTATAGTACCTAAAGGACCTTTTTGGTGTAAATTAACTAAAATATATAGACAATCTGGGGATAATGAGCTACAGGAGACTTTACTTACTCTTAATGATTATATTAATGGTGAAGAAGCTAAGGCCTTATTACCTCATGAAACACTAATTAGAGATATAGATATAGTTAAAGAATTTAAAAGAGATGATAGGGAAAAAGTTATACTGGCTTATACAAATAAAACCGTGCAAAAGCTTAATAGTGAAATTGAGGGTAAAATAGAACCTATTTTAGGTGATGAAGTATTTAGCCCTACTAAAAGAGAAAAATATACTATTATTAGTATAGATACAGTTACGCCTTATATACTTATGTATGATGATAAGCTATTGGAAGTTGACAGCAAACACAAAACTCTTGAAACATTACATCAAATGGAAGGTATTAAATTTTATACTTTGGTAAATGCTAAAGGAGAAGAAGAAATAAGAGCTGTTGTATTTGGCCATGCTAATTATCTTGAGGTACAATCATACCTAGCTAATAAAGCAGTGTTTATAAATAATCAAATAAAAGCTAAATACAGTGTAGAAGCAAAAGAATTAACTAAATGGGCCCAAATAAATTGGCAAAACCCCTTAGCTAAAAGTAGAAATCAAGCATGGAAAAACTATTTAAGTTTTAAAAATTGTGTTATATGTTTAGACTTTGTGCATGCAATGACTGTGCATAAGTCACAAGGTAGCACTTACGAACATGTTTATATAGATACTCAAGACTTAGCTATATGCGCTAAAAAAGATTACACTATGTATTTAAAACTATTATATGTGGCTATATCAAGAGCTAGCCATAAAGTATTTACAAACTAGGAGAACTAAATGGTAAGTAAAACATTATATATTTATTACACAACAGAATATTTCAAAAAGATTTTACCTAAAGAAAAAGGTATTAATATTACTAATAAAATTATTGATAAAGATACATTATTAAAATGGCGTAAAAACTTAGTGATATTATTACCAGCAAATGATGAGGAGTACAAACATTTTAGCTTATTTAAAAAGTTAACTTTAGACCCTAATCACATTAGTTCAATTATTAAAAAACCTAACTATGGAGTTATAAATGAGTAAAGCAGAAACAACTGTAATAACTGCTGAAGATTTTATTGCTTATCTTGAAGCAATACCTGTATCTGTTATTGAAGATGCAAGTGTTTATTTAATGAAAGATACGCGTAATAAACAAAGTACTTTTAAAGATATGCAAATTGCAGCTATGCAAGCTTTATATGAAGCAATCAAAACTCCTTTAATGGAAGCTGAAATGCTATGTAAAGATGGATTAATAGTCAAACAAACTTATCATGAAAATGGGGAATTAAAGGTTAGGTATATACAAAAAAGTGAAATAGTTTTGGAGGATAAAGATGAAAAATAGACTTTTATCCGCTTTAGTTACTTTATGTATTATGCCATTGTTATTGTTGGTTATAGTTTTAATAAGCTTATCTTTTAGCTTTGCAGTCTTATGTATAGTAATAATTATTTTTGTACTTCCTATTATTGCTTTTATTAACCCTAAAATTTTACACGAAAATTTGGAGGATTTACTATGAGTTTTGAACATGTAATGATTGACCTAGAAACATTAGGAAAAACTGCCCTTGCACCAGTAGTTGAGATTGGGTTAGTTGAATTCAATTTAAAAGGAGAAATTGGAGCTAAATATCATGCTTTAGTTGAGCCTAATTTTAAGTATTCAAAACCTTGTTTTGAAACTATTCAATGGTGGATGAGTCAAAGAGATGAAGTAAGAGCTAAAGTTTTTCAAAAAGACTTTAGAATTACTTATCATAAAATGCTTAATGATATACAAGACTTTTTTGTATACCGTAAAGAATCTAGTATATGGTGTCATGCTACATTTGATGCACCTATAATAGAAAATTTATTTAAATCTTATGGGCATTCTAATATGCCTTGGAAATATAACGCAGTTAAAGATATTCGTACTTTAACATTTTTAGCCCCGGAAGTTAAAACAAAGTGTAAAGGTATGCGCCATACAGCTATTGATGATTGCTTAACACAAATTGATTATGTTTGTGCTATGATAAAAACTATTAATTGTAACAATAATTAAACAATTAAATTAAAAATTTTTGTTTACATTTATAAAATAATATTATATAATATGATTGTTCAAATATAGCGATTCTTTCGTTGCTGTATATAATGTTTAATATAATGTTTAATAAATTTTAAGGAGTTCTTATGTCAGAGTTAGAAAAGATAACTACCCCAGTAGGTGAATTAAGTTATGTTCATATTAGTGGACAAGGTAAAAGAAACTATAACGATGATGGTTATGTGTATCAAGCTACTATTGTTATGGATAAATCAAAAGCTGAAGATTTAATAGAAAAAATTGAAGTTTGCCTGGGCAATGTTCAAGCGAATGAAACTGTTAAGTCTAAAGGTTATAAAGAATTACGTCAAGATGAAGATGGTGTATATGCGCCTAACACCAAAACTAGTGAAAGAGATAAAAAGTCTAAACCAACAGGTAAAGTAGCGTTTCAATTTTCTACTAAAACAAGTTTTGGTGATGGTAAATCTAAAGAAATTGGTGTGTATAATTCTATAGGTAAACGCGTAGAACTTGGAGGTAGAAAAATTGGTAACGGCACTCAAGGTGCTATTAGCGGTAGTATTCAACGTTATTCCGCAGGTAATAAAAATGATAAATCTGTTGGTGTTTCACTATACCTAAACAATATACAAATATTCAAGTTTGTTGAATATAAAGATGATGGTGGATTTGAATCTCAAGAAGGTGGTTTTGTTGATTTTGATGAAAAACATGACGATATGCCAACCGACGAAACAGTAGTAGAATCAAATGAAGCTATGTCTAAACCAGTTTTATAAGGATTTATACCACCTTATAAAAGCTCCTAAGCATGAGTTAAAACTGTTTAATTATACAAAGTCTACCGTAATTTTTTGATAAAATTTTAACAAAAGGTTTTACTATGCAATTTCAAAAATTTTTATCTTTGTGTATAACAGTAGGATTTATTTTATTTTGCTTAATAATTACTTCGTGTAATATGCATGCAAATCATTTAATTGCAAAAAACAGTAAAAAAGTTGACCCTATACAATTATCTTGTGCGATGAGCAGAGGTGATGAATCTAGGTTATGCGCAATGAATCAAATAAATAAGTAACTAATTAATTTCTTAAGGAGACAAGAAAATGTTAAATAAATCATTAGCTATTTTTTTAGCAAACGAAAAAGTAAGAGCAATCAGTGTTGCTTTTAATTCTATGGGTAAGTTCTATACCTACAAAACAATTGATGAAACAATTAAAGTGGGTGATACTGTTTTAGTAGAAGGTAAAAATGGTTTAACTCTTGTTGAAGTTAAAACTGTTGACATTCAAGATACTTTAGATTTTGAAAATGTTAATATTGAATATGCTTGGATTGTTCAAAAAGTAGATAAAGAAGCGTATGAAACGTTAAAAGAAAAAGAGCAAACTTTACTTAAAGAGATTAATAATCTTGTACTTAAAGGTAAAAAACAGCAAATGCTTGAAATTCTAAAAGCTAACAATGTTGATATCAAATCGCTCGAAAATTTAAAGTAGTTTGCAGTAATTTTATGCGTAAAAAGGATAAGTTACAATTAGAAACTTGGTGTAAAAAATATGGCTTAGAGATACTTCCTTATCGGAAACATATAAAACTAAAGCATATTAAAACAAATCGGAAAATCATTATTTCTAGTAGTGCATCTTGTCCTTTTTATATGCAACATGTTTTAAAAGATATTAAAAGGTTAAACAAATGAAATTTTTAAAAGATTATATAGGAAAAGAGCTAAAATGCATAACTAAAGAAGAGGTAACTAAATTAGTGGCTTTTAAGAATAAACGTGAATCTTATGAATCACACTTGCAAGAATATGTAAATCTAGCGGATGGAAATGAAGAAGCAGGTAAAAAATTCTTTTACAAGGCTTATCCTGATGCAGACAATTTTGTAGATAAAAATTATGAAATAAAGGTTAAATAATGACAACAATAGCGTATAAAGACTATCATATTGCTGCAGATGGTTTAGTATCAGTTGGCGATACAATAATATCAACTGATGAAACTAAGATACACGAAATAATTGATAGCCATGGCAATATTTATATTGTAGGAGTGGCAGGTAG
>PCWQ01000011.1:11192-42682 GCA_002787405.1 Candidatus Komeilibacteria bacterium CG11_big_fil_rev_8_21_14_0_20_36_20
ATTTAAAAGCTATTATTTTTACTAAAAGTAAATTAGGTAGTAAAAAGTTATGGTTTTTTGATTGCGATAAACAATTAATGGAACTATCTTTATATAAATATCACGCTATTGGCTCAGGAGCAAATTTTGCTTTAGGCGCTATGGCAGTAGATGCAGAAGCTATAGATGCGGTAAAAGCATCAAGTTTACATGATGCTTTTACTGGAGGTAAAACAAAAGAAATAAACTTGGGAGTATATGATGAATAGCACTATTATAGGTAAAACTTTTAAAGATTATGAATCTGCGTATAAAGCAGTAAAAAATCATGAAGCTTCTAATCCTAAAGCAAAGGCTTATTTGTATAAAGTTTTTGCCTATGATAAAAAAGATATTACTTTTAATGGCAAAGTTGCGCCTAACGCAGTTAAAATACATAAAGGTTATCACGTAACTTTTAAATGTTAATAATTATATAAAGGCGTAAATAATGTTAGATTATCGGTTTAGTACTATAGCAGATGTTAGAAGTTTAATAGACTCTAATAAACCTTTAATGTTTGATACAGAAACACAAGGTTTTTATGGTAGAATTAGGTTAGCTCAATTTTATCAAGAAGATTGGCCAACTATTATATTTGTTGAATATCCTTCACCTTATGAATTAGTTAGTTTATTATCTAAACAACATATCATAATGCATAATGCTCATTATGATATAACTACTATTCAGGATAACTTAGGTAAACAGAAATGGATTCCTGAAAAGTTTGATTGTACTTTTCTTTTAGCTAGACTACACTTTTTCTTAAAAGAAAAGTTTAACTTTACAGAAGTTGTTTATTACGTAACAGGTGAAAGGCCTTATGAGGATAATGAGCAAGGTAAATCTGATTGGAGTGTTCCTGTTTTATCTGAAAGTCAAAAACAATATGCTGCAGCTGATGTATATTATTTGCAAAAAGTTTATGATATAGTTAAAGTAAAACAAGAAGATTTTAGCTATAAACTAGATATACTTACAACTAGAAATTGCTTAGACTTTCAGAATAACGGTATGCCTGTTAATAGACAAAAAATACGAGAAAGATTTATTAAAAATAATTCTCGTATTAATGAAATTGGTTTACCCATTAATTGTAACTCTTATAAACAAGTAAGAGCTTATATAGACACACAAAATTCTGACGATTTAGGTTTAGCTAAATTAGCTTTACAAGGTAATACTAAAGCTGCAAATGTTCGTGAAACTCGCAAATTAGTTAAAAATAATTCTTTTTTAGCTAAGTTTATTAATACAATGGCAGAATATTCTAGTATAGAGCCTTGCCCTGAAGACGATAATTTTGGCTTACTGTACGGTAAATTTAAGTGCTCTGCTCGTTCAGGTAGAACAACTTCAGATGACCAAAATTTACAACAATTACCCCGTAGTTTAAAAAGTTTATTTGGTGTACCTGAAAATGGTGATACTATTCTTATTTATTCTGATTTTTCTCAAATGCAGCTAAGATGTGTTTGTGCAAAAACGGGAGATAAAAAAATGGAGGAGTTGTTTAGAGCTGGTGAAGATTTACATAATTATGTTGCAGAAATGATTTTTGGTAAAAACTTTATGCCTGAGCAACGTCAAATATGTAAAACGGCTAATTTTGGTTTATTGTTTGGCGCTGGTTTAGGTGTATTCTTAAATATTCTTATTAAATCAGCTGATTTATTTTTAGATGAAAAAGATGGCAAACAATTTATTAAAGATTGGTTGACTCTTTGGATAGCTATTGACAATTGGCAACAACTAGGAATTAAAGATTGGAGGAGTAAAAAACCATGGCAAACTCCATTGGGTAGACGTTATACTGCTAAACTGATGACAGACCAATTAGCTATGCAAATACAAGGTTTTGAAGCTGAGGTGGCTAAACTAGCTATGCACTATATGCTTCCAAAACTTAAAGAAATTAGTAAAGATATTCAACTTCGTAATTTTGTGCATGATAATTATATATTTACTGCGCCTAATAATGACGCTGTTTATATGCCTGCCTCTAAAATTATAGCTGATGCTATGCAAGATGCTTGGCAACAAATGTGTCAATCTGTAACTATTACTGATTTACCAATGCCAGTAAATATACGAGTTGGTTGGAATTGGGGAGATATAGAATCTGGTACATTTATTTATGAGTATAACCAATAAAATACCTGCGCAGGTTAGGGATGACGTGACTGAATGGTTAGGTACATTGCGCAATGTTATGGGAGTTCAAATCTCCCCGTTATCCCGCTTTTTTAACTTAATTAAAGGAAAGGAAAATAAAATGAATGATTTTAAAATGTTTTTAGCTATTGGTGACGCAATAGCAGATAATATAGATTTTGAAAATGCTGATGATAAGTATTTAAATGACACTATAAAGATGTTAGAAGAAGAAAAATCTAACGTCGTAAAATATGAAAAACAATTTATACAAGAAAGTCAAAGAGCAACTGCTTTTTATGATAAGCACTTAAACAATCTTAAAACAATAAGAAGTAAACGCACATGTGTACAGGAAAAAAATAAATCCGTAAAACCTAAAGAGTTTACTTTTCCTATTGGAACTAAAGTTAAAAAAATAACAGGAGATTATACTTTTTCTGGAATTGTCATCGGTACTTTTACTAAATTATCTGGCTTACAACGTTATGCTGTTGAAGATGACAGAGGAGTTATACATATTTATACTGCGAAAAACTTAGCTTTAAGAAAGGATTAGTATGCCTAAGGACCTTTTAGATATAGAATGGAGTTATAAGTCTTTAATAAGAGAAATATTAGCTGAAGGGCTAAAAAAAGAAACTCGTAATGGCGCTACTATTTCTTTGTTTGGTAAAACTTTAGCTTTTGATACAAGTAAAACATTTCCTTTAATAAGAAGTAGAAAAATGTTCTATAAGCCTGTTATTGGTGAATTAGCTGCTATGCTAAAAGGTCCCAAGCATATAAATGACTTTAAACAATATGGTTGCAATTATTGGGATGCTTGGGGGGCAGAAAAAGAGGGTTGTTTATACGATGAAGAGCAAGCTAAAGGAGGAGAGTTAAACTTAGATTACGGTAATGCTTGGTTAGACTTTAACGGCTATAATCAATTAAAAGAATTAATTAATACATTACAAACTAACCCTAATAACAGAAGAATGATTATATCTGCTTGGCGCCCAGATAGATTAGATGAGCTATCTTTACCTTGTTGCCATTTATTGTATCAGTGGTATACAAGAACTGAAATTGTTAATGAAAAAGAGGTAACATTTTTAGATATGATATGGTATCAGCGTAGTGTTGATACTATGGTAGGTTTACCTAGTGATATTATTTTAGCTGCTGCTTGGAATATTATATTAGCTAATCAATGTGGTTTTACTTCTGGAAACATAACTATGATATTAGGTGATACTCATATATATGAAAATCATCTGCCTCAAGTAGATATATTTTTAAACACAACATTAAGTGATTACCCTAATTTGCGTTTTCCTGACGCACCTTCTTATAGTATAGATAAAGACGCAACAGTATTTAACTTTAAACCTGAAATGTTAAACATTAATAACTATATTTCAGGTCCTGTAATTAAATTTGAATTAAATGTATAAGGATTAAAAAATGACTTCAGTTTTTGAAAGAGTAATAAATTGGAATGAAAAGCGCTATGAACGTATTTTTAATTTTGGTTTAGCTAATGCTTTATTAGTTGAAGAAGCCGGAGAGTTAGAAAACGCTCGAATAATAGGTAACCCTATAGAAACACTAGACGCTGTTGGAGACATTACTTTTGTAGCTATAGGCATATTATGGAAATTAGGCTATTCTCCTGAATATATTGAAAGTTTATTTGAAAAACATATAAGTAAACACAAAAAACCTAATGTAGATATATTTCAAGCTTCTTTATTATCTAGTTATGTTGATATAGCCGATTATTCTAAACTAGATTATGAGATAATTATACTAAGAAAAATAGCACATTTAATATGTATTTCTTGCGTTGAAGCTTTAAAAGATTTAGATATGTTTTCTTATTATCTTGTAGTGTTAAGAATAATATGCGATAGTAATGATACTAAAGCAATTGAAAAAGTTTTACCGGATATAAAAGCTAATATTAATAAAGGTGCAAATTATAAGGCTCCTACTGAAGATTTAGAGTCGCTATTTTATCAAGTAAAAGGTTTAGCTTAATGTTTGCACCTGTTGAAATTCAACTATCAAAGGAAATTAAAATGAAAAAAGAATATTATAAAAGACAAGAAAGGTTAAAAAAGATTAGTAAACGTGTTATTGAGGTTGCTAATAAATCACCATGTAAAAAGCGTAAAGTTGGTGCAATAATAGTTCAAGAAACACCCACAGATTTTATAGAGTTTGCTTCTGGTTGGAATAATCACACTGATGGTGAAATATGTGAGTTACCTGACGGTACAACAAAAGCTGAAGTTATTCATGCTGAAATACATTGTATAAATAATTTATTACATAAAGAAAAAAAGTATAGAAATTACTCAGAGCTAAAAATGTATATTTCTCATTATCCTTGTGATAGCTGCAAAAAAGAGTTAGAAGAGCATAATATATCTTTTGAAGTTGTTGAGAGCTTTATGAAATTTG
Organism: Candidatus Komeilibacteria bacterium CG11_big_fil_rev_8_21_14_0_20_36_20; assembly: GCA_002787405.1. Classification (GTDB taxonomy): domain Bacteria; phylum Patescibacteriota; class Patescibacteriia; order UBA1558; family GWA2-36-10; genus PCWQ01. The sequence goes on from PCWQ01000011.1 coordinate 15,823, forward strand.
ATAAAGAAAAACCTCGTATGACTTTAGTACCTCCTTCATTAGGTTTAGCAGCAGCACGCGCTTTAACCTATGGGGCTAAAAAGTATAAGCCAAATAATTGGCGTAAAACTGATAATATAGAATGTTATATTAATGCGCTACAACGTCACTTTGACGCTTGGCGTAGTGGTGAAGATAATGACCCTGAATCTAGGTTAAATCATCTTGACCATATGGCAGCTAACGTATCTTTTTTAATTGAACTAAAACATTTACCTAAAATTAAACTTAATGACCAAGAGTAAAATTATGGACACTATTAAACAACTAAGGATTAAAAAACAAGTTGAAGACCTTGGAGATAAAGCTATATTAGCTGTTGACGGTGATATTATCGCCTATAGAACAGCTTGTGTAGTTGAAGACCATTGGGAAGGCGCAGGTTACGATATAGTTAATACAACTATATCGCAAATTATGGAGAATACAGGTGTAAATAAAATGCGTATTTATTTATCTGGTAAATCCGATGGAACTAAATATCCTGCTAAAAAGCAGAACTTTAGATATGATATAGCTAAAACTAAACCTTATAAAGGTAATAGAGCTAATATGAAACGTCCTCAATTTTTAAACCATATTTATGACTATTTGATTGAGCATAAAAATGCTATAGTTGTTGATGGTTATGAAGCTGATGACGCTATAGCTACTGATATGACTTTTTATGAATCTATTCATTGCGGCATAGATAAGGACATACTACAAATACCTGGTTTACATTATAACTATGTAAAAGAAGAATGGATTGAGGTTACACCTGAAGATGCTGAAATAACTTTATATCGTCAAGTATTGATGGGTGATACTAGTGATAACATTCCTGGTTTACCTAGATTTGGTATTAAAACAGCTGAGGCCCACATAACTAAAGCAGAATCTGCTTTAAGTGATGCTCTTGATACATATAAAAAAGTTATAGGCGCAGATTATATGGGTTATTTCTTAGAGCAAAGAGCGCTTGTTGAGATGGTTAAAAATGTACCGTTAAACTTTACAAGAATATATACAGAAAAACTTCATGCGTTTGAAGAATACCCAGATGGTTTTATTGACTTTGATGAAGAAGAAAAGTTAGAAGTAGCACTATAAGCTAAAATATACGGATAGTAGTAATGACTAAAGAAATATGGTATGCAAAACAACATCAACTAAAAATAGCATCAGAAGCTTTACCAATATTAAAAAAGCATTTAATGGTTTATTTAGCTATGGAGGAGCGTACAGGAAAATCTATTACTGCTATCCGTATAACTGAAGCTTGTAATAATGTAAGTAACGTTTTAATTATTACAACTAAGAAAGCTTTAAATGGTTGGTTTGAAACTTTAGAAAAACATCCTCACACTAATATATATACTTGTATAAACTATGAAAGTGTGCATAAAATATCTGGTAAGGTTGATTTGGTAATTCTAGACGAATCACATAAATTCATCTCTGGTTATCCTAAAACTTCTATAATATGGCAAAAAGTAAAAAATTTTACCCTTAATAAACCAATTATATACTGTTCAGCTACTCCTTACGCTCAAGGCACACAAATGCTTTTTCATCAGTTTGCTTTAAGTAAATGGAGTCCTTGGAAACGTTATAGTAACTTTTATGACTGGTATAGAGATTATTCCGTTAGAAAAGCTAACGGTGAATTGTTTACAAAAAAGATAACCGCTAGTGAATCTATTGTGGACTATACAAAAGTAAATCACAATAAGGTAAAATCAGACTGTAAACATTTATTTATTAGCTACACTAGAGAAGAATTAGGTTTTGAGCATGAGCCTAATGATGTACTACATTATATAACTTTGTCTAAAAATTTAAAAGATATATACAATACTATTGTAACTAAGAAAGTTTTACATTTTTCACATGCTGAAACTAGTAAAGACTATACTTTAGTTTGTGACACACCAGCTAAGCTTAGAGCTACATTACATATGCTAGAAGGTGGAGTACTTAAAGTAGGAGATGAGTACCTTAATTTAGGTTTTAATGAAAAAGTAGACTTTATACTAAATAAGTGGGGAGATTCAAAAAATTTAGTTATAATGTACTATTTTAAAGCGGATAAAATAAAGTTAGAAAAGTATTTTAAAAATGCTACTATACTACACGCACAAACTAATGCTGAAGGTGTAGATTTGTCCACATATAAAGACCTAGTTATTTATACTCAAAATCACTCTACTGCTCAACATACACAACGTAGAGCCAGGCAAGCTAATATGAATCGTAAAGAAGAAATAAATGTTAATTATTTATTGGTTAAAGGCGCAGCAAGTGCTAAAGCGTATAAAACTGTATCTGTGAATAAAGAAAATTTTGTTGACACTGTATTTGAGGTAATATAATGAGTATAATAAATAGATTAAGATTGCACACATCAACTATTGATAAGCAGCGCGTACTAAAAACAGAAGCTACTGAAAACGATAAATTAATGTTTCAATGGGCGTATAATCCTTATAAAGTATATAGACTTCATTTTACTCATATTGATATGGATAGCTTAGGTATTTTTACAACAGATTTAATGGAAATATTACATAACTTAGCTTCAAATAAACTAAGTGGCAATGCTGCTAGAATAACTGTTGAAGAATTTGCAAAAGAAAATGGAGACTTAATAAAGCTAATATGTAATAAAGATTTAGCTTGTGGTGTGTCTACTACAACTTTAAATAAAGTCTTTGGTAAAACTTTTATTAATAAGTTTAACATACAATTAGCTAAGGAAGAAGATATAGATAAAATATCTTTTCCCATACAAGCTCAGTTAAAATATAACGGTTCAAGGGTTATTACTATATTAGATAAAGGTAAAGTTATTTTTAAGTCTAGAGGCGGGCATGAATTCAATTTTCCAGAACTGGAAATTAATTTATTATCTATACCTTATATAGGTGCAAAAAGAATAGTTTTAGACGGAGAGCTAACATTTGGAGATAGCCAAAACGAGGACCATACTAAAATTAGCGGGTTAATAAACTCGTCAATTAAAACTGGTGCACCTTTACCAAATAACAAAAATATACAATATCATATATTTGATTTACTACCTTTGGAAGAGTTTGAACAAGAACTATGTTCAAACTCTTATCATGCTAGATTACAAGCAATATGGAATATCATACCTAGAAAGCATTTTCAATTAAAACATGCTGAAACTTACCTAGTTGAAAATAAAGAAGAATTAACTAATATATATGACGATTTAATTAAAAAAGGTTATGAAGGTTTAATTTTAAAATCTTTATACCATAAATATACTTATCGCAAAAATAAAACATGGATTAAAATGAAAGCTACCAATACCTGTGATTTATTTTGTGTTAATTATACAAAAGGTGAAGGTAGGTTTGAAGGTTTAATAGGTGCTTTAGAGTGCAAAGGTTCTATAGGAGATAAAAAAGTTGTAACTAAGGTTGGTTCAGGTTTAACTGATGAATTACGTAATATGGACCCTCAATATTTTATTGGTAAGTATATTGAAATTGATTACAATAAAATTATAGAAAACAAAGAAGGTAATTATAGTTTGTTTCTACCTCGTTATGTAACTGTAAGAAAGGACAAAAGCTAATGATAAATCGCATTCTTGTTACTTATTTAATTGCGCATGATAAAAAAGATACTTTGGTATTTGATGGGTATACTATGAAAGAAGTTTTAGAAAAAATACCTTTTCTTGTACCTAAAGTTAGTAATATTATATCTATAATAGGAGTTGAATAATGAGTAAGTTAATTTTACCTCCTTTAACAATGGAAGAGTTGTGGTTTGAAGCTAGAAATTACGGCTTCGTTCGGTTATACACAAGTGACGATGGTACATATAGTTGTAATATAGAATTTATTACTATAAAAAGTATCTCTTTAGAAGCGCATAGCGGATTTAGAAATTCTAACCCTAAAGAAGCAATCTATTTAGCTATAGTAAAGGCAATAGAAATTGCTAGCTCATTTTTAGATAATGGTTTAAAAGAAAAAACTGAAAGAACTAAATTATTATTGGAGCTATAATGGCTAATCCTTTACAACCTAAATGCGTAAAAATTCTTGAAGAAGAGTTTAATGCATATGTAATTAATATCATAGCTGCTAGTAAAGCTGGTAATATGGACCTAGTTGCTTGTATTTATGGTGAATTTTATGGTTTTGAAATAAAGTGGAAAAATGACCAACCTAGTGAACTACAGAAAGAAAAAATTAACCTTTGTATAGACGCAGGCGGAAAAGCTTATTTTATACGTTCTACTGAGCAATTACGAAATATAATTAATAACCGTGAAAAACCTATTAAATATGACTTTAAAATGAAATTTAATTTATAACATAATTCAATATGTTTAATCCGTGAACAACGATTTTAAATTTTATATTGTTTCATACATAAAATTTAAATCGTTGTTCTATGGACGTTTATACAATCTTTAATTTTAAAATTTATTTGATTTGTATTCTTTCACTTAAAAAGTTATATTTAACAACATCTGCTGGTGTTTGTTCGCTTGGATTAACCTTAGTTAATCCTGCAATGTTGAATACTTTAGCTACCATTTCAGAACAAAATAAAGAGCTAAAATCTGGTTTGTTAGCTAAACCTAAATTGTCAAATATATCTATAGCTGAACCTAAGGCTTGAGCAGAGTCATATGGTGTTTTACTACCGTGCACATCAAATAACCAATCTTTCATATTATTTATACAATCTTCAGATAAATCTGCTTGTAACTCATGATAGTATGCTTGACCATTGTAGTTATCTAATCGTTGCGATAAATGATGTATTTGAACGCCTTTCCAAATTTCTTTGGTTCTTAAATCAGGTAAATTAACTAGTGAAGTACTTTCAACTAACACAATACGTTTTTTACCTTGAATAAGTTCTGTATCTAACACTATACCAACATGAGATATATCACTATTAGTTTTCCACTTAATTAAGTTAGAAATATCTCCTTTACCGCTAAAAGATATAACATCACCAAACTTCATTCTATTTCTAATCATTTCGTACATTTAAACCTCCGTAATTAATAATTCAAAGTGAGGACCGTCAAAGAAAGATTTAAACTCTCCTCCCCAACGTATACCTATGTTTTGTTCATGAGCAATAGCTTTTATAACTCCTGCTAGTAAAAAAAATTGCTCTTTATTTTCCCAACCTTGGAAAGGATAAGGTAATAAATCAATAGCTCTTGAAGGTTTTTTATTATGAGGGGAAAGAGGAAATTGAGCTTTTGTAAAACCTTCTTTAAAAAGTTTATTCTGTTTAGTCTCACTCCTATAACCTTCAATAACAGAAAAGTCTATTATTTCTATAGCTTTGTAAGCTATATTAACTAACCTATAATCTGTATCAATTAAATTTTTCTTGCTTTTTTTGCTGAATAGAGGCATTTTCACTCTCTTTTGTTTCTTTTATAATCATTTGCATTATATCTTCTAATCTTTTACCATGGTAATTTTGCGCTTGAGCAACATCTCTTAACGCTATACGTAGGTCGGTTAGAATTTCTAAAGACTTTTCATTTTTGCTCACTTTAACAGATAATGCTGTATGCCTTTCTTCCATTTTAGTTTGGTTTATTTGCAGAGTTGTAACTAGCCCTAAAGCAAAAATAACCCCGCAAATTATAGTCACAACGTTACCCATTGAAAAAGTTAACTTAAAAGCACTAGCCATAATAAACCTACATATTTTTTAACTTATCCGCAAAATATTTTACCATATCTATGCCATACGAAGCCATTTCTACAGCTAAACTAGTTGTTTGAGTAGCAGGGTCTGTAATAGTTAAATTATGAGGAGAATTCCAATACACCTCATTAACTATTTGGGCGCCTCCAGCTAAATAAGCTTTACCTGTAGCATCAGCACTATTATAAGTCATGCCGCTATTGGTTGTACCACCATCAATATTTATAGTAGTATCGGAACCACCAAAAAAACTAATTATACATTTATCATAGTCTGGAGCTATATCATCAGGTTTACCTGCACATAAAATAATCGCGCCTTTAATACTATTTTTAAACAATTTAATTATCTTATGACTTTTTAAACCTCCATTAGAGTGTCCTATAAGTTTTAATTTGTTAATATCTATTGGATATAGTTGAGCTAATTCTAATATTGTAGCCATAATTTCATTAGCGTCGTTATTTGTAGCCATCTCCCAATATCTAACGCCATTTCTTAAAGGTGCAGTAAAATATATATAATTAACATCTGAATAATAATTATACATTGGTAGTTGATTTTTTATAGTTGATGCTTGACCACCAAAGCCATGTAAAATTATTACCGTTTCTTTTTTATCTGTGCCATCGGCTATGACAGCGATACCAGACATATTACCATTATCAAAAGCTACTTCCATTTTATTACCTATATATAAGATTGATTATGACGAACCATGTATTGAGCTTTTACCAAATCCATTTCTTCATCAGTTAAAACTTTATTAAAACAAGCTAATGATTTCATCCTAGAACCATTGGCTAAGTTAAAAGTTCCATTAGCGTAAGCACCAAAAGATAAACCTGCGCCTGAAGCATCAGTTGTTGTAGTACCAAAAGCGTGTGAAACAGTTTCACCTGTTGCATCATTAAGCCAAAATGTAGTTTCATTAGTACTGTGTTTATGCGCTACTGCAGCAAAATTCCAAGCAGAAGCATTAAAAGTATTTGTTGATACTGCCGCGGGATTAGTAGAACCGTTGCCTTGACTCATATATAGTTTATTCGTATGAGATAAACTATATAGGTCTACACCTTGATTAATACCGTTAGTATTTTTAGTATTTATAAGAGCTTGTGTTGCGCTTATATAGTACAAAGTAAATAAAAAAGTAAAATCACTACCTCCAGTTGTTTTATGGAGACTACCTAAAAAGTTGTTCATAGCAGATTGAGCTAACAGTTGGTCTCCACCATCAAAACTAAAATATGCTGCCGCATCCCCTGCAATTCCATTAAAAGTTGGTTCATCTCCGTCAGTAGTTGCAGAAGCCCCCAAATACATGTCATGCGCAGATTGAGCAGACCCCGAAGCAGGATTTGGCTCAATATTTAATACGTTTTCTCCTACACCTGTATAACTATCATAAACTGTAGCGTCTATATCTAATTCACATCCACTAACAATTTTATTTAGTGGTTTTACTCCTGATACTCCTAAGAGTATTCTTCTACGTCGTTTACTCATTATTTCGCCATTGTTATGGTTATTTTAACACCTGATGAAGTTCCTGCAGCTACCACAGGCTTAATACCCTCAAAATTTTCAGCTACTAGTCTTGAGCCGGCTGAAGTTAAAGATATTTGATTACCTTGGCTATCTGTGCAGACATTAAAAGTAGAATCATTTGTACCTTCTAAAGTAACCGCATCGTTAATAGTACCTTCTATTTGTACAGTTTTATCAGGAAAATCAGCAAAATTAGCCACATTTCCTTCATCACCGCTATTTAAACCAGACCACTGTATTTTTTTATAGTCTGGATGATTTGTTATAGTTTTATAATTTACCACTGCCATAATTAGTTTCCTCCGTTATTAGCTATTATTTGTGCTTTTACAGCCGCAAAATCTTGATTCATTTTATTTAATTTAGTACTATTGCCATTTAAAGCATCTCTTAATGCTTCAATTTGCTCGTCATAAGGCCAAGAACTAACGTATGCTTCTCTTAATTTTTGCTTTTACAGCCGCAAAATCTTGATTCATTTTATTTAATTTAGTACTATCGCCATTTAAAGCATCTCTTAATGCTTCAATTTGCTCGTCATAAGGCCAAGAACTAACGTATGCTTCTCTTAATTTTTGCTTTATAGGCTTAGCTACTTCTATGGAGTTTCTTTTTAACTCTCTAGTTAATACTTCTCTTTGTTTTTGAGTGTTAATAAATTCATAAACTCTATTTATAATGTTATCCATAACAATGTTATTAGCATTATCTGCTTTTAAATGATTGTTATTTACAATTTTTTGTACTCCACCTTTACCATCAACTAAAGGTTTATAAATAATAAAATCATTTTCAGTTAACGGGCTGGTTATATTTAAACTTATACAGTCTAAAATAAAGTCGTTATATTTAGCAAAGTATGAATTATTTATCATAACCATATTATCAAAGTATTGAAATCTTTCCATAATCTACCTATATTTTAATTAGCACGTGCATTCCAAATACCGGATGTAGTATACTCATAGAACTACCTGAAAAAGAACCTGTTGGCGTAATACTCGCGCCACTTCCTACTGGACTACTATAAGCTGATTGGTCTGTTCTGGAACCACTAAAATTACCCGCAGTAATAGTTGAACCTTCACCCCATTTGTTTCCTGCTCCTAGTGAACCAACATTTTCATGTTTATGTACAGGTAAATTATGTACAGCAATATTAAAACTGTTTATGCTAATACTTCCTGTTGGAGACTGATTAGCATTTCCACTTGTTTTACCTAACTTAGTTAATGTTGTACCTACGCCATGCAATGATTTATCTTTAACACTAGCTAAGGTTAAAGTTTTATTTGCGGCAAAATCAGCTGCAGCACTTCCACCTCTTCCCGATGAAACAGCAAATTCCGCATTATCACTATTATCCCATATTAACCTATATAAACCCTCACAATAAGCAGCTGCAATAGTCGCTCCAGAAGCGGCCGAACCTATAGTTGTGGTACCATCTAAAGAAGCGTAGCCTGGCTTAGAGCTTTTACTATAAAATATTATATCACCTGTAACCGGCTTACTTTCTAATGGTTGGAATGTGTCACTTACGCTGTCATAAATAACCGTAGTAACTTGACCATTTTTAATTGTGTATTCTGGTAACTCAAATAAACCTTCAAATCTAACTGGTTTAGCGCTATTACTATCTACAGTTAAAGTAACATTACCAGTAGATAAGTGATTAGCAATAAATCTAAACGCTTGTCCATTAGCTAATGCTATGTCTCCACCTGTGTCTAGAGTATAAGCATTCGCCGAACCACCTGTTGTGCCAAAGAAAAAAGTAGCCATAGCAGCATTGTTAGCTGCGTCTATCGCAGCCTGTGGGGCTGCTTGTATGTCCGCTAAATTATCTGCACAAGTAGTAATATCATCAATAGCATCACCAACTGCATTTACATTAACAATATTGTTTGCAACAGTAATAGACGCAGGAGCAGCCTCTCCTGTTAAACCTCTATTACCTTGCAAACCTCTTCTAATAACTATTATACTCATTGTGGTGTAATCCCTGTAATAAACGTTACTTTACCAAACATAATATACTCAGATTCAATAGTAGGATAGCTATTATCTATTTGTATAATATCGTAAACTCCTCTATCCGCATCAACGCTGGTCTCATCTGATCGTATAGATATTGCTGCTATACCATTGACAGCATCAGTTATAATCATACCACCATTAGCTGTTGTTAAATCAAGTAAAACTTCAGAAGACCTAACAGATTCTTTTATTCTACATTTTAAACTTTTGCCAACTAATGAAATAGGTAAACCCTCATCATCTTGAAGCTGAAATTCAAAGTAAAATTTACCTCCTTTGTGTATAGTCAAGTTATATTCTTCAGGCTCTATTGTCATTATTTGGCCTCCGTTTTTAATAACTCAGGAAATAGCATAGCTCTATTATCAAATTTTATACCGTTAAAACCTTTTTCCATTAACTGATTATTTATGTTAGGTAAATTACGTACTTCTTTAATATCTACGTCTCTACCTACAATAGTTGCAATATCCTCTAATGTAGCTAACTTAGACGTATCCACTTCTTTACTTGCAACGGTATTTGTTTTCAAAGGATTTTTAATTTTGTCTACTAAATAAACACCTTTACCTAAAGTTCCATCTGTAGTAACTAGTTTACCAGACTTAGATTGTTTATACATTCTAGTCATAGTTGGTTCTTTAATAGGACCTTTCTTTGCTTGCTCAATAGCTAATTCTTTCATTAAAGACCTAACTTCAGGTATAGCTTCATCTGGTATATCTTTTAGAACTTGCTCAGCTGTTGCAGAGTGTAGCGGATTTTTGAATAATTTATCTATATTGTGTATTAAAGAAATTTCTTTACCTAAATCTGTAGGAGTATATTTTATCATTCTACCCCACATAGATTTTACTAAATATTGCTTTAATTTACCTCCTAAAGATTGAGCAATACTACTTTCAATACTACCGTTAAATCTACTTGTTAATCCCGCTAAATCAGGGTCATTTTTATAAACTTTTGCAAATTCATCAACTAGTTTAATTATACGCTTAGCTTGTGGAGTTTTTAAGTTTAAACCTCTTAATTCTTCTGCTAATTTTGGAAATATTACAGCTTGATTTTCTGTTATATGGCCTACAGTATACTTATCAATTAAATTTTTAACTGCTGCACCTTCTGTTTTAATTCTAACTTTAGGCGATAGTTTATCAACTAAAAGATTAAATGTTTCTCCATCTACATCTTTAGCTGTACTATATTTAGATAAATTAGCTCGTATGGTTTTTTCTGTCGCACCATCTTTAGTAATAAGTTTATATAAAGTATTCTCTTTAATTACTTTCATTTTAGCATATTCTTCTTTGGCTTTAGCGAATTGTTTACTCCACTCTGCTCCATTGGGTAAATATGTTTTGGCAGCTTTACCTATTTGACCATCAATTTTATTTATTACTGTATTTAAAGCATTAATATCTCTTGGTTTTAAAGAAGTTTTACTGTATTTAAAATTATTTACAATAGCTCTTAATTCCAATAACCCGCCAAAAGTTCTATCTTCCGAAGCATTAGCAATTTTAGTAGAATAATTAACAAATTGTTGCCTTTTAATAGGGTCTGATAATTCCAAACCTATATCCTTTAATACTGGCTCAATAGCTAATTTATCGTAGTCAAATCTAAAGTCTGTACCTTGTATCTCTTTTACCGCCATATCTTTAACAGCGCCGTAAAAATCTTTAACATCTTTTTCATACCTAGTTAAATCTTTACGAATAGCGCCACCTATGTTATCATCTGTAATATTTGCTATAGCTTTCTGTAAACCTTTTGCGCGCTCATCTACTTCTTGTTTTAGTACTTTAGTTATCCTCTCATTACTACCTGCGGCAGTTTTTAAAGCTGCAGGTACTTCTTTTTGTGTTTCTGAAATAACTCTTATAGCTTTTTCTTCAAAAGAACTACCTGGCGCTTTGCGCCTATTTAATCTTTCCCAGCTATCTATAATATCTGCAACTTCTTCATCTGGAATGTTAAGATTTTCTTTTAAAACTTTAAAAGCCCCTTTTGAATTCCCATGCGTAAAGTGTTGAAAACCTTTTTTAATCCCTCTCCAACCTTTTGCAGAAAGCTTCCATGCAACTGAACCTATAACACCAAATATAGCATCTGCAGCTGCGGCTTCTTTCATTTGAGACATATAAAGCTGGGCGGTTAAATCTTCGCTTAACTTTTTAGCATTAATAGTTAAGTCTAATGCTTTACCTGCAGCTGCACCCATAGCTCCACCACTAATTGCACCTGCTATAGCTCCACCAAGACCTCCAGCAGCTGTGCCTATACCAGGAACAACCGAACCTCCAGCAGCACCAGCCATTGAACCTAGCCTGGCTCCAGCAATAGCGCCGCCAACTGCACCAGCAAATTCACCTTTAGAATTAAATAAATCATTTAAAATACTGCTATCAACTTCAGTAACTAAGCCGTTAGCATCACGCATCATCACTTCACCATCTTCAGGATGTATAAATGCTTCTATACCTTGTTTCTTTAATTCTTCTACTACACCATAATTTAGTTGATTTATTTCTCTTCTGGCTTCAATAGCCATTTCTTCGTTAAATAAAGCACCAGTTATTTCTTTACCAAAAGTTGAATATTTTGAGTACACACTTTTATACGTATCCGCAATACCCATAGCTCTGTCTTGCTCAGATACTTGATTAATATTAAAGTCTAATCTTTTATAACTTTCATTAATTTTAGATGCTTGCATAGCATTAGCTAATGTCTCAGGGTCGTAACCTTTAGAAGCTAAAAAGTTACTTATTTCTTCTTCATCATATCCTACTTCACGTGCTTGTTTAATCTTACCTTTTATCTCATTTGTAATAGTTAAATTAGCCTCATCTTCATCTATACCTTTATTAGCTAGATTATTCTTTACATCAACTATTGTAGAACCTTCATTTAAAGCTTTATAAATAGTATTACTAAAGTTGTCTGTGTTTACAGGTTCTGCTATTTCTGTTGGTTGTGTATTAACTCTACCTTTAACTTCTGGTAAATCTACTTTAGGTAAATGTTCACTGTTACTACCTAAATAGTCCATACTATATTTATTTATAGGCTGCTCTTCTTTCATCCAGCAACTCCTTCATTAGTGTTTTGCGGTAGTTTTAAAGCTTGACTCTTAGGTGAAGCTGGTGTTGTTCTATCTACAGGTGAAGGAGGTGCAACAGCTCCACCTGCAATCATTTCAGCTGTTTGCCCTAATATACCACTAATATCAGGGCTATATTTAGTTTTCATAGACTTAACAGTTAAACTAGCTGCTTTAAAGTATCCTGCTGGATTTACCTCAGATAAAGCTCCACCTATATTACCTTGTAATACTGTTTCAAGCATCAACTGATTTTTCTCATCCTCATCATTATAAGCTGCACTATCTATACTTATTTCAACGTCTGTAAAAGCTACTTCACTTTCCCTAGTTGGAATAGGCGCAATTATATAATTACCTTTTTCGTCTAATTCAGGTTTATTTGTAGCAGGATTTAAAACTTCTTCCCAAACAAATTGCATAATAGGTTGGCCATTTTCGTCGAATTCTCCGGACCACATAGTCATAGGTTGGTTTAAAGCAACCCAACGCTCACCTGTACTATCATCAGTTATTCTTAAAGTTTGTTCTGCTGTATAATATTGCTTTATTAAATGAATACAATCCCAACCCATCAATCTATAAAATTGTTCTATTCTTACTGTTAGATATCTCAAAGATAACGTAGTAGAATTTTGCTGTAGTTTAACTTTTCTACCGCTATCTGAAGCAAAAGCCATGCCTAAGAAACTATCATTAATACCTAAAACTCTTTGTATACGGGCAAAAGCTTTTTCTATAATAACATACTGGTCAGCTATCTCCTTAGTCATGTTTTCTATTCTAATCTTGTTAATATTCTTAACTTGAAGAATACCATTAACACGATTAACTTTATCCGCAAAATCCTCTATATCGTCAACAACTTTGTCTTCAACAATAATTTTTTGCGTATTAGCCATGAGTTGAATTTTAAGTATAGCTTGATTTACAGCCTTTTGGCTCTCAACAACTTCTCTAAATATGCCATAATGCTCTGCTAAACGACTAGTATTTAATTTATGTACACGATAAGGGTTTTTAACTTCTTTATGTGTTACTTCACTTCTCTTTAATTCTTTTTCTCCACACCAAAAAATAGACCAAGACTTACCTACTTCATCAGTTATAATAGTGTGAACTAAACAATAATTATTAAAGCGTTTAAAATCACCATCAAATACTTTACCAAAATTATCTTCAAATTCAGCTTCATTAATGTTTAAATGATTTTCATAAGCTTCTAATTCGTCTATTACTTCCTTCTTATTAGGGAACATAGTTCTTAATGCTTCTTCTGTTACCCACTTCCACCTATGAATAAATCTTGCATCGCTATAATCCTCAAGTTTAGACATAGGGTCCAAACATATTTCTTGCCAAGGCACATGGGATAAAACAATCTTTTTAATAGTTCTACCAAATCTATCCTTTCTACCTGTTTCTATAACATCTATATAACAACACATTAAACCTGCTAATAGTCCATCAAGTTTTATTTTATCTCCTTCTGTTTCCATATGATTAGTTCTCATGACATAAGAAACTACATCATTTAATAAATTAGCCGTATCTATATCAACATAATCTTCTGGGCTAACTTTTACAGTATTAACTACTGTAGAATAATAACCTAATAATAATCTACCAAACAATTTAATAACGTTAAAAGTTTCAGCTGGTTGACCGCGGTTAGCTAAAGTTGCTAACTGCTCTCTATTATACTGTCTATTATGATACATATCGTCAACCTCTTCTCCTTCAAGGCGACTATCATAATAAGTGTCATAACTTATTTTAAATGTATCTCTAATAGTGTTTAAATCTGTTTTCATTAGTCTGCGGCTCCTTCAAATATTGAATCTAAAGAAGGTTTTTGTTGAACAGGTTGTCTACCTTCTATATAATCAATTCTTTGTTGTAAAGCACTTCTTATATTATTTAATTTGTTTCTATCTGCGCCAACCATAACATGCATAGTGTAAGGATTACCTAATTTTGCAGCTGAGTCTAATTTATCTTGTACTTGAGTTAAAGCAACTTTAAACTGTCTCAAAACTGGCCCTAGTTTTTGTTTATTTGTACCAAAAGCTTCATTAAATGCTTTTATTTCACCCTCAGTTTGAGCAGAGCCAAATAAAGCATGTTTTAGGCTATTTCTAAAACTTGCCATAGCAGCTGTTCTATCTGCTTTTGGTACAGATTCAGATACATATTTTTTAAAATCTGATAATGTTTTGTCAACTATACCTGTTTGTGTTGATGAAAGTCTACTAGCAGGGCCTGCTAAACTTATCAGCCCTCTAATCTCAGTTATGTTTTCCTTATCTTTTTGAGTAAGTTCTGTGCCTTCAAGTTTATTAATTTTAACAACATTTTGCCATGCTTTATTAAAATTCTTTTCATTCGAAAAATCAGTATTAAAGAAATTATCTTCACCTCCAAACTTGTTCAATAAATCTATAGTTTGGTTTTCTGCCGCAACTAAATCCTTTTGTACTGTTGTAGACCCATCAGTTCTTAGTTTGATAAAATTTTCTTGTATTTTAGTGATTAATTCTCTCTCTCTAATGTCTAAACCACGAGATTGATTTTTGGCCTCTTGTTTAGCTAAATCAACTTTTGTGTCTTCATTTTTATTTGTAGTACCTTGAGCAGCATTTGCGTTACCACGAATAAAGTTTTGAATAGTAGCAATTCTATTATCTAAATATTGTTTTTGCCTGTTGTTTAAATCTTCTATATTAGGTGGATTAACCATAGACTGAGGCCCCATTTGCTGGCCTTCTTGTATAGCAGTATTATCTACGTAATAACTTTCACCATTAGAAAAATTATTTAAAACAGTTGATACATATTTTTGTGTATCTAACATTGGGGGTACACCGTTATGCTTATCTACATTAGCCTCACCCCCTGCAAATGCTGCTAAAGCTAATCTAGTATCACCATTATACTTAGTTAATAGTTCTTTCATGCGTTCTGCATTACCCGCAATATTTTCTTTTGCTGGCGATAAGTCAGAATCCACATTTGTCATAGCTGCCAATAAATTAGCAGGTACACCTGTTGAATCTGATGCTTGCATAATTTCACTCTCAAATTTATGGCCTTCAGCAGTATTAGGAGAAGAACGTGGACCTGCCATAAACTCTCTAAACTGTTTATAATTATTAACTATTCCTTGTGCTCTATGTTTACCTAATCTTTGCATGGCTCCTGTTTCAACCATAACATTATTAAGCATGCCTAACTTCCATTGTTTACCGTCATAAAATTTGTAAACATTTTTACGTAATAAGTTTTGTTTTTCTTCCGTATCATACTCAGCTGTATTAAAACCATTTTTCTTTAATAAATCCGAATCATTTTGCCAATCTAGATTGCCTACATTTAACACCCCTCTTTGCGCCCAAGCATTCTTTAATGCAGGATTTTTATCTAATGCATTTTGTAAGTATTTTGCATCACCAGTTTCAGAAAAGTCTAAAATAGCGGTATCTGTATCTTGAGCGGCTAATTTTCCTTCTAATGCTTTATACATTTGTAAAGTTTGAGCGTTTTTAGCTTTTTCAACATCTGCAGGCGAACCAGGTATAACATTCATAGTTTCAGGGTCGTAACCCATTATTTTTAGCTCTTGGTCGCGTTTTTCTTTTTGAAAACGTAATTCTTCTCTACGTCCTCTTTCTTGAAGACCTAATGCTATACCTCTATTAACACCCGCTGTAATTGGTCCTGACATTATACTTTCTCCATTTTTAATCCTATAGCATCATAATCTACTAAAATAGCGTTATCAGTATGCACAATAGCTTCAGGTTTAACTTTAATTACTTCTTGCGCTAAAACACCTTTATATTTTTGTTTATCTCCCTTATAATTAAACTCATAAATATTAAAACCTTTTTCATAACCAACTTTTTTAATATTTTCTTTTAACTCTCTATCTGAAGCCATAATAGCAGCTGAAGCTATAGATGCACCTGCACCTATTAAATCGCCCATACTATTCATATTTTGCACGCCTAATTGTGTAGATTGATTTATGTAAGAGTTACCAAAATTATTCCTTGAGTTTATACCAGAATTATAAGCACTTGTTACAGTATTAGCTGAGCTACCTACATTACCTAACAATGCTGTACCTTGACCTAAACCAACACCTAAAAACTTAAGTTTTTCTTCTGCTACCATTTTATCGCCACTAGTTCTTATCGAAGCTCTGGCAATGGCGTTACCTACTTTAGCTTTATTAACCTCATAATACTCTAAACCGCTATTTTTTAGACCTCTTTGCGCAGCATCACGTCTTATAGATGTTTCAACAGCTTGAAATTCTTTTTGTTGGTTTTCAAGTCCTAATGTAACAAGCTCATCGGCGTCAAGACTATTATAGTAGTCACCAAGATTTTGCTGTAAACTACCGTATACAGCTTCCCAATCCGCATATTGTTCTTTTTGAAACTCCAGTTGTTCTTTAGAAAAGTCAATCTGCTCTTTAGACATAGCTACAGCAGCTTTATTAGCGTCTGCTGCGGCTTGAGCTGCTTTTTTCTCGCCTTTACGATTAGTAAGACCTACAGCGTCCGTAATACCCCCTATTACATCTCCCATTAATCAAACTCCTTAATAAGTTGTGTATAGTCAACTTGTGCATTATATTTAGTTTGTAAAATAGAAGAAATATTGCTATTTGAGGCTTTAGCAGTCCAAGCAGAGTATCCCTTTTCTTTAACTAGATTTAAACTAAAATCAATTAAATCTTTAGTAAATTTTGTATTTTTCATTATAACATAAATCCCGGAAAAATGAAATATTTTTTTTGAAAAATAATAACCTTTTGTAAACCCTACAAGTTTGTCTACGTCAAATAAACCAACAGCAGTAAAATCTTGTTGAGTATTTATTTCATGAATAACTGTATTAATAGCCCCAAAGTCGTTAACTAAGTTATTAATACTTTTATACATTTCAGTTGATAAAGCTAACAACTGTATTATATCCTCATTTTTTAAAACTCTAATATCCATTATAAACTCTCTAATTCAGTTACTCTTTCTTCTAACTGTTCTATCCTTATTAGCAAATCAGTTAAAAAACGCTTTAAAGGCTCTGATGTATCTCTAACATTAAAGTCAATTTCAACCACTTTTGTTAAATTTTGAGGAATATTTATACTATCTACCATTTTCTCTTCCCGCTATTTTATACTCAATTTCCTTAATTACACCTGTACCTTGAATTTTAAATTGAATATCGCTACCTCTTTGATATTCCTGAGGTACTTTTAACTCAAATATTCTATCCCCATTTAGCTTTTTATTTAAAACTTTAACCCCATCAATATAAATGTCAAATAAAAATTCACCTTCTGCGCTAACATAAATATTGTTGTACAATTTTATATTAGAAGGCTCGCCATCGGCTAATACAGGCGATTCATAGTAAAAATCTATCTGTCTACCCGTAAACAACGTAGCTATTTGCTCATTTATAACACCATATAAAACATTGTCAAATACACCTAAATTATAAACTTCAACCGTATTAAACTCTATTGTTTTAAATATAAATGGATTAAACCTTAAATCAAAAATAAATAAAGAACCATCTGTTAAAGTTAACATATACTGTTCGCTATAAACAGTAGCAGATATTGTATTTAAACTAATTCTACCTAATTTTTCTTTCGTAACAACTTGTATACCACCAGATAAAGAACAAATACCATCTGAAGAAACCCAAATTAAGGTATTCTTTACTACTTTAATTGTATTATGATTTATACAACCATGTTCAGCGCTAAGTAAAACTAGCCTAAAATTAGCTGAAGACGTACCTAGTAATAAATAAGCTTTACTATTAATATAAATAGCTAAACCATCTGGTATTGCAGCTATGCCTGTTATAATTCCCGATATTAAAATTGTGTTAGCCGCAGGCCAAGCATCAGGTAGACCAATCTCGCTAAAATATAGATAATTATTTTTAGCTGCAAATATTATGCCATATGCTTCAGTAAAATATCTTAAACCTACAGGTGGCGGGGTATAATCATAAGTAGATAATATTGTACCTATGGCATTTATAGTTTGAATATTATCTGTATATGTAGTATCTCCATTGTCAATTTCAACAATCAGCGTAAAATCTGTTGCATCTGCACCAATACGATATATACGTATTTTATCTACAAACACATTCGAAGATGTTTGAAAATCTGAAATATCGACTTCTTTATTAGCGCTTAAACTTAATTCATCTGAAACAGGCGAAGGTGCACTTTCAATACCTTCACTACTATCGTAAAAAGTATACATATATTGTAAAGTTTCAGATGAAGTAGAAATACTACCAGTCCCACCATCTACTGTTGTTAATTTAACTGTAGGAGCGGTTATACCTAATGGTTTAACTGTCCCACTTACTACTTTTTGAGCGTAGTTTTCTTTTTCCGACCAATAAAGTTTATTATTATATTCAATATATTCCCTATCGTTTGTACTGCTGTACCAAGTATCACTAAATTTATAAAACCATCTATCTATTGCTGTTCCGGATAAAGTATAGTCTTTAATGGATGTGAGATTGCCTTTAGCATTATCTATATTTTTATATAGAAGTGCTTCATTAGGCATAACTAAAGTTTCGTCTTTTCTAGTAGCTAAACCACCACTAAAATTATCTAGTTTCATTAAACTTTAACCTCTTCAATAACCATAGTTACTCCTTTACCGGAAGAACCCCATGAATTATCGTTAAATTGTATACTACCTGCTGTTATAGCTGGTCCTACTCTTAGTTCAATAGCTACTGGACTAGTACTTGCTGCGGTATGTTCGTATTCTATTGTAAGTGCTAATGGATAAGTTGTGCCATTAATTGACGCACGAGCGTAATCACCTCTTACAAAAGTCCCATCAACAAATAATAAAGCTGCTCCTGCAACACCTAAAGCAGAAGGATGTATACTACCTCTAAATTTTATTAATATTTTATTACCTGTAGCAGAAGGGGTAAAACTACGTGAAAATAATTGCGTTCCTTCGGTTATAGCAGGTGCAGAACCTGCTCTTGGAATTAAGCTGGAATATGAAGTAACAGCTGTACTCTCATCTACTGTTCTTTGTACTACAGAGCCCGCGGGGGCAGTTGCTGCAGGTAAATTAGTTAATAAGCTTCCATCAACAGCAGGTAATTTTGCTGAATTATCTAATTGAATAACATTTAAAGCACTAGTGCCTGCATCTAACCTAGAAGCTGTACCAAGCTCTAAACTAGATACTAAAGCTAAATCTGCTGCAACATAGTCTAAAGCAATTTGAGCTTCTGAAGCTGCTCTTGCAGTTGTTTCAGCATTAATCAAAGCAGTCATAGCAGTTGCAACATCATCATCTGCTGCTTCGTAAGCAGAAGTTAAATCTGCAACAGATGCATCAAATAAACTTGAATCTAATATTAAATCCCCTGTATCAGGATTAAACTTGAACATTATTGTATCATAATAATACACATGCCATTCAGTGCTTGATATTTCTTTAATCCAGATAACATCAACTAAATTTAAAGATGAAGCATCTCTAGGTGTAGCTATATAAACAGGTAAGTTATTAACATCCACATATAAAGTATTATCTAAAGAGTCAATTTTTTCTTTAATAGAAAAATCATCATCATAAGGAAAATTACTCGCATTAATTTTAGTTAATATTGTACTTGTGGTACCTCTAACTTGTGTAACAGAACCAGAACCTAGGTTTAAATCTTCAAGGCATATTAAATTTCTTTGAAAAGTTATTTTTTCACTGCTCATGTTAAACTCCAAATGGTCTATATGGTACACTATAAGCAACTTGAGAAAAGTTTTTAGCTTTTTCTAAAGAATAATCTTCTAATTGCTTGACATATAAATTAATTTCTTCTACACCCATAGACCTATTTTGCGCATCGTGATTATCTCTTAATGCTCTACCAGCTATGTAATGTGCTAAAGGTTCTTTTGCTACAACACTAATGTTTATAGTAGAAATAATGTCGGTTATCGTTGTAGGTGTTTCAATATAAAATACTTTAATAAATCCATCCTCTTTAACTCCACCTAAATCTCCAAGGGTATCACCTAGATTAAGCTGCAAGTCACTATAGGTTACACCAGTAATTATACCATAGCTACCACCAAAATTAATATTATCGATTACTGCATTTACTGGAGTAGGATAAACAAGCATGCGACCTTCTTGTAATTTATCTACTAAATAATGCGTTATTTTTTCACTGGTTTCAGCTTGCCAAGTAGAATTTATTCTATCTAACTCATTTCTGGATGTTTGCTTTAACGGTTTATCTTCAAATTCAACGCGTAAAATCTTATACGCAAAACTAGATAAATCATATAAAGTTTGATTATTTATAAGTTCTACATATTTTTCACGTACATATAATATTGTATTTTTAGATATATCAACTAAACCATCATTTAATAAAGATAGTAATCTACCATCAGTCCAACGTTCTCTGGCTAAATCTGACAGAGTATGCCTCGCATCTTTTATTACTTCTTCAGCTGTAACCATAATATACCTAAAAACTCAGATATAGGGCCGACTTGACTCGGCCCTATAAAGATTAACTAATGACTAATTATGCGCCAAAATCAGTGTATTCGCCGTTATTTTTACCGAACTCGATATAAACACAAATAAACTCAAATTCTCCTGCAGAAGGGTCTGCGCTAAATTTAGCTGTAACAGTTTTACCTGTTCCAGTTGGAATACGTGGAGCTTTTGTAAGAGTTGTTGTACCAGAAGCTAAAGTATTTGGAGCGCCTTCAGTTAATGTTAAAGCATCAATAGTTCCAGCTTGAGGGTCCTGAATATATCCAGTACCGTTTAGTGCTAGACCATCTCCAAGCTCATTGCCACCATCAAAACCAAAGTCAACTGTCAAATTGGCTTGACCAGCTACAACACGTTGTACCCCTGCTTCAATTATTAGACAATTTGCTGGAAGCTCAAAAAGTTCATTTGAAGCTGTACTATCAACATCAGTATGTTTTACATTAGCAGAAGAAACAGAGATAACTTTTTTCTCATAATTCTTCCTTATGCGTCTTAAATCAGTCATTTTATGACTCCTATGTTATAATTATAAGTATGCAACTATAATTATAAGGCTCAATTAAGAGCCTTATAATTAAGGAGCAGGTTGAGTTTCTAAGTCCACACAGATAATTCCATTGTCAATCCCAGATACAACTGCTTGCTTATAGTCTTGGTTTTCAGCAAGAAGTCTAGTTTTCTGTGCTTCTGTCCAAAATTCAACGCAACTTTCTGATTTAATAGCAAAGTCTTCACTTGCTTGGAAGCGATAATCAGGCATTTTACCGAAACCTAATTGTATTGCATTAGCACCAAGGATTAAACCGCGTGAAGTTTGAGCTAAAGTTGAATCGTAACCAGTTTGACCTGTCCATTTACCCGCGCTATCTTTCTTACGTAAGCCAGCAATCTCAACTTCAGTAAACTCAAAACCAAAAGTAGAAGCTGCGCTATCAGTGTCGCCAAAGAAAGCATCTGCTTCAACTAAGTACAAGTTTCCAACCTTACCAAAAACCCCTTTAATTAAGCGGTTGTTGTTTCCACGTACATCTGCATTATACATAATAGTTTGATAAGCAGAAGATTTCTTAAGGAATGTAGCCATTGAAGGGTCCATTATGAACAACCAACAAGGTTTTCCATCAGAAAGTGTATAAGGAGCTAGAGGTCTACGAGTAGACCCTGTATCATAACCTGTACCATTTTTAATCTTTTCTTCTATAGTTAAAAGTTCATTATAGCCAAAAGTAGAACCTAAATCAATAATATGTGAAGGTGAAAGATCATGTATTCCTTGAGCTACGTCAAACAATGCTTGGTCTTTCCAACGTACAAATAAGTCACCTAGTTTAGTACGACTATCGCTATGTTGAGTTAATGACAAATCGCCAATATCAACACCATCAAAAGCATCGCCATTATCAACAACTAAGCGATAACGAGCAACAGTAAGGGTATTACTAAACTTCTTTTTCTGCTCACCTTTACCAAAAGCAGTTTCTTTGCCTTTAATCGCTTTCCCAGAAAGGTTACCATCATAATCAAATACAACAGTATGTCCTTCAGAAGCATTAGTATTATTTGCTTGTACCACTACAGAATTAGACGAGTTTCCAGTGTAAGGAGTCCAAAATGATTTTGAAGCGGCTTGTAGTAAACCTTCACGCATCCATTTTTTACGCTTTAGTTCACTAGTAAAAGGTAATGCTACCATCTTACTTCTCCATAATTAATGTTTAAAATATTTCATTATTATAGGATAATATAATATCCTCTTTTTCGCCGTGCTCATCTGGTTTATCACCACCTCCGACTTTAGATAAATTAGGGTCGTTAGGTAACTTATCGCGTTTAACACTCTTACCTGCAGTAAGATAGTCCTTCGCTTCTTGTAAAAAGTTTTCAAATGATATTTCGCCAGTCTCCAATCTTTTACTTATACGTGGAGGAATGTCGTTTTCAAACACTGTATCGTTAAGTTGAGAATCAGGATTTTCCTGATTGAACTTCTTTAATACTTCTTTTCTACGTTCCAGTTCACTTTGCTTTAGCTCTTCACTAGAAATCTGCGTTATTTCAGTATTAAGCTCTTCGGTATATTTTGCTAAAGCTTCTTGCTCATATTTATTTACCTTGACACGCCAAGCTTCAGGGTCAGAGAATTTAAGATTGTCTAACTCTTCTTCTTGCTCTTCGGTTAATGAGACTTTAACATTACCAATAGCTTTTTTCTTTAAAGCGCTATTTTCTACTTCAAGTGCTTTTTTACTTTGAGATATTTTAGTATACTCTGATTGAGTATCACGTCTGCGTTGCTCAGCAATGGCGGCAAAACGAATTTCTGGAGATAGACCTTCTGGTAAAACATATTTACCGTCTTCACCTCTTTTAATACTTTTAACAGCTTCGTTAACCGATTGCTCAAATTTAACAACAGGATCTACATCATTAGATGTATTATCTGTTGTTTCTGATTTAGTTTCGCCTGAGTTATCCACAGGCGGTAACAAATCATCATAAATGTCCGCAGGTGGAGTATCAGATTTATTCTCTGGAGTACCCATTATTTTACCTCTAAAATTTAAAATAGTTTTATAAATAAAACCAAAATATATTTAATTTTATCATTTTTTTATGTACATGTAAACAAAAAACTGTTATAATAAAAGTTATTAAATTTAATACAAGTAGTATGTTATGCAAACGATACAACAAAATTCAAATTTAGACCTTATAGAAATTAAAGCGCTATGGCAAGCAGTATTATTACAGGCTATAATAGATATTAAATCTACTCCACAAGCAAAAGAAGCAGCTATAAAATGGGTTAAAAAAGAAAAAAAAGATTTTGAAATGGTTTGTTATTTAGGTGGGTTAAATCCAGAAAAAGAACGAGAAAATATATTAAAACTTATAAAAAGGATTCAAAATGGAAAATAAAAGAATATTTACTTTTTCTGTTAAACCTACCGATAAAGAAAATATAATAGAAGTAGAAAAATTAAGTTATCATAGCTCAAAAACTGGTATAAGCTTTAGTTATTTAATATTAAAAGCTATAAAAGATTATAATGAAAAAATAAAGGTTAAATAGTGACTATTAACGATAATCTAAAAGCTTCAGCTATAGCTAAGTTAAAAGGTGGAGACTCTATAATACAAGTTGCAGAAGAGTGTGGGTTACCAGAAAAATTAGTTGAAGAATGGTTTAATAAGTTAGAACCTAATGATTTAATACACCTTCAAGCCAATCTAAATGCAATACAAAGAGTTGCAGACGGAGAAATACTAAGTCCTTCAGAAGTAAATAGACAAAGAATACAAGATAAGTTAGAAATAACCGCGATTGATTTAATCGACGCCGCTAGAGCTAATATATACACAGGTGATTTAGCTCAGTCAAAATCAATTCAACTATTATCCGCTAGTTGTAGTATGTTATATAAAAGTTTTGTAGGTAGTGCAAAAGGAACTAATGGTGATGAATGTGGGTCTACAACTTTGGATTTAATAGAAGAATTAGGGCTTGATTAATGCTATCTATAGATAAGCCTAAGTTTTTGGAATTGTATAAAGGTAAGAAAATTGTTGATAATATTGACTTATTTTATTCTAAACCTAAAAATAACGACGATTTAGTTAAAAACTACTTAATTTCAAAACTCTGGCGTTTAAACAATTTATATACTATTATTGATAAATATGGTAACAAAGTTCGCTTTGTTATGAACTTATCACAACATCGCGTATACGCAGCTAAATTACACCACCCAAGGCTTATAATCCTTAAATCGCGTCAGCAAGGCATATCCACATTTTGGTTGATTGACTTTTTTGATGACTTATGCTTTCGTAAAAACCTTTCTATAGGACTAATGGCCCAAGGGCAAGATGAAGCCTCAACATTATTGGAGCGTGTAAAATTGCTATGGGATGAATTCCCTTTATCAACCAAACAGTTGCTTGGTTTAAGTGTAGTTGAAGATAACACAAAACGCTTGTCACTCTCAACAGGGTCCAAAATATTTGTAAGAACTAGCTTTAGGTCCACAACACTTCAAAGATTACATATATCAGAAATGGGTAAAATTGCCAACAACTATCCCAAGAAAGCTAAAGAAACTAAGACTGGGACACTCCAAACTATTGCAGCTGGAAACCCCGTAGTTATTGAGTCTACTGCTGAAGGTGATAATATGTTCAAGACAGACTGGGAAAAAGCCGTGACCAATGTCAACGCGCTTTCACCTAAGGATTTTTATCCTGTCTTCCTTAGTTGGTTGGACGACCCTACATGTGTTGAGTCTATGCCACAAGTAATAGATGATAAGACAGCTAAGTATTTTGAAAAGATTGAACTGGAGCTTAACAGAGTTATATCACTAGAGCAAAAGAACTTCTGGATAATGCAATATAGAGAGTTAGGCGACGAAATATACCAAGAATATCCTAGCACAGAAGAAGAAGCCTTCATGGTCAATAGAGCTGGTGCTTACTATGCACACAAATACCTAACTCAAGTTGTCAAGCAAAAACGCATTGTATATGACTTATATGATAAGAACCTTGACGTACAAATTGCTGCAGACCTTGGTATGGACGACACAATGGTAATTACTGTCTTCCAAGATTATAACGATAGTACCCGTATTATAGATGAAGTTTACGGTAATGGAGAAGATATCAAATACTATTGTGATGAATTAAAGGAGAAGGAATATTATCCCCAACTCAATCACATCATTCTGCCTCACGATGCTGAAGTTAAAGAACTAACCTCTGGCTTAACTCGTAAAGAGGCTTTCGAGAATGAAATACCCCAGGCTTACATAACAGTATTAGCTAAAGTGTCTGTTCAAGACGGAATTAATGCTGTCCGTGATTTATTGAGTCGCTTATGGATAGATGCAAAATGCACCTATATCATGAAATGTCTAATGAATTACACTAAGGAATGGGATGATAAAAGGCAAGTATGGAAGAATAAACCTTTACATGATGAGTCAAGTAATGGGGCAGATAGCATTAGATATTTAGCGTTAGGTCGTTTAACTACAGTGTTAGGACGTAAAACTGGGCAAAAGAGGCCGAGGGGGTACGATGTATAGTGTTACAGTCTAATATTGTTATAATACAATACTCAAAAGTGGTTATAAACCTACTAGATAGATTTTAATAAATTTAATACAATACTCAAAAGTGGGTTATAAACCTACCAGACCTTGGATGCAAATGAACGAGCCCAGGGCGACACCCTACCCCTCTGACATTCTGTAATTATAGTACTTTCAAAAATATTACGCTTCTATAGTTATAAAGATATACACTTCTATAGCTATAAAGATATACAACTTTAATACTGCTATAGTTGTGCTATTTCATTGCTTTAATGTTATAAAATAATAATTATGTAATACTATTGTAGTGTCTCAGTATTCTTACACTTATTAGTTTCAAAACTTTAAAACTCTAGTAACTAAATGTTGTGGTGGAGGTACTACTGGGACAACCAATTTGTAACACTATTTACACGACTATTTTAATCGTATTAATTTTAGGGCATAATACATTTTGTAATTAATTCTTAATTTTGTTACGTAACATATTTAATATATAATTACAAAATGCATTAAATTACAAAAACCCAACCAAACCGGCAAATTTTGGTGTGACATAAATGTCGCACCCGTATAGTAACACCGCGCTCTACTAATATGTAACATAAGCATATAATAATAGTAACATCCCATCTGTAATACTACTAATACAAGCATAATATAATATATATATTATGCGGTTTTTTGCAATTAAACACATTTTGTAATTATATATCAAAATC
>PCWQ01000023.1:0-155 GCA_002787405.1 Candidatus Komeilibacteria bacterium CG11_big_fil_rev_8_21_14_0_20_36_20
CTATATATGCTAGGAAGCAAAGATTATTAACTAATTATGTGCCAATTAGAGTATAGACAGATTGTCTAAAGAAATGGGTACCCACCAAAGAGAACGTATCCTTGACAAAAATCATTTTTTATGATAACGTGCTCTATCGTTTGAAATAGTGGCTC
>PCWQ01000023.1:170-30106 GCA_002787405.1 Candidatus Komeilibacteria bacterium CG11_big_fil_rev_8_21_14_0_20_36_20
GTCCTAAATTTGCAACACCCCTCCTTGTTTGTGATTTAGGTGCAAAATAAAGTGATTGGCCTTTATGGCCGGATTACTTTATACTGATAGATAGCTTACGGGCTATTATTATTTTGCTATTTTTCTAGATTATTATATAATAAAGGTATAATTAATAAAATAAAATTATGTATATTGGTTTAATTCTAGTGATTATTGGTGTTTTACTTGCTTTAAATGAAATGGGTTTAATCAAAGGCAGCTTTTGGGGTTATTTGTTGCCGATAGTGATGATTGTCATGGGCGTTTATTTAATTCAAAAGAAAAATAAACAGCGCAATTTTAAGGTGTCAGGTCATGATAAGCAGGATAAGGCGAGAGAAGTGGTTGATGAGCAGTAATTAATGTTTCGAGTTAAGAAAAATCTTAAGAGCCAGATAAAACTAAAAAAGTCTAAATTTTTGGGCTTTAATTTTTATATTGAATCAAAAGAGGATATCGACAAACAGTTGGATATTTTAAAAGCAGAATTCAAAGATGCTAGTCATTTAGTCTATGCTTATCGGTTGAAGGAGCAGGGAGTGCTTAAAGAAAAATTTTTCAATGATAAAGAACCGGCTAATTCTGCCGGACAGCCCTTGCTTTATCTACTGCAAAAAAAGGAAATACTAAATTGTCTTTTGGTGGTTGTCAGATATTTTGGAGGAGTAAAGTTGGGGGTGGGTGGCTTGATTCGGGCTTATACTCAAGTTGCTCAAGAAGTTTTAGTAAATAATTTAGAAAAAGATTAAATTTCTTTGTCTATGGATCAGAAAAATATAAAAATTGCGGGTCAGGATTATCCTTATCAGTTGCGTCGTCGCTTTCGGGCCCGTTATGTGCGCCTGACCATTGAGCATGACGGTTCTTTGGTGGTTAGTGCTCCCCGGACATATCCTTTGTTTTTGATTAAAAAATTTATTGTAGAGCGCTGGCCTTGGGTAGCTCGGAATTTAGCTAAGAAAAAAAGCCACCTCAGTCTTTTAGCCATTAAACATAGTTTTCGTCAGATTGAAAGTTATAAAAAAAGCACTCGAGTTTTAGTCAAAGAAAGACTAAAATATTTTAAGCAGTTTTATAATCTGAATTTTGGTCGAGTAGCCATTCGCAACCAAAAAACCCGCTGGGGTAGCTGTTCTTCCTCAAAAAATCTTAATTTTAATTATCGTTTGTGTCTATTGCCTAGTGATCTGGCCGATTATATTATTGTTCATGAGCTTTGCCATTTACGAGAAATGAATCATTCTCGCAAATTTTGGCAACTGGTAGGCCAGAGCATTTCAGATTTTAAAACACATGAGCAAAAATTAAAGAGAATTTAGCTAACCCCGTTAGAAATTTACATAGTTATTTTAATGTCATTGCGAGAACAAGAGAAACGAGGGACGCCTGCCTGCCGATAGGCAGGAAGCAAGCTACAAATTTTTAGATTATCACGCTTTGCTCGAAATGACATGGTTTTCTGCAAGGTAAATTTCTAAACAGGGCTAATATTAGCTAAGTTTTTTGATTATTAAAATTTGCTAAAAGCCTCTAGTTTTGCTAAAATAGTTAACAAGAAATAATTTTAAAATAAACCATATGACAAAAGCAGGTAAGACTGGACCAAGAGAAAATTATTTATCATGGGATGATACTTTCATACTTATGGCAGATTTAATAGCTCAGCGTTCCAAAGATCCATCTACTCAGACCGGGGCAGTAGTAGTTGATGAAAATAATATTATTCTTGGTTTAGGTTATAATGGCTGGCCACGAGGAGTGGACGAAGGACTTTTTCCTTGGGATAGAGAAGGTGGCTATGAAAAAGAAGAATTTTTAAATACTAAATATGCCTATGTTGTCCATGCAGAGCTTAATGCTATTTTAAATGCCAATAAATCAGTAAGAGGAGGCAAAGTTTATTGCCATCTTTTTCCTTGTAATGATTGTGCTAAAGTTATAATTCAGGCGGGTATTAAAGAATTAATCTATCAAGAAGATAAATATATTGATGTAGATATTTTTCAAGCTTCGCGCAAATTATTTGAAGCAGCTGGTGTAAAATTGCGCCAATACACTCCCACTAAAAAATTAAAAATAGAATAATGAAAAATAAACAAATTTTAGGATTTACTGGCTTGATTGCCAGCGGTAAAGGTAGCGCCTGTAAATATTTAATAGAAAAATATGGAGCAGTGCCAGTAAGATTTTCTACACCTTTAAGAGATGTCTTGGATAGATTATATTTAGAGCAGTCGCGTGATAATTTGCAGCTTATCTCTAAAATTTTGCGGGAAAATTTTGGACAAGATCTGTTGGCTAAGATTATTACTGGAGATATTGAAAAAATTAAGAACGATTTGCTAGTGGTTGACGGTATTAGAAGACCGGATGATATTAAATATTTGCGGCACTTGAAAAATTTTCTTTTAGTGGCTGTAGACACTGATATTAAAATCCGTTTTAAAAGAGTAAGGTCGCGTACTCAAAATACCGATGATCAGGGAAAAAGCTGGGAGGAATTTTTAGAAGAGGAAAAGGGTGAAACAGAACTTTATATTCCGGAATTAATTAAGCAAGCTGATATTACTATTAATAATAATGGTCAGCGAGAAGAAATGTTTCAGCAATTAGATAATTTAATGAAAGAGATTAATGGATAACAAAAGAAGAATTTATGTTCTGCAGGATTTAACTCCTGAGGTGAGGGCAGTTACTTTTGCCAAATGTTCCCGCAGTCCAGAGCCCTTTGACCAAATTGCCAAAGATTTAACGGCTGAAAAATCAGCGGAATTCCATGAAAAATGGGTGGTTGGTTTTGGACATTCTTCGGTGGCTGAACATGCGGTCTTGTCGGTGGCCTTTGAAAATGTTTCTATTTTAGCTACTAAAGTGCTTGAGGACACCCGCTTAGCTTCTTTTACAGAAAAATCCACCCGTTATCAGGTTTTTAATCGGGATAAATGCTATTATCCTGCAAATATCATGGCTTCTGAATTTAAAGATTTATACGTTTCCACTATTAGCTCTTTGTTTAATTTTTATGAAAAATTAGAATCGCCAATGATGGATTTTGTCAAACAGAAATACCCTCAAGAAAAAAAACAAGCAGATTTAGTTTATAAAAGTATTACTAAATCCAGAGCTTGCGACAATATTCGTTATCTATTACCGGCGGCTACTTTGACTAGTCTAGGTATGACCATTAACGCCCGTGCTTTTGAGCATTTACTGGTGAAATTATTATCCCATCCTTTGCAGGAAATGAATGACATTGGCCGAGAAGCTAAAGAAAGAGGATTGGACGAAGTGCCGACTTTAATTAAATTCGCTGACAGTAATCAGTACTTGCAGGAATCAGCGGGTGCTGTTAGGGAAACTGTTAAGACACTTAAAAAATCAACTCACTCTGAATCCCCAGTAGTTTTAGTTGATTATGATCAGGAAGCAGAAAATAAAATATTTGCCGCTTTATTATATCGGGAATCACAATTGTCTTATCAGGAGATTTTTAAACAAGTTAAAAATTGGAGTCAACAACAAAAAGAAGAATTTTTAACTAAAGTCAATCAGTCTAGGACAAAATTTGATCAATTATTGCGTGAATTTGAACATGCTTATTATACTTTTGATATTTTGATGGATTATGGCGCTTTTCGTGATATCCAAAGACATCGTATGGCCACTCAGACTAACCAGCGGGTGACTGTAGTTCATGGCTATGAAACACCCAATGAAATTATTGAAGCTGGATTTAAAGATAAGTTTGTGGCTGTGATGGAAAATGCCCAGTCAGCTTATTCTAAAATTGTGGAAAAATTTCCGGAAGAAGCTCAATATTTAGTGCCTCTGGCTTATCGCAAAAGATTATTAATTACCTGGAATTTAAGAGAGTTGTCTCATTTTGTTCCTTTGCGCAGCGGCCAAAAAGGACATGCTTCCTATCGGCGAATCGCTCAATTAGTTTGGGACGAATTAAATAAGATCCATCCTTTGTTGGCTAAATATGTTGCTGTAGACAAGTCTGATCAGACGACTTCTTGGGCTTCAACCATGTATAGCGAAGAATTTGTTTATAACCCCCATAAAGCCCGTGAAGAAAGAAAATCCAATGAAAATAAAAGTTAAAAAATTATATCAGGATGCGATTATTCCTCAAGTTATGCGAGTCGGTGACGCCGCCATGGATTTTTATGCTTATAAAAATTATATAATGAAACCGGGGGAAAGAATTATTGTGGAAACCGGAGTGGCTATTGCTATCCCTGAAGGATATTGGGGTAATGTTCGGGATCGCAGCGGTTTAGCCGGTAAACATGGCTTGCATATTATGGCCGGAGTAATAGATTCTAATTATCGTGGCGAAATTCAGGTAGTAATAGTTAATTTAGGCCAGGAAACTTATCAAATAGAAAAAGGCCATCGTATTTGTCAGATGATTATAGAAAAACATGAAAATATTGAGACCAGCGAAGTTGACGAACTTAATCAGACCAATCGTGGTGAAGATAAGTTAGCTTCCAGTGGTTATTAATTTTTATTTTATGAAGAGAGGCACATTTATAGTGATTGACGGCACTGATGGCTCTGGCAAAGCCACGCAGGTGAAAATTTTAGAAGATCGATTAAAAAAAGAAGGGCGGGAAGTAGTGGTGGTTGATTTCCCTCGCTATGGTAATCCTTCGGCTTTTTTTGTGGAAAAATATTTAAACGGCCAATACGGCACAGCCGAGGAAGTGGGCTCTCAAATTACTTCTATTTTTTATGCTTGCGATCGCTATGACGCTAAATTTGAGATGCAACAGCATTTAGCCGAAGGAAAAATACTATTGGCCAATCGCTATGTTTCAGCTAATATGGGTCATCAGGGTGGCAAGATTAGCGATAAAAAAGAAAGACAAATATTTTTAGAGTGGCTTTATAATTTGGAATACAATATTTTCGGTCTGCCCAAGCCGGATATTAATATTATTTTGCATGTTGCGCCGGAGATTGGCCAAAGATTAGTGGATCAAAAAGGCCATCGGGACTATGTTAATGGTCGGAAAAGAGATTTACATGAAAAAGACATTAATCATCTGAAAATGGCCGAAAATGCTTATCTGGATATTGCCCAAAATTATCCTGATTTTATTTTAATTGAATGCGTAAAAGAGAATCAGATTATGAGCCGTGAAGAAATTCATCAAATTATTTGGGATAAGGTCCAGTCTTTGTTATAATTAAGCTATGCCAAAATACGAAACAATCATCGGCTTGGAAATTCATCTCCAGCTAAAAACAAAATCGAAAATGTTTTGCAGCTGTTCCAATGACGGCGAAAATCAGCCGCCCAACACTACTATTTGTCCGGTTTGTTTAGGTCATCCCGGCACTTTACCGACAGTCAATGAGGAGGCCGTAAAACAAGGATTGTCTCTGGCCTTGGCTTTGCACTGTCAGATTAATCAACAGTCGAAATTTGACCGCAAGAATTATTTTTATCCAGATTTGCCTAAGGGTTATCAAATTTCCCAGTTTGACGTTCCTTTGGCTCATGACGGTTATTTAATTATCAAAACCGATCATCAGAAAAAGAGAATCCGTTTAGAGAGAGTGCATTTAGAAGAGGATGCGGCTAAAAATATTCACCAAGGCAATAAGACTTTAGTTGATTTTAACCGCGGTGGTACGCCTTTGGCTGAAATTGTTACTAGGCCGGATTTTGATCAACCGACTGAAGCCAAACAATTTTTACAACAGTTGAGATTAATTGCCCGCTATTTAGGAGTGAGCGATGCTGATATGGAAAAGGGTCAGTTGCGCTGTGATGCCAATATTTCTTTGCGGCCCCAGGGAGATCAGAAATTATATCCTAAAACTGAAATCAAAAATTTGAATTCATTTAAAGCCGTGGAAAAAGCTTTAGAGTTTGAAAGGCAAAGGCAGGAAAAATTATGGGAGCAGAAAAAGCCACCGCAGTTAACCTCCACCCGTGGTTGGGATGAGAATAGAGGAGAAACAGTTGAACAGCGAACTAAAGAAAGTTTTGCTGATTACCGTTATTTTCCAGAGCCAGATTTGCCGCCTCTAGTGATTAAAGAAAGTTTGATTAATCAAGCTCAAAGTTTGATGCCGGAGTTGCCTTTGGAAAGAGAAGAGCGTTTTATCAAAGAATATGGCTTATTGCCTCCAGACGCAGAGGTTTTAATTAAACAAAAAAATTGGGCTGATTATTATGAAGCTGTGATGTCTGATTTTAGGGCTTGGTTATTTAAAGCTAATGGTTTATCAGAGGTAAGCGAGCAGGCTGCTCAGCTTTGGCAGAAGCATAAAGCATTTTTGGCCAAGTTGGCTGTTAATTGGATTACCACCGAAGTCTTTCGTCTGATTTCCAAAGATTTTAAATGGAATGATTTTAAAATCACAGCTGAGAATATGGCGGAATTTTTAAGTTTGATTTATCAAAAGAAAATTAATAGTTCAGCCGCCCAGACTATTTTAAAACAGATGTTTGCCAGCGGAGATGATCCGTCAAATATTGCCGAAAAGTTGGATTTAGCCCAGATTGATGATGTCAGCACTTTAGAAGATCTGGCCACTAAGGTGATTATGATGCATCCGGATCAAGCCAAACAATATCGGTCCGGTAAAGAGGCCTTAATTAAGTTTTTTGTAGGAAAATTAATGCAGGAAAGCAAGGGCAGAGCTAACCCGCTAGCTGCCGAAGAAATACTCAGAAAGAAGATAAAATAAACTATTCACTTTAAAAACCCTATAAAATAAGGGGGTTTTTGCTCTTGACAAAGTATTAAGATTGTGATATAATACTAAATTATGTTTTTGAAAGTGTAATAATTATCAGCAAAATTCTCATTTACCACCTTAATTAAAGGAGTTAGAGTTATGGTAAAAGTGTTGAAATTGGTCAATGAAGTCAAAGAAGAGATGACTGTCAAAGGATTTGAGCAAGCGGTTACAGAGCGGGTTAATGAGATGATCATAGAGGCCCAGACGGGCTGTATTGGCGAAAAAACACATCGTTTTCGCGGTGTAGAGATTGTAGCTAAAGTGATCACTCAAAAAGTCCTGGAAGAGGCAGCTTGCCAGATAGCTTGCGGTTTCGGGCTTTCAATGGAAAGCTTGGAAACATCAGCGGTGAGGGCAAATATAGCAGTTTGCTAAAATGTGTTTAGGGATGGCGGCCTTGGCTGTCATCCTTTTATTTTCAGCTAAGTTAAAGGCATCCGTGCAACACGGATGCCTTTTCTTATGCAAGGTGCAAGCTTTGTTTGACCCCTGGGGGGATCCTCAAGCTAGTAATTCTTGTGGTTCTAAATTTGGGCTTGAGAGTCACTCTCTCTTTGTTGAGGGCGTTGATAAACATAATTGCTTTGAAAAAGAAGCGGGTGCTAACCCAGTGAAAGATTCTAATTACTTTTAAGCCGGGTAAGTCTATCCGCTCTTGTCCACGGAAGCTCTTATCATTGAGGACATAGTATCTTCTTTTTTTCGTGTCACGGTAGACAGTAATAATAAGAGGTCCACGGTAGGGTGGCGGTATAGGGTTGCGTTTATTTTTCATTTTAATCTCCTAAAAAGATCTTTTATTTCATCTTAAACCTATAATATATTGTGAATCTAGTCAACTAGAAATTTTTTTACTATTTTTTCGGCTTTTTTAATCTCTATATTCCAGTAGATTTTAATTCCTTGTTTTTCCATGCGTCGGAACCAGGTTGCTTGTCGTTTGGCATAATGGCGGCTGTTTTTTTTGATTAAAGAAACAGCTTCTGGCAGAGTAATTTTTTTATCTAAATAATCGATAATTTCTTTATAGCCAATACCGCTTAAAGCTGGTAGATTTTTAGGTGGATATTTTTTGTAAATTGCTTTAGCTTCTTCTATTAGGTTGTTTTTAATCATTTGTTCTACCCGTTGGTTGATTTTTTTGTACAACATCTGACGGTCCATAGTTAAACCAAAAATTAGATAATCATAAGGACAGTCAGCAGTTTGTTGTTTGGTAATTAAACTATTTTTAAAACTTA
This sequence comes from Candidatus Komeilibacteria bacterium CG11_big_fil_rev_8_21_14_0_20_36_20, assembly GCA_002787405.1. Taxonomy (GTDB): domain Bacteria; phylum Patescibacteriota; class Patescibacteriia; order UBA1558; family GWA2-36-10; genus PCWQ01. Next base: position 8,201 of record PCWQ01000023.1, read on the forward strand.
AAGTGTATTCTAGAGCTCTAATTACTTTTAGTTTATTTTTAGTATCAATTTGATCTAAGGCCAATGGGTCAGCAGTTTTTAATTGTTGTAATAATTCTGGCAAACTATATTTAGATAATTTTTTTCTTAAATAAAGATCAGTGGCTGGAATCTGATAATTTTGGAGAAGAGAGCAAAGATATAACCCCGTACCGCCGGCAATAATGGGCAGTTTATTTTTAGCTAATATTTTTTCAATAGTTTCAAAAGCAGCTTTCTGCCAATTATATAAAGTAAATTCCTGATCAGGTTTAATTATATCCAATAAATAATGTTTAATATTTTGTTGTTCTTCTAAAGTAATTTTATTACTGCCAATATCTAAGCCCTGATAGATTTGACGCGAGTCAGCCGAGATAACCTCTCCATTGAAAAATTTGGCTAACTCCACAGCCAAATCAGACTTGCCAGTAGCAGTCGCTCCTAGAACAACAATAATTTTTCCCCGGCATTCGCCAGGATTAATTTTCTTTGACATATTTTTAATTTTGGTGTTAGATATTAATATAATTGTTACTTACAAAGGAGTGTAAAAATGAATAGAAATACTGTATTAGTTGTTGATGATGAGAAAAATTATATTGATTTAGTTGAAATCATTTTAAGAGGCATGAATGATGTAGGGCTTATTAAATTTTGGGTTGAAAAAGGTCATAGTTTAGATAATATAGAGAGCTCTATTAAAGATTATAATATCACCCATCTGATTACTGATTTTATTATGACACCCGATCTTCATGGAATAATTATAATTGAGAAGGCTTTAGAGCTTGATATTAGTGCCAAGAATATTCTATTGGTTTCAAGCGCTGATGCTTCAAATGCAGCCAGATTAAATTCAGTTACCTTTCTCAGAAAACCATTTACTAAGCAGCAAATCATTAATTGGTTTGTCTCAACAATAGCATAATAATTTCCCCATACAAATGTATGGGGTTATTTATTTTATAATAACTTTTCCCTGCAAACCCCAAGCCATAGCTTTAGTGACTTTAATCTTAGCAAACTGCCCAACTTTTAGCGGCTGATCAGATAAAATATGAACAGTCACATAATTTGATAAGCGGCCAATATTTTTGTAATTATCTTTGTTTTTCTGGACAGCGTCGATTAAGACTTCTCTTTCTTGGTTAACTAAGCTCTGATTAAACTCAAGAGAATTTTGGCCTACTAACTCATTAATAATTTGCCAGCGTTTTTCTTTAATGTTTCGGGGAATATCATCGGTATAAATTCGGCTAGCTGTCGTGCCAGTCCGCTCGGAATATTGAGCCAGATAAATCAGATTGAATTTTATTTCCTGAACTAATCGGATGCTATCTTGAAACTCTTTTTCAGTTTCACCACAAAAGCCAATAATAATATCAGTGGAGATCGGAGCGCCAGGCATAACTTGGCGTATTTTTTTTATTATTTTCTGATAATCTTTAATAGAATAATGACGGTTCATTCTTTTTAAAACCGTATCAGATCCAGACTGGACTGGTAAGTGAAAATAATCGTTTAAATTTTTTGTTTTACTGATGATTTTAATTAAATCATCAGAAATATCATCAGGATGGCTGCTGGAGAATTTTAACCAAAAATTTTCGGCTAAGCCGTCTATTTTTTTTAAAAGTTCTGGAAAACGAATTTCTTTTTTTTGATCTAAACCATAACTATTGACATTCTGACCTAATAAAATAATTTCTTTAAATCCTTTATGTAATAAATTTTTAACTTCGGTAATAATCTTGGCAGAGGGGCGTGATTTTTCCCGTCCGCGAGTGCGTGGTACCACGCAATAGGAACAAAATTTATTACAGCCAGTCATAATTGGTACATAAGCCCGATGATTTGATTGGTAAATCGGCTCAATATCAAAAAAATCTGGAATAATTAACTTAGCGTTTGGGTTTAATTCTTGTAATTTTTTACCTAATTGATCTAAATTTTTAATATCAATAAACAAATCAAAGCGATCAGTTAATTTCCGGCGATCTTTATCTAAAATACAACCAGATAGAATCGTAGTTAACGGCCGTTTAGTTTTGATTAACTGCCAATTACGGGCTTTGCCGTAAATTCGGTCAACTGCTTTTTGTCGAACAGAACAAGCCACCGTCACAATTAAATCAGCTTCAGACTCCTCTGGAGTTTCTTGATAACCTATCTTTTTGAGGATGCTAGCCAGTCTTTCCGCATCAGAATAATTCATCTGGCAGCCGAAGATAGTTAGGTAAAATTTTTTTATTTGTTTATTCATCCCATTAGAAATTGTCATTTATTACTCTTTCCCGTTAGCATAAAGGCGTTTAAAATTTCTAACAGGATTCATCTGGATTTTATTTTAGCAATTCTATCCTAAAAATCAAAGCCCTGCACCGTCTGGCGCAGGGGGAGTAGAATTTGGTTTATTGGAGAGGTCTTAGAGTGTCAGTGTTCGACTTTAACTGATTATCGGAATTAGCCCTAATTTCGTATTTGCGCTCTTGGATTTCTTTTTGTAAGACAGGGTTGTTGCTAGTTTTGTTTTCTAAGTTATTTAATTTATTTTCGTCAGTAGTATTCTTGATGTCAGTTTTGATCATATCTCTTTGGATTTCTTCTAAATTTTGGAGTTTATCTTTATATTCTTGAGTTGCGCTATCTTTTAAACTATCTAAAATGTCCAGATGGGTTACGTCACCTTGAGTTTTAAATTTTTCTAGCCATTGATCTTTTTTTTCATCTATTAAATTTTCAAAATGATCTTTTAGCCGTTCTAAATTTGCTTCTTTAACTTCTGTAATTCTTGCTTTAGTTTGTTCGGGTAGGTTAATATCTTCTAGATGATCTAGCAATCTTTGCATACTGATTTCATGGATTTGAATATTGCGGAGATATTTTTCTAATTTATTATTGCCTTCTTCATCCAGATTTTTTATTTTCAGATGCAATTTGTCAAGGGCTGCATCTTGGGCCGCTTCTATGGATGCCTCTGCTTCTGTAGGTAGAATATCTTTCATTTCCTCCAAAGTAGCCATATTGCGTAGTTGCTTAAAATCACTGCCGACATTATTTTGGCTAACAGCTTTTTCTAAACGATCTTTAACATCTGCTTTATCTATTTCATACCACTGCTGGGCAGTGGACTGGCTGACATTATTTATGAAGTCTGCTTTGGCTTCGGAAACTTGGCTGGTTAATTTTTCCAGTATTTGCTGATGCTGCAACTGATCGCGATCTAAACGGCTTAAAAGATTTTGAAAACTATCATCTTTTTTATTTTCAGTTATACGAGCAGTCACTTTTTGCATCAAAGATTCATATTTTTTGAGAGTTTTAGTCAGGTGATTATTATCTTCTTGTCCTGATTCAACCAATTTTTCCGCTTCTAGTAACTTAGTATTGGCTAGTTGAAGTTCTTTTTCCGTTTTTTTGACCGGATTAAAAGTAAGCCAAAGATCAACATTCTTTTTAAGACTAGTCCACCAATAGCCACTGTCGCCAGGTAAAGTAGTTGGTTCTTCTATGTTAAGTGAATCGGCGCTGACTTCATCACTAGCAAATTCAACCGAGAGATTTTGCAGATCAGTGGCGTTGGAGGTCGCTTGGCTGCTTAAAGGCCAACAAATAATCAAACTAAATAATACGGCTAGATTGATTAGTTTATAAAATTTCATGATGTTTTTTAAGTTGATTAACTTGAATATAGTATAACATTTTTGTGATTTTACAAAATTTCGTTATCATGTGGTGCAGATTCCAGTTGGCCGGCAGGAGTTATTCTGATAAATTCTGCATTGTTCCTCAATTCAGTTAAATTACGGGCATTGCCGTAGCTCATACCGGATCGCAAACCACCGGTAAATTGATCAATGATGTTTTTAATTGAACCGCGATAGGGGACGCGGGCTTCAATGCCTTCTGGCGTAATCTGATCAGCCGTTTCCTTAGCATCTGGACGAGATAAGGCAGCGCTTAAAGAAGCCATACCTCGCGATATTTTGTATTGTCTCCCTTTATAAGTAATAGTTAAGCCAGGCGATTCTTCAGTGCCGGCAAATTGTCCGCCAATCATGACCGTGTTTGCTCCAGCAGCCAGTGCTTTGACTAAATCACCGGGCTGTTTGACGCCTCCGTCGGCGATTAGCGGTAACTTATGTTTTTGGCAGATTGGATAAATATTCATAATCGCTGTTAATTGAGGCACACCAAATCCGGTGGTTAAGCGAGTAGTACAGGTGGAACCGGGTCCGATTCCGACTTTAATCCCGTTGACTCCAGCTTGGATTAGATCCAAAGCGGCCTGGGCGGTGGCAATATTACCGCCGATTAACTCTACAGTTGGGTATTTTATTTTGATTGCTTTAATAACTTCCAAAGCATTGTGAGAATGACCGTGGGCAATATCAATCACTAAAACGTCTGCTCCGGCTTCAATCAGGGCGGTGGCTCGGTCCATAAATCCGGTTTTAGTGCCGACCGCTGCTCCAACCAATAGACGACCACGGCTGTCCTTACTGGCATTAACATTGTTATAGTTACGGACAATGTCAGTGGCAGTAATCAGGCCTTTAATTTTAAAAGCAGAATCAACTAAGGGAAGTTTTTCTATTTTATTATTTTCTAATAACTCTTTGGCTTGACTAGGCAGGATATCTTCACTAGCGGTGATTAATTTACTTTTAGGCGTCATCATGTCTTGCACTAATGTATTCTCATTTTTGACAAAGAGGATGTCTCGGCTGGTCAGTATTCCCAAAAGTTCTTTACTATCATCTTCAGTCACTAAGAAACTCTTGCAGTTTAATTCCTGCATTTTCTTTTCCACTTCAGCTAAGGTGTTATCTGGATTGACCGTAAATGGTTGATCAATAACAATATTTTGTTTTCTTTTAACCTTAGCCACCTCTTTGGCCTGAATTTCAATACTGCAAAAGCGATGGATAATCCCGATGCCGCCAGCCAGAGCCATAGCAATGGCCATTTTGCTTTCGGTAATTGTGTCCATATTGGCGCTCACTAGAGGTATTTTGAGATCAATATTTTGAGAGAGTTTAGTACTAAGATCAACATCTTGTCGAGAGAGGATATTTGACTTTTGCGGAACCAGTAGAACATCATCATAAGTTAAAGCAGTTTTAATTGTCATATTAGATTTAATTTACGTTCGTTTATATTCTTAGTGATTTGATTAATAAAATCTTTCCGGGAGAGATTGAGCAGTTGTTTTTGATCCCGAACTCTGACCGCTAAATTTTTTGAAGACATTTCTTTATCGCCAATAACCAGAGTGTAGGGTATTTTTTCTCTTGAGTTTTTACGTATTTTATTACCTAAGGTTTCGGCTGAGTTATCAATTTCTACACGAAGATTATATTGTTCAAACTCTTGTTTTAATTCCTCGGCAAATTTAGTATGATTTTCACTAACTGTCAAGATTTTAATTTGTATTGGAGCCAGCCAAACGGGAAAATTACCAGCTAAATGTTCAATTAAAATTGAGATAAATCTTTCTATAGAGCCGGTAATAGCGGCGTGAAGCATTGCCACTGGCTCTTCCTGGCCTTTTTCATTGGTACAGGCTAGCTGGAATCGTTCCGGCATATTGTAATCAAGCTGGATGGTGGCTAGCTGCCATTCTCGTCCTAGCGAATCATTAGCCATAAAGTCTATTTTTGGTCCATACATTGCTGCTTCACCAAGGGCTTCCTCATGCTTTATTTTTTGTTCCTGTAGTAGCTCTTTTAATTGTTTTTCCATTTTTTGCCAAGTTTTTGGCTGACCAATATATTTATCAAAATCTTTAGGATCATGCAAAGATAATCTGACTTTTAAATCAAAATCAAAGGGCTGGTAAAAACTATTAACAATGGCTATAATTTTTATCATTTCTTCTTTGACCTGACTGTAGCGGCAGAAAGCATGGGCGTCATCTTGGGTGATGCAACGCACTCGGGAAAGTCCAGCTAATTCGCCAGTCTGTTCATCACGGTAGACCATCGTTGTCTCGGCATAGCGTTGCGGCAGATCACGGTAGCTGCGGGGGAGATGGGCGTAAATCTGCGTATGATGAGGGCAGTTCATCGGCTTGATAGCCAGCTCGTGATTTTCGCGAGTTTTGATTTTAAACAATTCATCTTTAAATTTTTCCCAATGTCCGCTGACTTGATACAAATCTTTTTTAGTAATGTGCGGTATGGATACTTTCTGATAATTGTATTTTTTTCTTAATTGCCAAACAAAATCATCAAGCTCCTGGCGAATAATTGTACCCTTGGGTGTCCAGAGCGGCAATCCGGAGCCAACTAATTCTGAAAAAGAGAACAAATCCATTTCTTTTCCCAGTTGGCGATGGTCGCGTTTTTTCGCCTCTTCCATCATTTTTAAGTGAGCGGTCAGCTCTTTTTCGGTAGTAAAAGCCACACCATAGATGCGGGTAAGCATTTGGTTTTTCTCGCTGCCTCTCCAATAAGCTCCGGCCAGATCGGTTAGTTTAAAAGCATCCGGGTTTATTTCACTTGTGTTTTCAACATGCGGCCCACGGCAGAGATCACTGAAATCGCCGGATTCGTAAAAACTAATTTCTTCTCCGTCCGGCAGATCATCGATTAATTCTATTTTGAAGTTCTGTTTTTCTTTTTTGACTTTTTCCAAAGCTTGAGAGCGGGGGAGAGCTGTTTTTTTAAAATCAATTTTTTGCTTAATCAGCTTTTTCATTTCTTTTTCCAAAGACAATAAATCTTCCGCAGCTATTTTTTGAGGCAGTAGGAAATCATAGTAAAAGCCGTTGGTGATGGTCGGTCCAATGCCCAGCTTGGCTTGTGGAAATTTTTTTAAAACAACCATCGCTAAAAGATGAGATAAAGAATGTCTAATGTTATTTATTTTGTTTTCTGGCATATTTTTTTTGTTATACTCCCTTTTGGTCTCCTCTAATTTAGGGGGGATGTCCCTGTCTGCCGGCAGGCAGGCGAAGGACAGTGGGAGTATTGTTAGTTTAAATTAAAAAAACCAAGACTAGGATAGTCTTGGGACCCCTAGACTGCGCTCTCTCGACTGCGCTCGAGAGCTTTGCTCGGGGTGGTTCCACCCAAGTTCCTTTCTATATAATAGAAAAGCACTTTAATATATAGTTGACTTTAAGTTTAGTTGAGCTTAGCTCGATTAGCTCAATTTCTCTCAAAGAGAAAGAATAATTGGTAATTATTCCAATCACCTAAAGCATTAGTTATTATAACTGATTGTCATAGAATGTCAAAAAGTCAGGATTTATTCAATGATAATATGATCTTTTAACTTTGGTACTTTTTTGACCCAAAATGGAAAGAATTTAACGTCAGCTTTTTCTATTTTTAACTCTTGAAAATAATTTTGAATGCCTTGATAGTCTAACCCGATTAATTTTTCCTTATCAATATTAAGGAGATTGCTGTTAGCGCTGACCACTGCTTCTATTTTTACTTCCAAAACAGCTTTGTCTTTTTCGGGGTTAATTTCCAAAATACTGTAGGAAAAATTTTCTGGTTTGAATTCCACTAAAGCTTGACTACTGTCCAGTTCTCTGGCGAATTTTTTCTGGGCAAGATCATATAAATCTTCTTCCGTAAAAACTAAACCATAAGCCGTTATATTTTGTTTAAGGTAAGTTTCAGGGCTGACTTGGCCGGCTAGGCTGGTGTCAATGGTTTCAAATTGCAAAGATAATCTATCGGGGCCTATTTTTAAATTTTTTGACAGATTTTCATTAAAAGTAGCCAAGCTTTTTATTTTTGCCTCTGCAGTAATTTTTTCTTGGGCCTCTTCCAGATTTTTAGTAGTGACAGTTTGTTTAGGCACAGCTTGTAGTTTCATGCCATCTAAATTTTCGGCGTAGATTTTATCCTGTAGGCCAATCCAGAGACCGGGGATGGTAAACTTGGTCGGCTCAATAACATATTGTTCACCGGCTTGATCGGCCTCGGCCCAGACTGTTACCTGACCACCGGCTGGAATATCAACCCGATCAGCTAGGCGGTATAATTTGTTATCTGTTGTCAACAGGCGGGTGGTTTTAACTAAAATTTGACTTTTAGAATAATTATTGTAAATGGTAACATAGCCGCCGGCTTTATCACTTTGGGTTACTTCTTCATTGCTGGGTACGCTCGTTTCTAATTTAAATTCAGTAGTTAATATTTTTCCTAAAATTGCTTCTGACGAGATTTGTTCAGTTGATTCTGGCTGTATTTCAACCAAGACAGAGGCAGTTTTATTTTCCAAATTGCTATAAACTTTAATAGTAACCTTGGTTAGGGCAAAATGGACAATAACAAAGATGGCCACCAGCGTTAAAAATAGGAAAAAGATGACTATTTTTATATAAACACGGTTCTGTTTTGATGAATGTTTTTTTACCATAAATTTTTGTTTAGGCTATTTTATTATAGCAAAAATAAATCTATAAAGCTATGATCTTAAATCTAGCTTAATTGCCATGATTTCTCGCCCAGCAGATTGATAATTTTGTTTTTTAAATTTTGGTCAGGTAAAACTTTGAGGTTGGTTTTTATTTTACGGGAGTGGCCATTGTTAATTTCCAAGTAAACTGGAGTCAGGCCGGATTTTGTTTCTAAAATCATTTTTAATTCATTCATTCTTTTTTTGTTAAAACTAGCTGGCAGTACTAAACATAATTTTTTTTCAGAAAAATTTTTGGCGGTCAGAGAATTGATAAGTTCCTCTGTCAGATGATTAACGTTTTCCACCAGAACTTTTGGCTGCCCATCTTTATCCGAAACCTTACCCTTAACTAAGACCATTTTTTCTTCTTCCCAGAGGCCAAAAGTTTCTTCCAGAGTTTTGGGAAAAACAATCAATTCAACACTGCCGACAGAATCTTCAATAGTGACAAAGAGCATGGCTTTGCCCTGATGAGTAATAATTTTATGAATATGAGTAATAATGCCAGTCACAGTGACGTTTTGACCTTCTTTTTGAGCTAGAGTATTTAAGGTAGTGACAGATTTTTTTAATAAATTTAAGTAATTTTTAAAAGGATGGTTACTTAAATATAAACCAAGTAATGTTTTTTCCCAAGATAATTTTTTTTCTGTGGAAACATCAGTATAATCATCAAGCTTCAGGGAAAGGACAACGCTATCCAGCGGCAAATCAGCAAAAAGGTTATTTTGTCCGCTTTTATGGTCATTTTGAATTTTTTTATTAAAGTCCAAAATAGCGTTGAGATTACCGAGCGCTTGGCCGCGCGTGATAAGCGAATCAAAAACGCCACATTTTATCATACTCTCTAAAGATTTCTTATTTAAATCTTTATCTTTAATGCGGTTAAGAAAATCTTCCAGAGATTTGTAAGGACCATTTGCTTTTCTTTCGCGTGTGACAACTTTAGAGATATGATAGCCTACATTTTTAATAGCGTTCAGCCCAAAACGTATTTTTCCTTTAGCTTGGGGTCTTTTTTTGTCTTCTACCACAGCAAAAGTGGCGAAACTTTCATTAATATCCGGCTGCAGCACTTCAATACCCATTTTGCGGCACTCATTTATTTCAATAGTCACTCGGTCAATATTAGTTTGGTTAGAGGTAAGTAAAGCAGCCATAAACGCTTCGGGAAAATTACTTTTTAAGTAAGCGGTTTGATAGGCAATCATGGCATAAGAAGCAGCATGAGAACGGTTAAAGCCATAACGGGCAAAAGGAATGATAAAATTCCAGATTTTAGCGGCGGTTTTTTTATCAATGCCGTTGCTGATCATACCACTAACCATAATTTCTTCCTGTTCGTTCAAAAGTTTTTTAATTTTTTTGCCAACAGCTTTACGGAGCACATCAGCTTGTCCGTAAGTCAGACCAGCTAGATCGCGGGCAATTTTAATAATCTGCTCTTGATAGATGGCAATGCCGTAAGTATTTTTTAAAATCGGTTCCAATTTGGGATGCATGTAAGTAATCTGTTTGCGACCGTGTTTGCCGTTGATGAAGTCCGGAATAAATTCCATCGGCCCGGGTCGGTAAAGAGCGACCATAGCGATGATGTCTTCCAGTTCAGTGGGCTTTAGTTGTTTGAGATATCGTTTCATGCCGCCGGACTCTAATTGAAAAACTCCGGTTGTTTCGCCTCGCTGGAAAAGTTCAAATGTTTTCGGATCATCTAGAGGAAGGTCGTTTAAATCTATCTTGACACCTTTGGTAGCTTCGATAATTTTAATGGCTTGTTCTAGGATGGTTAGATTTTTCAGACCCAGAAAATCCATTTTCAAAAGGCCTAAATCTTCTACGATATTATAAGGATATTGAGAGATGATTATTTGGTCGTCAGAGCTGGCATATTGGAGAGGGACATAATTAACCAGAGGTTCTTTGGTAATAATCACTCCACAGGCATGGGTTGAAGTATGACGAACTAATCCTTCTACTTGTTTAGCCATATCCAAAAGTCGCTGCGCCTCTGGATCTTCTGTGTAGATTTTTTTTAATTCTTCAACCGAACTCAGGGAGTCTTTTAAACTGGTGAACATCGGGATTAGTTTAGCTATCTGATCGCAATAGGCATAACTATATCCCAGTACGCGACCGACGTCTCGAAGAGCTGCTCGGGCGGCCATAGTTCCAAAAGTAATAATTTGAGCGACGTGATCCTTGCCATATTTATTTTCCACATATTTAATGACTTCATCCCGCTGGTCGTCGGCAAAATCCATATCAACGTCGGGCATGGAGATTCTATCTGGGTTTAAAAATCTTTCAAAAAGCAAATCATATTTGAGAGGGTCAATATTGGTAATACCGATTAAGTAAGAGACCAAACTGCCGGCCGCTGAACCGCGTCCTGGGCCGACCACAATTTTTTGATCTTTAGCCCAATTAACAAAGTCTTGCACAATTAAAAAGTATTCGGCATAGCCGGTTTTTTTGATAATTGATAATTCGTAATCTAGCCGTTTTTTGATCTCAGAGGGGATACTATCTGTTCGATAGCCAAAGCGTTTTTCCATCCCCTTTAAGCTTAATGCTGATAACTCTTCATTGGCTGTTATATTTGCTGGTAAATCGTATTGTGGTAGTTGAATTACCCCCAATTCAATCTGGACATTACAGCGGTCAGCTAGTTTTTGAGTATTAATTAGAGCTTCCGGGGTATCGGCAAATAATTGTTTCATTTTGTCCGGGCTATACATTGAATAATCCTCGCCGATATAGCTTAAGCGATCTTTATTAGTCTGTTTTTGTTTAGTTTGGATGCAAATTAAAACATCGTGAGCTTGATCATCTGTCGAGTTGATATAATGAAGGTCATTAGTGGTGATCAAAGGGAGATTAAATTTTTGAGATAATTTTTTTAATTTTTCATTAACTTTTTGTTGTTCCGGAAAATTACGGGGTTGCATTTCAAGGTAGACTCGGTCAGCACTAAAGATTTCTATTAGCTTTTCCAGATTTTTTTCAGCAGTCTGATCTTGCCCAGCTTGCAGATGACGGGCAAGTGGTCCGTTTAAGCAGGCCGTGGTAACGATTAAACCCTCATTATATTGTTTGAGAATATCCCAATCAATTCTTGGCTTATAGTAAAATCCTTCCAGATGGGCGATGGTAGTTAATTTCAAAAGATTTTTATATCCTTGGTTGTTTGCAGCCAACAGAATCAGGTGGTACGGTTTTTCTTTGCGGTTTTTATCATAGAGGGAGCCATTGGTCAGATAAGCTTCCACACCGATAATCGGTTTTATCTCCGCTTTCTGGCATTTTTGATAAAATTCAACCGCGCCATACATGGCTCCATGATCAGTCAAAGCTAAAGCCGTGGCCCCTTGATTTTTGGCCGCGGCAATCAACTGGTCAATAGTGGCTAGGCCGTCTAGCAAACTATAATGTGAATGGCAATGAAGATGGACAAACATATTTGATAATAACAAAACCCGATAAATTTTTATAATTAAGATAAATTATATCGGGGCTGGCTTTATTAAATAAAAACTATTAATAAAGGTCTATTTTTTATTTTTATTTTTTTTCTTAGAAGAAGAGGGCTTCCTTTTTTTCTGAATCATTTGCATCAACTGTTGGCCACTTTTGATCAAAACAGTCAAATAAGCAGCCGCACCGCTGGTTTTATCTTTTAGAGTATTCACTCCTTCTTGCAAACTATTTACAATGCCCTGTATACTCTCTATAGTCTTGTTAAAATTTTTTAAAGTTCGTCCGATTTGATACAGAATCCAAGAGAACCACAATGATAGCCAAACTAAGCAAAAGCCAATTAACAAATAGAGGACATCTTTGGAGGTTTCTAACATTTTATTTTTGTTTTAGGCCCACCATACTAGCAGCCGAATGTAGCAGATAGGTTAACTTTTTAATTCTTTTTAATTATAACATAGCCCTCTCGATTTTGCCAAATAATTAGCATTGTTAAGATAATTATTGTATAATTATCTTAAAGAATTTTAAATTATGGCAGATTATCATCTAATTACAAATCAAGAGTTAAAAAAGGGGTATTTCTTTGTTACCCATCGGATTTTATTGAAGAAAATCGGTCTGGCCCTTTTTGCTTTAGTGGTTATTAGTATTTATTTTCAATTGATTTTTACCACAGTTAGTTTTATTCAAACAGAAAATTTTAAAACATCAGCTCTGCAAATAGACCAAAGTCAGGATTGGCTAGCTTATCATCGTCAGCATAGTCCGGCGATAATTAATGTTTCAGCTGTCCAATATTTACCTTTGGGCGGCAAACGTTATAATCTAGTAGCTTTTGTTAGCAATCCCAATGAGAATTGGGCGGTCAGCGGTTTAGAATACAATTTTGTAGTTAACCATCAACCTCTGGACAGCGAAGTGACTTTCTTAAATCCGGGCGAAAGACGCATGATTATCAAAATGGGTTATCAGTCGGATCAAGCGATCACTGATCTAGAGGTAGAAGTGGGGAATTTAAAATGGCGCCGATTTAGCAACGACACAGCGGTGGTTAATTGGGATATTAAGGATGTTGTTTTTACGCCAGTAAGCAATCAGGTAGCAGGAGAGGATATTATTACTGTGCCGGCTCGGGTTGAGTGGACTGCTCAGAATTTGTCCTTGTATAATTTTTGGGAAGTCGGTTGGCAAGCAGCTATTTTTAGTGGCGATAAACTGGTGGGAGTCAATCAGATTAGTGTCGAGAATTGGCCCGCTTTGGAAACCAAAAATTTGAGTGCGGTTTGGCTGTCTGATCTTTCGCGGGTGACTAAAACAGAAGTTTATCCGGTTCTCAATTGGTTAGACACTGATAATTTCAAAGTTCTTTATCCAGATGGAGGGGGCAATGAAAGAGTGAATTTATGAGAGATTTTTTAGGTAAATGGCGAAAAATAGACTGGCTTTTATTTTTTGCCGTAGCCATCTTGTTGATTTTTAGCGCTAGTATTTTATATAGCTTAAATTTAAATATCGGCGATTCAGATTTTTTGATTTTTAAAAAGCAAATATTATTTGCTTTGAGTGGTCTGATTTTATTTTTTTTGGTCGCCAATGTCAATTATAGTTTTTGGTCAACTTATAGTAAGTTGATTTTTATGTTTTTTAGTCTGATTTTGTTAGTTGTTTTGATTTTTGGTACGACCATTAAAGGAACAACCGGCTGGCTGACTGTGGGGTCAATCGGTATTCAACCAGTTGAATTTGCTAAAATAGCTTTGATTATTTGGCTGGCTCGGTATTTTTCTGAACATAGTACTGAATTTAAATTATTTCGTCATATTTTTATTTCCGGAATTTTTACTTTAGTTTTTGTTTTATTGGTTTCATTACAGCCGGATATTGGTTCGGCTCTAGTTCTCCTAGGTACTTGGGTGGTTGTTTTATTATTCACTGGAATTCGTCGAAAACATTTTATCTGGCTGACAGCTGTTTTTGTAATAGCTATTGTCTTAAGTTGGTTTTTGGTTCTGCAGCCCTATCAAAAGGATAGAATTTTGACTTTCTTCAATCCTAGCGCCAGTCCGCAGACAGAAGGTTATAATGTCATTCAATCAATGGTGGCGGTCGGCTCAGGTCAGATTTTTGGTCGGGGTTTGGCTCTGGGTCCGCAGAGTAGTTTGAGGTTTTTACCTGAGCCAGGCACTGATTTTATTTTTGCTGTCATTGCCGAAGATTTGGGGCTGTTGGGTGTGACCGTGCTATTAGGGCTTTTTGCCTTTGTCCTTTATCGGCTATTTTTAATAATGCGCCGAAGTCAGGATGATTTTGGTGCCTATTTAGTCTTAGGGGTGGCCAGTATGCTTTTGGTACAGATATTTGTTAATATTGGCATGAATATGGGGGTTGCTCCGGTTACTGGTATTCCTTTGCCCTTGGTCAGCGCCGGTGGCAGTTCTCTTTGGTCTATTTTAATTGCCTTGGGTATAGCCGAAAGTGTCTATATGCGTAATAGTTAAGAATTTTAAAATAAAATAAGACAGGTCGTTGACCTGTCTTTAGTTTCTTATCATAGCCAAAGCAATAACAAGAAACATAATCATTTCCAAAAACAGTAGCAGATACACGGCGTGCAGTGTTTTGGAAAATTTGAAGATATCTCTAAATCTGAAAGGAACAATTTGGCCTCCGCCGACAATAATGCCATATTCTGAATGAGACAAATACTCTTGTATCCCTTCATTTTCAGAGTTTGCCAGAAAGATTTTCCTCAGGGCATTGATTTTATTGCGATATCTTTCATTGGCATCGCGCTCTCTCTTTAAAATCATGACATAGGTGAAGCCAGCTACTTCGCCAATGATGGCCAGAGTTATAGTTAAAGTGTTGCTTTTGCTGAAGAAGATGACGGTGGTTAAGAGAATCAGCAAAACAGTATAGCTATAGATTGTGAGAAAACGACGTTTATCAAAGGCCAGAATCATCTGCCAAGATGTCTCAAATTCAGATATTAGAAAATTACGTTCATTTTCATTCATATTTCACCTTAGTGAAGGGGTTGATGGTAAAGGACTAGTTTCTTTTTATATCATATTTTTTTATTTTAGTCAATAATTTTAATCATTTTAATTTATAGTGTCTTGACTTTGCTCTATTTTTATGCTTAAATGGAGTAAGTTTTTAAATTAAGATAAGAAGAAATATGTCAGAATTTTTATTAGAAGCTAAGCAGCGTCAAGTAGGTCAACACAGTCAATTGACTAAAATTCGAGAAAATAGCCAGGTGCCTGGCGTGGTTTATGGTTTTCATAAAGATCCTCAACTAATCACGGTTGATTATAATGTTTTGTTAAAAATTTTAACAGAAGCAGGCACTAGTAATATTATTACTTTAAAGTTAGCTGGTCAGGAGATCAAAGTGATGGTTCGTGAATATCAGCAGGATCCGGTGACTGATAAAATTAAACATATTGATTTTTATGCTTTAACAGATAAGCGGATGATTACAACTACAGTGCCTTTGAATTTTATTGGCACTTCTAAAGCAGTTAAAGAACAAGGCGGAAAATTAACCATTAAACAAGATAAGGTCAAAGTAAAGTGCTTGCCAGCTAATTTGCCGGCTACAATTGAAGTAGATTTGAATTTATTGGCGGAAATAGGTCAAACCATATTAGTGAGTGGGTTAGAGGTGAGCGATAAAGTGACAATTCTTAATAATCCTAATAATCCAGTGATCAGCGTCGCTTTACCTAAGAAAATTCAGTTGACAACTGAAGAACAGACAGAAGCCAAAGATGCAGCAACAGAAGCTGTCGAGAGCGAAGCAGCTGTAGATGATCAGACCGCCCAAGAAAAAGAAGGTGAAGCAAAAAATACTGACCAAGCTCAAACAGGAGAAAAATAAGACTAATTTTAAGCAGCTTTAAAAAATAGGGAGAGCAGATAAAATTTTATTTCTATCAATGACGCATAAGGTTAAAATTTATCTAGGAATAGCTGCCATTATTGTGGCAGTTATTTTGCTATTAATTGGTTCTTTAGGTTCTTCAAAAAATAGTTCAGAAATAATAGAAGGAGAATTAAAAACAGAAGAAGGTGTCCTTAGGCATCCTTTAAATGGGACAGTGATTACTGAAGATGATTTTGATTTTTTTCCTATAGCCATTGCTATTGATAATGCTTATACTGTGCGGCCGCAAAGCGGCTTAAAGCAGGCTGATATTATTTATGAGGCTTTAGTAGAAAGTAATATCACCAGATTACTGGCTATTTTTGATAGTGAGGATAGCATTAATGAAATCGGTCCTGTGCGATCAGCCCGTAATTATTTTATGGATTGGGCTGAAGAATATGGCGGTCTTTATATGCATGTCGGTGGCAGTCCTCAAGCTTTAGCCATTATTAATGATTATAATTTTACCAATGTTGATCAAATTGGTGCTGGTGAAATTTATTTTTGGCGGGACAGTGATTTGCCAATGCCGCATAATGTTTTTACTTCTAGTGCTAATTGGTTGCGGGCAGGAGAGTTAAAAGAAGTAGCTGATATTAACCGCCAGTTAATTTGGAATTTTGTGAAGCCAGCCGAGACTGACCAGACACCGCCTGATTTTGGACTGGATTTTAAAGATAGCGGTTATCGAGTAGAGTGGCAATATAGCCAAGCTTTAGATGCTTATAAACGTTGTCAGGGAGAGGAAAAATTTTTATATAATACCGGTGAGCAAGTGACGGCTGAAAATGTGATTGTCCAAGTAGTTGAGTCAGAATTAATTGATAGCGAGCATCGTCAGATGGAAACTAAAGAAAACGGACCGGTTTTTATTTTTAATTCTTTAGGCCGGCAAGAAGGTCAGTGGAAATTTATTGATGGCCGTACCAGATTTTTTGATGCTGATAATCAGGAATTAAAATTAGTGCCGGGGCAGACTTGGGTGGAGATTATTGATGATGTGGATAAGTTAACTTTTGAATTTAAAGAATAAATTTGATTAATATATTATAATGAGACTTTAGTCATTTCCTTTTATATATAGATGAGACGGTTCTAATCCGTCGTTATGATGGAACAATCCATTGTAATTTACGTAACAAGGGCAGATAGAAATATCTGCCCGTTTTTTTATTTTAATTAGGTATTGACAAATTTGGTTTAATATAGTATAAAGGGTTATTAATAAGTTATTTTTCATTTAAGTCGCTAAGAAGGAGAGTTCACAATGATCACAGAAGCAGAATACAGAGAGCTTTTAGACAAGCATGCTCAAGATATAGACAACGGAATTTCTGATGAGGAATTGCTTCAGATAGAAGAATTTGAAAGAAAAAATCCGGAGAATGAGTTGGTCAAGCGTAACCAACACTATGATACTATCATTGAAGCAGCAGTAAAACTGCCCCCGAGAATATGATAGAGATTTTATCAGATCTTGACTATTTTGTCAGTTATGTTATCTTATAATTGACCGTTATTTTTATGCCCCTTTTTGGGGCTGTAGTAGAGAGGCACCACTGACAAAAGTCGGTGGTGGAGAACAAAAACCCATGGTAGACCGGGGCAGATGATTAAGTCTACCCCACTTTTTTATTTAAATATTTTTATTACTCTTATATTTCCCGCCAAATCTTTTAAAAATTGAATTTTGCTGTTAGGCAAAGATTGTTGAATCAAAGATTCTAGCTGATTTTTTTGCTTAGGATCAATCTCTAATAAAATTAAATATTTTTCTGCTAAATAAGCTGGCAGTTTTTTTAATAATTTTTGATAATACTTCAGTCCGTCTTTGCCAGCCAATAAAGCTTGGCGTGGTTCTTGCTGAATGCTCGGTTCTTTTAGTTGTTGAAAAGTGAGATAGGGGAGATTAGCTATAATCAAATCAAATTTTTGTTGGGGAATTTTATTCAACAGATTTGATTTAATGAATTTTATTTTATTTTTCAGTCCCAGCCGTCGGCTATTGGTCTTGGCTGTGCGCAGAGCTTTAATCGAGATATCAGTAGCTAGATATTCAGCTGGCCGGGGATTATTTTTAGCCAGAGCAATAATTAAACAACCCGAACCAGTGCCCAGATCAATAATTTTAGGATTTTTTATTTTCTTGATAAATTTTAGAGCTTGCTCAACTAATAATTCGCTTTCCGGGCGCGGTATTAATACATTTTTATTAACTAGAAATTTCAGTCCGTAAAATTCTTGATAGCCGCGTAGATAAGCTAGAGGATAATTTTGTTGTTTTCTACGGAGTAATTTATTAAATTTTTTAATGGCAGGAAGTAGCAGTTCTTTATCCTGATTTTTATAAATATATTCTGGCTTTTTATGTAGAGCTAAAGCCAAGAGCTGGTCTATTTCTTGAGGTAATAATTTTGGATTTTGAGAGTAAGCGCTTTTTAATAATACTTGGGTATTCATTATTGCGGCTGGTTTTTAAATGCTTTTTGTAAGTTTTCAACTATAGGCATTAATTCGCCGTTCATAATAGTATTAAGATTATGGAGGGTTAATTTAATACGGTGGTCAGTTAAACGATCTTGTGGATAATTGTAAGTTCTTATTTTTTCACTACGGTCGCCGCTGCCAATTTGGTTTTTGCGATCGGCCGCCATTTTGGCATTTTGCTCTTCTTCAACTTTAGCTAAAATTCGGGAGCGCAAAATTTGCATGGCCTTTAGTTTATTTTGAGTTTGTGATTTTTCGTCCTGACAACTGACCACAGTATTGGTGGGTAGGTGAGTGATGCGGACGGCCGAATAAGTAGTGTTGACCGATTGGCCGCCGTGTCCGGAAGCGCAGAAAGTGTCAATTCTCAAATCCTTTGGTTCAATCTCCAGATCTGTTTCCTCGGCTTCAGGAAAAACCGCTACGCTGGCGGCTGAAGTATGCACGCGACCAGATTTTTCCGTTTCTGGCACCCGCTGGACTCGATGGACTCCACTTTCAAATTTAAAATATTTATAAACCTGATCACCGACTATTTCAGAAATTATTTCTTTAAAACCGCCGATGCCGGTGCGGTGGCTTGATAAAATTTTTAACTTAAAGCCCAAATTTTCGGCGAACTTAGAGTACATCCGAAACAAATCAGCAGCAAATAAAGCTGATTCCTCGCCGCCGCTGCCGGCTCTAATTTCCAAAATAATATTTTTTTGATCATTAGGGTCTTGGGGATGAAGCAACTCTTCCAGCTTTCCGTTGTCTTGCTCTATTTTGTCTTCTAGTATTTTTATTTCCTCTTTGGTTAAAGAGATCATTTCCGGATCGTTTTCTTTGTCCAGAGAGCTTTGCAGATTGTCCAGTTCAGCTTTGTTTTTTGTTAGATTGTGAGCTAAAAATAAAGTATCCCGCGCTTGGTTATATTCTCGGCCAAGCTGGGCCATTTTTTTGGCATCTGTCACTATTTTTGAACTCTGCATCTGTTTTTCCAAATCAGCGACAGTTTGTTCTAATTTTTCCAAATTAAATTCCATCTTATATTATTATAACAAAAAAACTCTTTTCCATACCAGCAAGAGTTTTCTTGTTTGAGAACTTAGTTATTTTTTAGTTGATTTTTTCTTGGGGGTAGTGGTTTTGGTTGTATTATTGACTTTAATTTCTTCTTTAATGCGGGCTTTTTCTTTAGCTAATTTTTTAGCAACCGCTTTCTTCTTCTTAACTGCTTTGCCCTTTCGAATTTTGCTAGTTTCTTTTTGTAGCTTTTGCATTTTTTTGAAACGATCAACTCGACCGGCTGTATCAATCAATTTTTCTTTGCCGGTGTAGAAAGGATGGCAGGCGGAACAAATTTCAATATGACTTTCTTTAACCGTAGAGCCAATAGTTAAGACATTACCGCAGGCGCAGATGATTTTTGCGTCAGAATAATAGGTTGGGTGGATATTTTTTTTCATCCCGTTAGAAATTTAGTTAATTAATCAAATAAAATTTAACTTTGATGTCCCGTTAAAATTCGGAAATTTCTAACGGGATTCATAAATTATACTTTTGCTAGAATATCATAATTGCAGTTAGAAGTCAACTCATATTTTTGACATCTTTTGGGGTCAGGACACCCTTGCAATTTATTTAGATTTATGTTAGAGTAGAGCAGTTCAGGTTACAATACCTAAATTTTATTAACTTAACACAAGTATTTTGCCATTTATTTAGCAGTCCTTCCCTGGCATAGATCGGGGCATTGCTAAATGCAGAATGCGGGTTGCTCCTCTTAATAGGCGAGCTAAGAAAGGAATAAAAAAATGATAACAATTCCAAGTTTGGAAGATTTGCTAAATAAGGGAGTTCATTTTGGGCATCAAACCTCAAAAAGATATCCTAAAGCATCTACTTACATTTACACCCAACGCAATGGCGTTCATATTATTGATTTAGAAAAGACAGTTGAAGGTCTAAAAGAGGCCTTATCTTTTGTGGAAAAGAAAGTCAAAGCGGGAGGTGTTATTTTATTTATCGGTTCTAAAAAGCAGGCCAGACAAATCGTCAAACAGGCCGCTTTAAGTTGTGGTATGCCTTATATTGTCGGTCGTTGGCTCGGCGGTACTTTTACTAATTTTGAGAATATTGTAAAATTAACTAAGCGGCTGGAGAAATTAATTAAAGATGAAGAGCAAGGCGCTTGGGAAGTTTATACTAAAAAAGAGCAAGTTACTTTCAGAAAAGAAAAAGAAAAATTATTGGAAACAGTCGGTGGCATCAGTCAGATGAAAAAGTTGCCGCAAGCAATTTTTGTGGTGGATATTAAAAAAGAAAAAACAGCGGTGACGGAAGCCAATAAAATGGGCATCCCCATTGTGGCTATGACTGACACCAATGTCAATCCGGAATTAGTGGATTATCCTATTCCAGCCAACGATGACGCCATTAAATCTATTGAGGTGATTACCGGCGCTGTGGCTGAAACAGCCAAAGAAGCTACGCAAGCCACTATCCAAAAATCAGCTTAACTAAAAAATAACCAAAAGAGAGATGGTCATGGATGATATCATTGATGGTATTATAACCTTTTTTTATAACAACTGGGTAATTATTGGATTTGTTATTGCTATGATAGTTCTTTTGAATAATTTAGAGGTAGTAAAAATTATATTATAATGATTTTAGGGGAACATAAAACCGTTTAAGGGTTTTTTAATTTTTTAAAAATTAAATTTAAAATATTTATGTCCAATTTTGAACTAATTAAAAAGATTAGAGAAATTACCGGCGCTGGTATGTCTGATGTTAAGAAAGCTATTGATCAGGCCGGAGGCAGTGAGGAAAAGGCCATTGAGATTTTACGTAAAGCTGGCTCCAAGATAGCTGGAAAAAAAGCAGATCGAGAAACCCATGAAGGAGTGATTGCTTTAGCTAAAGATGAAGGTAAGCTTGTGTTAGTAGCTTTACATTGTGAAACTGATTTTGTGGCTCGTAATGAAAATTTTAGAGCTGCGGCTGATCAGCTCGCTCAAAAATTGCTGAAAGACGGAGAAAAAGATTTTGCCAGCTGGGCTCAAGATAAAATTCAAAACGAATTAATTGTTCAGATTGGCGAGAATTTGCAGTTGGGAAAGTTTGAAATTATAGATGGAAATATTTTGGGAGTTTATTTGCATTCCAATAAAAAAGTGGCCGCAGCGGTTGTTTTGGTTGAAGGCAGTTTTGATTTAGCTAATGAGTTGGCGATGCAGGTGGCGGCTATGGCCCCTCAATATTTGCAGCCAGAAGACGTGCCAGCGGAAGTTGTTCAAAAAGAAAAGGAAATTTATGCGGAGCAGCTTAAGATCGAAGGCAAGCCGGAGAATATGATGGAGCAAATTTTAAAAGGTAAGCTAGAAAAATTTTATACGGAAGTCTGTCTGGTCAGGCAGCCATTTATTAAAGAGGACAAGAAATCAGTTGAACAACTGCTCACGGAAAACAAGGCGACTATTGAAAAATTTGTTTATTATGCTTTATAATCACCTAAATGCCTCGACTCAGTAGAGTCGAGGCATTTTCTCTCCATTAATAAGGGGGGGGGG
>PCWQ01000023.1:30141-53208 GCA_002787405.1 Candidatus Komeilibacteria bacterium CG11_big_fil_rev_8_21_14_0_20_36_20
TTAATATGGTCAATAAGCGCATTGTTATTAAAATATCCGGTCAGGCCTTGGAAACCGGCAATTCGGAAGCCAATCTTGATTTTGCTAAAATAAAAAAAATAGCTTTGAGTTTGCAAAAATTAATCAAAGCTGGTTATCAGGTTGGTGTGGTTTTGGGAGCTGGCAATATTTTTCGAGCTCGCATGGTCAAGCATTTGGAGATCGACAGAGTGGCGGCTGATCATATGGGTATGATGGCTACCTTGGTTAATGCTTTGGCCCTGCAGTCGGTCTTGGAAAACATCGGCCAAGAAGTTCGCGTCTTATCATCATTCTCTATTCCGGCTATTGCTGAGGATTATGTTTATAAAAGAGCGATCAACCATCTCAATAATAAAAGAGTGGTTATTTTTGCCGGCGGCACTGGTAATCCTTATTTTACGACTGACACGACTTTGGTTTTGCGCGCTTTGGAAATTGGCGCTACCACCATCCTAAAAGCCAGTGATGTCAATGGAGTTTATGATGATGATCCTGATGAAAACCCTAAAGCTAAACTTTATAAAGCGTTGACTTATCAGGAAGCGCTGGATAAAAAATTAAGAGTGATGGACGCCACGGCTTTTGCTTTAGCTAAAGAGAATAATTTACTACTTAAGGTTTTTAAATTTACTCCTCAAAATATATTCAAAGCCGTTATTGAAGATAAAATTGGCACTAAAGTTTGCAACTCGGTGAGAGATTTACGGGATAAACTTTAAACACAAAATAAAATATATAATAATTATCATTTCGAACTGCCTGCCTGTCGTTCTTTGACTCCGAGATCGCTCAGATTTGAGGAGCAGACAGGGATTCAAAATCCCTATGTCAATAATGAGATTCCGGGTCGGGGACCGGAATGACTAAGTATAATAAATTTAAGTAGTTAAATTTCTAACAGGGTGAAAGTCGTTAAAGTACAATTTCATAAGGCGGATAAAGAATATTTTTTTCTGCCTGAATTTACAGAAGGGAGCGATCATCAGCTGGCGGTCGGAGATGCGGTAGTGGTAGAAACAATCTTGGGCCAGGATATGGGGCTAATTACCGGTGAAGCTGATTTTTCTCCAATTGAAGATAATGAAACAACCGATGAAAATAAAAGCGGTAATATTATTTTACAAAAAAGTGTTACAGACATTAAACCGATGTTACGTTTAGCTAATCGGGAAGATTTAAAAAATTGGGCTAGGCAAAAGGTTGCCGCTGTTAAATATCTAAAAACCTATCGTCAGTTAAGCGTCAAACATAATTTAGATAAAATGAAACTAATTGACGTTTGTGAGTCGTTTGATGGTAGCCGATTGACTTTTTATTTTACAGCTGACGCTCGAGTGGATTTTAGGGAGCTAGTTAAAGATTTAGTGCAAGCTTTTCATAAAAAAATTCGCCTACAGCAGATTGGTGTTCGTGATGCCGCTAAAATTTCCGGTGGCCTTGGTTCTTGCGGTTTGGCTTTATGCTGTCAGTCGTGGCTTAAAACTTTAGGCAATGTTACTCCAGATTATATACGAGATCAGGAGCTGTTGCATCGGGGGGCCGATCGCTTAACCGGTCCTTGCGGACGACTGAAGTGCTGTTTAAGATTTGAAGAAGAAAATTATAAATATCACTTAAGCCATTTGCCCCAAATCGGCGATGTTATTAAAACTAAAGCCGGTAAAGGAGAAGTAGTGTCCGTCCATGCTTTAAAACATACCCTTGATTTAGAGATCGACGGCAACATTGTTGAGTATCCTTATTTGGAAAATAAACAATGTCTGGAACATCCGGCCGATTGCTCGGGTTGTGATCAGTGCCAGAAATAAACCGCCCTTTGTTTGAGGCAGTTTTTTTGATGAGGTTGACAGATCCGATTATTAGGTATATACTATAGATACAAAGTCTCCTGCGCCTCGTTATCGAGTGTGCAGGATTTTTTTATAAAAAGTATGTTCGGAAAGTTTCAAAAAGAGAGAGTGCAAATATTTATAGACGGCGGTAATTTTTACCATTTAGTTCTCAAAAAGTTAAATATTAGGGAACTTGATTTTTCTTTTGAGGAGTTTGTTAATTTCTTAGTTAATAATAGGGACATTTCCTTGCAAGGAAAAAGATACTATGTAGGCACGGTGAGAGAAATAGTAGGTGATGAAAGGACTAAGAAGGCGATGTCTAATCAGACTAAACTTTTTACTATTTTAAGATTTTATGATTGGGAGATTAAAACTAGTAAATTAAGGACTAGAATTGAAAAAATTATCATTGACGATCGGATTGTTGATTATAAAAAGATATTAAAGAAAGGAATAAAATTCATAGAGTTTAAAAGAAGTCGAGAAAAAGGTATAGATGTCAAATTGGCTACAGATATGATAGTTGCTGCTGTTGATGATAAATATGACACCGCTATTGTTGTTAGCTCTGATGCAGATATAGTGCCGGCAATTGATTGGATTAGAAAAAGAACCAAAAAGAAAGTGGAGTATATAGGATTTTCTATTTTAGATGAAACAAAAAAATATGAAAATACGAAACCATTGCAGACAATGATTACTTACTCTGATGTACAAAGAATTTTAACTAACTCGGATTTAAAGCCTTTTATAAAACCATTTATTAAGAAAACTAAATAATTTTTAATAAAATTTTTCCGCCCTTTGTCTCCGGCGGTTTTTTGTTTTGTCTTGACATTTTATATCTTCTGTGTTAATTTGGCTTGAAAACAGAACAGTTATTTGACAATTAAATAACCATAAACAAGGAGAGGTAAAATCCATGTCAGCGTCACAAAAACAATGGTCTGCCGAACGCGTAATTAAGACCATTCAGCGGCGCTATCAGAATGGATGGCGCCTTAATTCGAGTTATGTACAAAAGAAATGCGGAAAACTTTTTCGTTCTGCTAATTATTATTTTGGTAATTGGAAGACTGCTGTTGAGAGCGCCTGGGTTCCTTATGAAGAGGTAACTACAAAGATGAGTCCAGGATTCTGGACTCATAAAAAGGTCAAAAATAATATTCTTGATCTTTATAATCAAGGTGCTCAAATTAATGCTCGAGAAGCCATGCTCAAACATACTGCTTTATATAAAGCTGCCTATAAGTTGTATGGCTCTTGGAGGAAAGCTATTAAAGCAGCAGGTATTAATTATCAAGAGATCCTTTTAACCGATCCTAAAAAATGGACAAAGAAAAAAATTAAGGAAGAAATTCAGAAAAGAATAGCCTCTGGTAAGAGTTTAAGGACTACAATTAAGGATAAGGAATTCAAACGCCTTGTTAATATTGCTCAGATCAAATTTGGCTCATGGGCAAAAGCTATCAAGGCAGCTGGATTTAATCCTTATCAGTATATTCAAAGACAAAAATATTGGACTAAAGAAAAAGTCATCAGTAAACTCAAAAAGCGTTACAAAAAAAGTAAGGGTCTTACAAAATCTGCGTTACTAGAAGAGGATTCATCTCTTTATGATGCGGCTTTAAGATTGTTTAAGACTCGTGTCAAAGCACTTCGTTCCGCAGGTATTGATCCCGAAACCGTTGATACTATTAGAACTTGGACTAAAGAAAAAGTTATCAAAGAAATTCAGCGTATTTACGAAAACGGAGAATCAATAACCAGTTCTTATGTTCAACGCCATCACACAGATTTATACATGGCTGCTAAGAATCGTTTTAAAAATTGGAAAGAAGTACTAGCAGCAGCTGGTTTTTCTTACTCTAATCATCGTATAAGACGTAACGAAGCTCGTTGGGTAGCCTCACTGAATGATAATAAAGCTAAAGAAGTTTTAGATCGTGCTGTCCGAATGACGGCTTTAGAATTTACAAAGAAAGATAAGAAGGAAGGAAGATAAGATGCCATTAAAATTAAATGAGGTGAAAGACATCCTCCTCTCAAAGATAATTTTAAATGCAGATCAGCCGCGTCAAACATTTTTAGATGAGACGATTAAAGAGTTAGCGATGTCTATTAAGAGAGAAGGGGTTTTGCAACCAATAATTGTGAGGCCAGCATTAAAAAAGGGGTCGTATGAAGTTGTTGTTGGCGCTAGACGTTTTCGTGCTGCAGAAATAGCTGGTCTTAAAAAAATTCCGGCAATTATTACATCATTTGACGATCTTAAGTCATATGAAATTGCACTCATTGAAAACATCCAGCGTGAAGATTTAACCATTTTTGAAGAAGCTATTGCCATTTTCAATCTAATGAAAAACAGTGGACATGAAACAGTTGATGCCGTGTCTCAATGTATTGGCAAGTCAGCAAGATTTATTAGAGATCGGCTTAAAATACTTCAATTGCCGGAGACTATTCAAAAGAAAGTCGCTTCTAAAGATATTAATATTGGACAAGCTGTTATAATATCTAAAGTTCCCAATCGAAAAGATCAAGAAAAGGTTACTAAAGCTGTTATCGCTAATAAATTGACAACTGAGGAAACTGAAGCATTAGTGATGAACAAGACTGTTCAGCTTCACCGGAAATTAAAAATTGGTGACACCTTATCTCCGGTAAAAGTATTAGAACGTCTCCATGCCCTTTTGACCATTGTAGAAACATCACAGTGGCCTGTAATGGATGATGAAACAAGATTATCTGTCTCTGAATTATTTGACTCGTTGGCTACTAGCTTTAAAAATCTAGCCAGTGATATTAGAAGCAATGGCGTCTCTGATCAATCAGCCATTGAGATGAAAGAGATAATTAATGACATTGGCAAAGGATATGCTGCTATTAATTTACTATTTTATCTTGGAGAAGCAGATAAAAGAATTCGTCAGTTTGTCTTGACTAATTACGAGTCTAAATATCAGGAACGCTTATGTGTTTCATTAAAACAATTAGCAGAGACCTTAGCAGCGCGATTAGAGAGGTTGCCAAAGAAATTTTTTAAACAAAAAAGGAGTAAGAAATAATGATTGATAGGATCGCAACAACTGATATAAATGTTGAGATACCTGTGATCTATCAACATTTATTCAGTAAAGCTAAATATTGGGGCTTTATTTCTCCTTCAATTATTGCCCGATATCTGACTAAGGGACTATCGCAGCGTAAAAAATTAGCAGAAACTCGTTGGCTGATTGATGTATTGGCCACTTTTCAAGTCCAGTTTATTAATGATGAAGCATATAGACAAATTGTTGATAATCATGAAAGAAAAGCATTGGAACTTGAGGAACGTTTTGATCTTCCCATTGAGAAAATTTTTAGTTATCTATATAACGTTATGGAGTTGACTATTGAGGAGATATCCCAATTTCTCTCACTGTCTCCCCAACTGATTATAAATTTTCTTGAAGATTTAGATTTTAAACGTCGCTCCAATGATGTTACTCGTTATTTTGTTCCAGAGGTTGAAGAAGCTATTGAAGAAGGAGGACAGATTTCAGAAAAATTGACTTCAATGCGTGTATCTCGTCAGCCATTGCCTTCAGAAGATTTAGAAACTGTTGGTCCGCTTTTACGTAAAATGGATAAGGCGGAAAGACAGAGGATTAAACACTCCATAGATTTTTACATGAGTCGTAAAAATAGCTCACTTTCCCAAGCTTATTATTTAGAAGTCAGTCAGTACCGTCTTCTTAATGCAGATGAGGAAAAAATTTTAGCTAAGCTTTTTGCCAAAGGGGACATCACAGCTCAAGATCACTTTGTTCTGGCTAATCTGCGTCTGATTTTTCGTATTGCTAATATATATTTTAGGCGCTATGAAGGGAAACTAAACGGAATGGGTCTTTCTGATATTATTCAAGAAGGATTTTTTGGACTAATGCGGGCTACGACTATGTTTGATCCAGAGTTGGATTATAAATTTTCAACTTATGCAACCTGGTGGATTGAGCAAGCTATTGAACGCGCTATCTATGAGCAGGGGTTTTTAGTTCGTAAGCCAGTGCATGCTCATGAAAAACTTCAAGAGATTAGAAGAGTTCAGTATAATTATAATCAAAAGTATGGTAGTGCGCCATCTGTCCAAGAGCTAGCTGCCCTTACTGGTTTTACTTTGAATATTATTCGTGACATTCTTTGGGCTTCAGGAGGCGATGTCTCTATTAATAAAAAGCCAGACAACAATGGAAATGGAGATGATCAAGAGTTAGCTGAATATCTTTTAATTGACACCGAGATTGATCCTTTGTTATTAAATGCAGGATTTCGTAAACGTGAAGAATTTCGAAATCACGAGAAAAAAATTTGCAGCGTTATTAGACAAATGCCTTTGCGAGATCAGATAGTAGTTAGTGGTCGTTTTGGCATATTAGGATTGCCAGAAATGACCTTAGAGACCATTGGTTCCAAAAATCAGTTGACTCGTGAACGTATTAGGCAGATTGAAGGGTCTATTTTGGAGCAGCTAGGCGGTGATGCTGAATCAACAAAAGAGTACCTTAAAAATCTTTTCAAGAAAATGAGAGTTCTTGACGAAGCCTTGGAGGGATATTCATGTGCAGCCCAATTGTAAAAAATTGGGTTGCTTTTTATTATTTTTTATCACCGCCCTTTGTCTGGGGCGGTTTTTTTGCTATAATTAAAACAACAACAATTAATCCAATTTTATGCCAGCAAACAAACCAAAAATAGCTATCAACGGTTTTGGACGCATTGGTCGGGCCGCTTTTAAAATTATTTTAGATCAGAAAAAGTATGACCTAGTGGCCATCAATGATCTGGCGTCAGTCGATAGTTTGGCTTATCTTTTGCAGTATGACACGGTTTATGGAATTTATGATAAAAAAGTTTCTGCGTCAGGACAAAATATTGTCGTCAATGGCAAAAAATATCATATTTATTCCCAGCCGGAGCCGCAAAAATTGCCCTGGAAGAAATTAAAAGTAGACGTGGTCTTGGAATGCACCGGTCGCTTTGTCAAAAACAATGCCGCCCGAGTTCATTTGCGGGCTGGAGCTCAAAAAGTGATTATCTCCGCGCCAGCTAAAGGCGGCAACGTCAATACTTTTCTTCTGGGCGTCAACGAAGAAAGCTACAACAAACAAAAAATTGTTTCCAATGCTTCCTGCACCACCAATTGTATTGCGCCGGTGGCTCAAGTAATGGTCAAAAATTTTGGCGTGGAAAAAGCAATGATGACTACTATTCATTCCTATACGGCTGATCAGAAGCTGGTGGATGCTCCGCACAAAGATCCGCGCCGCGGCCGCACAGCCGGACAAAATATTGTGCCGACCACTACGGGCGCGGCCATTGCCACCAGTCAGGTTATTCCAGAATTAAAAGGATTGTTTGATGGTTTGTCTATTCGTGTGCCAACGCCAGTTGTTTCATTGTCTGATTTTACTTTTGTAGTTAAAAAGAATGTGACTGTTGATCAAGTTAATCAGGCTTTAATTAAAGCCAGCAAAAGTTCGCGGCTCAGAGGAGTTCTGGGCGTGACTAGCGAGCCAGTAGTTTCTTCGGATTTTATCGGAGACACTCGCTCTTCCATTGTTGATTTATCTTTGACTAAGGTTGTCGGCAATAATCTGGTTAAAATTATTGCCTGGTACGACAATGAATGGGGCTATGCCAATCGTTTGGTTGATATGATTGGGCAAGTGGTCTAGAATTATATTGCTTGTCCTTCGACTCCTTTTCGACTTCGCTCAAGGTCGCTCAGGACATTCGACTTCAAAGCAGATAAATCAGATCGCTTGGCCGAAGGCCATCGTTCGACTAGGCTCACGATTTGCGATGATCGAAAAAATGGAATAGAATGGTTGGAGCCCCGAAAGAATTGAGGGGCGTAAACCATGAGCGAGTTCCGCATAGCGGGACGAGTCGAATGGTACGACAATGAGTGGGGTTATGCCAATCGTTTGGTAGATATGATTGGGCAAATAATTTATTTTAAGGTCATTTTAAGATACATTTAAACTGGTTCTTTAAGGAAAGGAGATGTGTTATGCATCAGCAAGTTATTTTCTTTGGTCTCCAAACTGGAGAAGCCCCAGAACCTGGAAACGGAGGTTAGAAAAATGTCGGATAGTATTAGTACTATCATTTTTTACTTCGAGGATGCGGAGTAGGGCAGAAAGCAGTACGGCCAGTCAAGGCGGCAGCAATGTCGCCTTGTTTTTATTGCCAAATTTTAGTTTTTATAGTATAGTTAAATAAATAGTAGTTTTTTCAAGAAAATTTTTCACGAAAGGAGTAATTTATGATCCATGGCTTGTTTAGCGTCGGCAACGGCGGTATTGGTCCGCGTGCTGGGGGCATTGATGGTTCTTAATCTTCTATAGAGGAGGTGGATTTCAACAATTGTATTTTCGGCGGGGGCTCAGATGGCTAAACTTTCTTCAAGGAGTCACAAAATGAGAAATTTTCTTAGACCAACTGATGGAGGTTGAAATGAGTGATATCGACATCAGGTTATTTGACCCCACTGACGGAGGATAGCTATGCAAGGCATAGATTTTGAACCGACAGTAGGTGATTAACAGAAAGCAGTACGGCCAGTCAAGGCGGCAGCAATGTCGCCTTGTTTTTTTATACTAACCTTTATATAATAAAATCAACCAAGCAATGTACCTTTAACAATTCAAAACAAAGGAGATTCTTATGAAATCTCTAAAACTCTTTTTACTGTTCTCCGTTCTTTTACTGATTCCAGCAATGTCGCTAGCCAGTGATCTGACGGTGATTGCTCCCCATGGAGGATACCAACCGTATCTTGATATTTTTAATCACTTTGGCTTGACGGCCACGGTCATGGATCAGTATCCAGATAACCTGGATACTGTGGGCACAGTTTTTCTGGTTGGTGATTATGCGGAAGATATCCCGCCTTGGCAATTTTATATTTTAGCTTCTTTCTTGGAGCAAGGCGGTAATCTGTATATTCATAACGACTTGTTGTGGGAGGCCGAACAGGATACTAATAGCTGGTTTTTTGAGCAGTATTTGCCCATTGGCTGGGTTACTTGCGAGACCTGGCCGTTTCAAGACTTTATTGGCCGATCTTTTTTTGGCGAGCGTAATTTCAGCTTTGTCACTAGCCGTTATGGATCTATTATGGAGCCCTATGACCAACAAGCTGTAGAAATTGTCTTGGAAGACACCAGTCAGTTTTGTGGCTGCGTGGCTGCCGCCGGTACTGTTTATAACACCGTAGTGACCGAGCATGATTTATATTCTGTTGAACAGCCCCTCTTGCTTTTTGGATTAATACTCCAACATTTTGGTCTGGTGGAACTGGGCGTAGATTTAGAAAATTCTTTACCTAATCAGAATTTTCTTTTTAGCAATTATCCTAATCCCTTTAATTCCCAGACCAGCATTAGTTTTTATCTGGCTGAAAATAGTTTGGTCACTTTAGACATCTACAACATTATTGGCCAAAAGATGGAAACTTTATTGCAAGAGAGAATGTTGGTGGGTGAATATACAGTCAACTGGCAAGCTGATGATTTTGCGTCAGGCGTGTATTTCTATCAGTTAATTGTCGGTAATTATCGTAATACAAGGAGAATGGTATTAGTCAAATGAGAACGGACCCCCGTCGAGTTTAGCTCGACGGGGTTTTAATTTTCTTGACATCTTTTTTGATTTGCTTTATATTAGGGATGTAGATATAAGACGGCTCTATTTTTAGCGACGGCTATCAAGTTATAAAGTAAATTAAAATAAACGAAATGAACCCTGTTAGAAATTTATAAATCCTAACGGGAGAAAAAAGTATAGTCATTGTCTTTGCGAGTCCCCGCGTTGCGGGGGCGTGGCAAACTAAAATTTTAGCTTGCCGCGCCCTCCCGCTTTGCGGAAGGAACTCGCAATGACGGTAATTAAGCTTTAAACTTAATTAAGTAAATTTCTAACGGGATGAAAAGCGATTTAAAAATCAAACTTTGTTTTTTAACAATTTTTAGTATTTTAGTCATGAGCAATAGCTGGGTTTTAGCTGCTCCAGTCTCAAGTATAATTCCAGAACCAATAAAAACTCAATCCGGTTTGCAGTATTTTGGTCAGAGATATTACAATGATACCCTCGGTAGGTTTACGACCATTGATCCTTTAGTGCTTAAACAGCCAGAAAAATTTTTGGCGGATCCGCAGCAGCTGAACAGCTATAGTTATGGTCGGAATAATCCAGTCAGGTATGTGGATCCTACTGGCTTGGCTAATCAGGAGTTTCAGCCCTATTATAGTAGCGGCATCAGTTATGAGCACGGCGATCTTTTAGGAAGTTATAGAAGAATTAATGTGAGGAGTGGTGGAATATTTTCCGGCAGCGATGAAAATGATTATCAATGTGTAGACCTAGTCAAAGATTTTGCTTACTCGGAGCATGGATATATATTTGGTAGAATGTATGAAGCGATTAATTTTAGTAAGCCGGAATATTATTCTACATCTAATAGCCATAACTTAAATGGAGAATATATTGTATACCAAAATGGCAGTGCAAATATGCCTCAGGAGGATGATATTATTACCTGGTCAGGAGGACCACATGGACATGTCGGCATAATATCCGAAGTAGTGTTTGATAATCAATCCGGCACAGGTCAAGTATATACTATTGAGCAAAATTCAAATGCCAACAGAGCTGTTTTTTCTCAATCATTGACTCGTTCATATAATCAAAAAGGGCAAGCCATTTATACAGTTGGTAATCATGAATTGGGTTTGCAGACGCAATCCTGGTCTAGATATAGCAGTCAGAGCGTTAGGCCTGGCTATGAAAGATACAGTAGTGGATTTTATACGCCCGCTACCAAAAATTATATTTACCTAGGTCAATAGAAATTATGTTTAATAAAAAAATAATTTTAATAATTTCCTTACTCTTGTTAATAGTTTTGGCATTGATATTTTTTATTAGCAGAAGCATTAGTAACTCGGTAGATTATCAGTTAGACCGACTAGCCAATGGCACGACTGAAGAAAAAATTATAGCCAGTGATTTTATGAAAAATAATAAAATACAAGATGCTATTCCATTACTGATAGATAATATAAATGATAATAAAGACGCTGTATTTAAAAATCAAACAAAGAGGACATTGCCCTGCGCTTCAGTTGCGGCCTTAAGAGATATAACCGGCGAAGAAATACCACCTTATCTGGATGCTTGCGAAGAAGAAGTATTTCAAAGCGGATTTGATTTAAAAAGAATAAAAGATAATTGGTTTAATTGGCACTTTAACCAACAGTATAAGGATTGGCGAATTTATAGAAACGAAAAATTAGGATTTGAAATTAATTATCCTATCAGGTACCTTGATACTATTGGGTGCAATGAAGGCGGGGATTTATATGATCTTGAATACGGTTTAGCACCCACTAAGGCTTTTGAGGGAGATAATTTCGTATATATTGATAATGAATATTTTTTTCAAACTGACGGAGGTCAAATGATTAATAATGGCTATCGTTATAAAATTTGTAATAAAATCAATAATTCTTTGGCGATGCTCAAAAATGAACCTAGTTGGAAGATTATCATCAGAGATGATATTTATAACGAGAAAGATTTAGATAACTTTATAAAAGAATATTATCATCAGAATTGCAGCTTAGGTTATATGGAGCCGGGTATTCAAGAAGGAGTATTTGATGTATATATAACCGGTAAAAACGGCATTGGACTTGATATTGAATCCGGCTCTTGCCCGATAAATTATATGACTATTTTTAGATATCTTCCGTCTCAGCATAAGATAGCGACCTGGAATATTGGTCAGGAATATAAATTTTGGGACAACATAGAAAATGAAATTACTTTTGATCAAGCAATGGTAAAGAGCTTTAAATTTTTAAATTAATATATAATTAATTAGTTAAATTTCTAACGGGGTGAAAAGCGATTTAAAAATAAAACTTTGTTTTTTAACAATTTTTAGTGTTTTAATGATTATCAACAGCTGGGCCTTGGCTGCCCCCCAGTCTCGACAACAATCCTAGAACCAACAAAAACTCAATCCGGTCTGCAGTATTTTGGTCAGAGATATTATAATAACAGCCTGGGTCGATTTACGAGCATTGATCCTTTGTTGATTAAAGAGCCGGAAAATTTTTTGGCTGATCCGCAGCAGCTGAACAGCTATAGCTATGGTCGGAATAATCCAGTCAGATATGTGGATCCTACTGGAGAAAAAATTTCTGAATACCAACCATATTATTCTGATAACGGATTTTATGATTATGAGAATAGCTATGGTAATTATCGGGGGACAGATGTAATCAGTGCCGGAATATTTTCTGGACAGGGCTGGCATAATTATCAATGTGTTGATTTGGTGAAAAAATTTACCAACAAGCAATATGGTGTAGATTTAGGTCAAATAGGTCATGCCCAAGCTTATGGATATCAGTCTAGTTTTTCTGATTTTAATGATAATAATTCAGGGCAATATACGGTTTATGATAACGGCAGTTTCATTATGCCGCAGGAGAATGATATTATATCTTGGTCTGGTGGATCTTACGGACATGTTGCTATAATAGCGGAAGTAAGTTTTGATCCGGATTCAGGAGAAGGTTATGTTTATACTTTGGAGCAAAATTATAATGGTTATCAAGGACTATATACCCAATCATTAAAACGTAGTTATAATCAAAGCGGACAGGAAATATATACAGTGGCCAATCGTAATAGTTTGAAAGTTCAAGGATGGACTCGTTATAGTGAACAGAATTCCATTCCTTATAGTAATATCTTATATACGCACGCACCTAAAGGATATGTTTATGAGTAATCAAAAGATAATTTTAATTATTGTACTGGCAATAGCCATAGCGGCCGGATATTATTTTTATTTGTCTCAAAAACCAGAAGAAAAAGTAACGTTAAATAACTATAAAACTTTTGTTTCCCAAAATAAAAAATTAACCTTTTCTTATAGAGATGATTGGAAATGCCAGGAAGTAGTTTATGATATGAGAGTTGATTGTTATCCTTTAACCAGAATTGAAGAAGAGTATGACGCTGGCTTAGATCAGCCAATTGTCTATTATCCGGATATAAGTTTATATGATGAAAATGAATTATGCAGTTTGATAGTTGACCAGGAGTCCCTTTTGCAGGCAGCTAAAGAGCCGTTGATCTATAATGAGTACAGCGGCAATTCCTATGGTTTTTTTTATAAAAAATTTAATAATTGTTTAACAAAGATTGTCACCTTGCCATACATTGATACTCTAGAAAAATTAGAAGATATTATAAAATAAGCATCAATTTATATATATCTTAAATTAATTAGTTAAATTTCTAACGAGAAGAATCCCGTTAGAAATTCACTGGGTAAGCTTAAATAAACAAAAAGAATATATAAATAATTTATCTTAATTTGATATATAATTAATTAGTTAAATTTCTAACGAGATGAAAAGCATTAAAAAATTTCAACTAAAAATGTTTATTTGGCTTTTTTTGGGGGTGTTTGTTTTTACTTCTATAGTGCCGCCAGCTTTAGCCAGTGAGCTAGGAGGGGAGAATAATTTGGAGATTGGACCTATTGAAAGGCAGCCGGAAAATATACCGGAGCCGATAGAACAACCTACGGCCGAACCAAGTGACGAAATAATAGAAAGAGATGATTCCAGTGTAATTTCATCACCTAACAGTAATAATCCTAAGACTAAAATTATTGATTACAAACTAGATAACAAAGATGATATTTTACTGGATAATGAAGATCAGACTCCTTTGGATATGTATGCTAATCGCGATAATGCCGGTCTAAAGCCGGAAAAGCAATCCGGTGAATATAATGTTGATCAATTCACCGGTCTTTTTAGTTACAATTATCCTTTGCAGATTCCGGCCGGACGGGCTAATCTGCAGCCAAGCGTTAGTTTACAATACAACCATCGCCAGACTAACTTAGGTTCCATGATTGGTGTTGGCTGGGATATAAGTATGCCCAGTATTGTCAGAGATAA
The DNA here is from genome assembly GCA_002787405.1 of Candidatus Komeilibacteria bacterium CG11_big_fil_rev_8_21_14_0_20_36_20. Taxonomy (GTDB): domain Bacteria; phylum Patescibacteriota; class Patescibacteriia; order UBA1558; family GWA2-36-10; genus PCWQ01. Next base: position 44,034 of record PCWQ01000023.1, read on the forward strand.
TCGCACGGGTGTCGACAATCTCTATGATGAGAATTATTTTATTTTAAATTTTGGTGGCAGTAATCGTCTGGAATCCATAGATATTGACGGCAGCGGCTACGGCACCTACGGCAAGCAAGTAGAAGCAGATTTTTTAGATATTGAATTTGACCAAAATAACAAATGGATTGTCACCGATAAACTGGGAGTAATTTACACTTTCGGTTCTACGGCTGCCAGCCGGCAGGATAACCCAGAAGATTCCAGCCAGGTTTATCAGTGGATGTTAGAGGAAGTTAGAGATACTAACGATAACTTTATTCGTTATGAATACTACAAGGATTCCGGACAAATTTATCCCAAGAGAATTATCTATACCGGCTATGATACAACTGACGGTATTTTTGAAGTGGATTTTGAGCCATTTGCCAACGGCACGCCGACGGAAAATAATCTGTTTTCCGTTTCTTATCAGACCGGCTTTGCAGTGCAGACTAAATATTTATTAGATGCCATTGATATCAAAATTGACGGAGAATTAAAAATTTCCTATGACTTGGATTTGGATTTAAATAGCGCGGCAAACAAATATCTACTAGCTTCAATCGTTCCCAATTTTTATGAAGGTCAGGATGCCTATATCAAAGATCAGGTTGATTTTGAGTATAGTCAGCAGTCGCTTAGTTATACGGCCGGCGATGATTATACCTTGCCAGGCAACCGGTCTTTAGGCGAACATATCCCGATTTATCAGAATAAACGAGATATGTTTGTTGATTTAAACAGCGACAGTTTATCCGATTATATTCGCATGAATTGCATTGATACCAATGTCTCGGTGGCAGTTTGGACAAATGACGGTCAAGGCGGCTGGGACGAGAATCAAAACTATTCCGAAAGCATTGGCAGCGGTTTTGACTGCAGCAATCTTAGCGGCGTCAGATATTCCATTCCGGTTGCTTTTGCCGAGTTAAACGGAGACCATTTGATTGATATGGTGACCGATGATTACATTTATTACAATAACGGCAATGGCTGGGATTCTCCACAGAGTTTTGAATTGCCTGAAGGAATTTCATTACTGCAGTCATCCAGTGGCGGTCAACCGCCAATGAACGGAGTAATATTTCAGGACATGAATATGGACGGTTATGATGATATTGTTTATGATTATCATCCTAGTAATTATCAGGCAGAAATTGATGTTTATATCAGAGATGCTGATATTGGCGACTGGAATATAGATAATGATTATAATTTATTGGTTACCATGGGAGCCAGTGATTGTTTGATTTACGGCGGCGACCCTTTTGGTTTTAAAGATTTGAACAATGATAATTTGCCGGATATTTTTTACAAATATCGCTGTATTTTTGGAGAATTTAATGAAGAAGATCAGGCCGGTTATTTTAATACGGGTGATGCTTTTGCCACGACCACTGATTGGACAGGTCCTTGGATAAGTTATTTTCATTTGTCTGAATCAACAACAGCAGAACAAACAATAAATTACTTTAGCGATTTGGACGCGGATGGCTTGGGGGATTATAGTCAGTTTTATCGCTATAAATACACTTCACAGGGGCCGCATTCAGGAGGCAATTTGTCATTGCTGGGGCAGACGCTTTTTGAGACGGGAGTTTTTGATGGTCATGATTATTTTAATATATCCTTGCCCGTGGCCACTGCCGATCTAAACGGCGATCAGGTGCAGGATGCAATTCACTCATATAATCTTGGCAGTTCACCACAGTCAAGCGTGTTTTTAAGTCAATCTACAAAATCAGATGTTTTAGAACAAATTAATTATCAATCAGGCGCCAAAGTATATATTTCCTATGATTCTTCAGCTAATGAAAAAGACGGCCAGGGTAATTTGCTGAATCCGGAGCTTCCTTTTAATCTTTATGTGGTTAAAGAAGTAGTGGTTAATGACGGATTAGGCGACATGGAAGGTTATCAATATCAGTATGAAGACGGCAATACAGCCAGCTATCCTAGCCAGAAGATCAAAGATGTTTATGGTTTTGGTCAGGTAGCAGTAAAACAAGGTCAGGCCATGCCGGATATTGATTTTGGCGACGGTTCAGACGGTGATTTTGTTTCCAGCGGCGATGCTACTTGGGATAGTGATAAAAATTTTACAAGTTTATACATTCAAAGCGGAGATACTATTACTGTTGAGCCGAACGTGGTGATAAAAGTGCAGGGCGAAGCGGTTATTGACGGTATTTTGAGTGCTTTTGCTCAGGGTTATTATGGTAGTTGGCCTAGTCACAGCGGAGACGGCCCCGGCGGTGGCGGCGGGGGGTATATTAGATCTGATGCTGCCGGTGGCGGCGGAGGCGGAGCCGGTTATGCCAGCAACGGACAAAATTGTCAGGGATTTCAAGGTTATGGCTACGGCGGTCCGGCTTATGGTAATCCGGAATTAGAGCCAATTTATATGGGCTCCGGCGGTGGCGGCGGAGCTAGTTTGCAGAATGCCCCTGGTGGATGGGGCGGCTCCGGCGGTGGTATTATTCAACTTTTTGCGGAGACTTTAGTTGTAAATGGAGAGATTGATGTAGATGGTGCTAATGGCGGAGATGGACAAAGCGGCCATGGGCGTTATGGCGGTGGCGGTGGCGGCGGCTCCGGCGGATCAATTTTAATTAAGTCATTAACTGAAGCCAATATTGGCAGTGATTTAGTGCATGCCTTGGGAGGGCAGGGAGGCACGGGTGGTTATTTCAATAATGGTGGTAATGGAGCTGGTGGTCGCATTAGAATTGAAGCTACTAGTGTTATTGGTGTTAGCAACCCTCTATATTACAAAGAAGGAGATTTTAAATATTCTATGGATAATGTTGATAATGATGATGATTTGCAAAAAACAGTTAATTATTATCAGACAGCCAAAGATGATGGTTTGTATTTGCATGGTCGGCAGAAATCAAGCGGACGGTATGATGTTTTGGATAATTTGTTAAGTCAAAAGACTAATAATTGGCTGACGCATGATTTAGGTGGTAATAGAAAGTTTGTCTTTCTTGATCAAGATGTTGATACTCAAACTCATCTTCTTGAGGAGGGAAATTTACACGAGTATTCTCCTGATGAACATACTATTGCTTTGTATCATATGAATGGAGAAGTCGGAACATCTGAAAAAATGGATAATGCTCAAGGTAATACTAACTATGATTTAACTGAAGTAAACGTGGGCAGTGGGGCGGGGTTTGATGGCGTAGAGAATGGCGCTTATAGTTCGGCTGGTGATATCAGTAGACTGGAAACGAATATCAATGATTTAGGCGATGATGTTTTTAGTATTGAACTTTGGATGAAATATAACGGCGGCAAATTTTTGGGTAATATTGTTTTAGGCAAAAAAAATTATTATGACAATGGATTTTATGTTGAGTATAATTGGAATTACAACACTATCAGTTTTACCTCATCAAATGATAAGTATGCTTGGTCAGTATCTGCGGAATTCGGTTCAGTTAGGCCAGGTGAGTGGCAACATTTTGTTTTTGTGATGGACACCAATTATGCTTATATTTATATTGACGGCGATTTAGCTAGGCAGAGTTCAGTCACTCAGGAGCATGACCAAGTAGTGAGCGAACAGCTTTATTTGCTCTGTCATAAGGAGACTTGCAATAGCGCTGGATTGTATTCTATGGATGAAGTCAGAGTGTCTAATACAGTCAGATCGGCCGAAGAAATATTCAATTATTATCACAATACCCAGGAGCCATATTATGAAGTAAGTCGCGGGAAACAATATGATTATGATTTTACAAATGGTAATCTTATAACCGAGTATGACTTGGGGGAAGTGGAATTTGATAGGGAAACAGGAGAAATTACCAATGAATTGACCGGCGATGAAAAAACCACTGACTATGAATATGCTCTTAATGAAACTAAGCATATTTTAGCTGCCCCTAAAAATAAAATAATTAGCAATACTACGGAAACCAAAGAACAGGATTTATATTACGACGATTTACCTTATGGTCAAGTTAATAAGGTTAATTTAACTAAAGAAGACTATCTTGAGCAAGACGTGGAAATTAATAGAGTATTTAATCAGTATGGTCTGGTCACTGCTGAAGTAGATCCTAAGGGCGCTACCACCACTATTGCTTACAATGCTGATTATCTTTATCCAACTTCAATTATAAATCCATTAAACCAAACCACTTACACGGAATATAATTTATTTAACGGCCAAGTAACTACTTCAACCAATCCTAATGGTTTGATAGCTGTTAATAACTATGATGCTTTTGGACGATTAGTAAAAACTAAAATTTCCGATCCAGATAATCCGACTCAATTAGTGACTAAACAAGAAGTTAGCTATCATGATAATATATCAGGAGGCAATAGTATGAGGACGGAAATGGTGGTTGACCAGAAAACATTAGCGCTTTGGCATATGAATGGCGAAGTTGGCAGCGCGGAGAAAAAAGATGATGCGGCGGATAATCAAGATCTAACGGAAAATAATAATCCGTCAGCCGGTTCTGGTTTTAACGGAGCTCCAGATGGCGCCTATCATTTGGATGGGGTTGATGATTATTTATCCAGCTATTCTACCAGTTTTAATTTTGGCACCGGAGACTTTAGTTTAGAAGCTTGGGCCAGAACTACCGAGGGCGGTATAGTTATTATTAAAAAACAGCCGGGTGGTAATCAGCCAGGTTGGTATATGAGTATTACCACTGATGATGGTTATGCGAAATTTGCCATATCAGAAGGTAATGATAGTAGTTGGAAATCGATTATAGGCAATACTGACTTGCGAGATAATAATTGGCATTATTTAGCAGGAGTTAGAACTGGCGATCTGATTAGAATTTACGTGGATGGTAAATTACAAGATGAAGTTGATGGTGTTGGAACTTATGATCCTGATAATAATGCTAGTTTAGTTTTTGCCTCTACACCGGTAAGTGATTATTATATGATGATATTAGATGAGATAAGAATTTCAGACGAGGCTCGTTTAGCTGATGAAATTGAGTTGTATTATAATACTATTGCGCCAACTGATCCGGCCAGTAATTACAAAGAAACCAAAGACTACTTTACTACCAATGACTATGTCACTAGCCGCGAATACTACGATGGCTTAAAAAGAGTTATCCAGAAAAAAGCCCAAACCGCCGAAGAAGATGAATACTCAACAGTAGATATTATTTATGATTCTCAAGGCAGAGTAGTTTGGCAGTCTTTGCCTTATGTTACCAGCAGCTTAAACTACAGCTCTGCAGACCTAGAACAACCAGCCAAAGAATATACTTACGATGCTCTAGATAGAGTTTTAACAGAGACCATGCCAATGGGCACTACCAGTTATGCCTATGATGGTTTTACTACTACTATTACCGATGCTAATGGCGTAGATAAAGATTTAACCAAAGACGCTTACGGCAACTTAGTGGAAGTCAAAGAATACAATAACGGTCAGACCTATACTACTGAATACGAATATAGTTTAACTAACAAATTAACCAAGATTACCGATGCCCAAGACAACGAAAGAAATTTTGAGTATGATGATTTGGATAATTTAATTTCCCAGGATATGGTCCATACTCCAGAGACTGTTAACCCAGCCGAAATCACCTATGACCATGACCAGAACGGCAATGTCACTGACCAAACCAGTTTTAATGATGATGATGTTAGTTATAGTTATGATGTTTTAAACAGAGTTTTAACCGAAGACTTAGATAGTTCCACAGAAATTGCTTATACCTATGACCAGGGAACCTACAATGTTGGCCAGTTAACCTATGCCGACTACGGCAACAACAACAGCCAGAGGTATGATTATGATATTTTGGGAAGATTAGTTGAGAAAGTGGCGGAAATAGAAGATACCAATTATACTTTGGAATATGAGTATGACTTGGCTGGCAATATTACCACCTTTACCTATCCTCACGGCGGCACTGCAGTCTATGACTACAACGACATTGGCCAGATTGAGACAGTGTCTATTAACAGAGGACAGGGCTTGGAAACCATTGCCGACAATATTGAATACAACCACAACGGCCAGATGACTCATTTGGAAAGAGAAAACAACGTCATTACTGACTATACCTATGATCCTGACCAGAATTTTCTCTTAACTAATCTGACGACCACTTACAGCACGACCACGCTGCAGGACATTAGCTATACTTATGACAATGTGGGCAACATCACCCAAATTGTGGAAGATGGCGATACAGAATTAGCCAAGACAGTCAACTATTACTATGATGACTTAAACCGTTTGGCCACCAGCACGGTTGATTATGTTGACGCTGGCATGACCGATTACACCATCAGTTATCAGTATGATGCTATCGGCAACATGACAGATAACTCCAATTTAGACGAAATATCCTATGATAGTGATCAACCCCACCAGCTTACTTCAGTGGGCACCCAGGACTTTACCTATGACGATGCCGGTAATTTAACCAATGATGAAGCATATAACTATCTCTACGACTGGCGCAGCCGCATGAAAAAAAGCAGTGAAATCGGTTCAAATCGAGCCACTCACTACCTCTATGACCAAAATAATCAGAGATTCCTCAAATACACTGAACAATTCTCAACTTCTGTGATTAACCCAGAACCAGAATTAGTCAGTAAGACTAAGTATGTAGATAAATATTATGAGAGAGATAAGGATAATAATATTAAATCGCATATTTATTTAGGAGATATTAAGATTGCTACCATCAACAACAACCAAGCTCCTTATTATATCTTGAGTGATCATTTAAACTCCAACAGCATCATCACAGATGAAAACGGAGATGTGGCTGAATTAACAGAGTATGAACCTTATGGTAAAATTTATTACAGTGATACCATTGAAGATTTTGGGGATGATTACAAGTTCACTGGACAAGAGTATGACGAAGAGTCTGATCTTCAGTATTATGGAGCGAGGTACTATGATAACCAGACTGGACGGTTTACGACGGTGGATCCTGCTATATTGATATTGCATGACGGACAAGCGTTAAAGATAATCACTAATGATAGCTTAACAGGATTTTTAGCCAATCCTCAAAACATTAATTCTTATGCTTATGCATTAAATAATCCAGTAATTTATGTTGATCCGGATGGTAATTTCTTAGAGACTTTCCTTGATGTAGGGTTTGTTACCTATGATTCAGGTAATACTTTATATAAAGGTGGTCAGTTTATCGGTTCCTTGTTCTCAGGTGATTTACAAAGAGCCTCAGATGCATCAGAAGCTTTCTTAGGATCATTTGTTGACTTAGGAGTTGATACGGGTGCCGCATTAATACCATTTGTCCCAGCTGGGTTAACCAAAGTGGATGACGCTGCCAAACTAGCTAATAAAGCTAAGAATTTTGACGCAGTAGCTCAGCAGAGTAAGATGTTGAAAGGAATTGAGAACAGTAAAGCAATTAATACTATTAGAGATGTTTTTAGAACAAGTGATACTGTTCCTGGTGGTACAATGGGCGCCATAAGAAACGAGATAAATACGGGGTGGTTAACTAAAGGAATTAATCATGCTGAAGGTAAAGCTACAAATACAATCAACAGAATAGTAAATATTTTTAAGACGGAAAATTTAAATAAGGTAGAAACTAGTCGTCTGCAGGGAATTAGAAATAGCCTTCAATCATTAATTAAACATATTAAATAATAAATAGAAAATTAATTTATGAAGTTAACTTACAAAAATGTATTAGAAGAATTAAAGACTTCTATCCCAGAGCTTTATAAACACCCAGATTATGATGAAATAGCCCCTGATTATAGTGGTAATCTGCCATACGTTGTGTTTAGCTATCTCCAAATGTTTTATAAGGAATCTTTTAATAACAGGGATATTGAGACTGTCAAAAAGATTGCTGATTTCCTTGAAAGAGTAAGCTCTGTAAAAGATAATGACCTGAAGAGTTTATTAATGTTTGGTTTTATGGAAGTGTTTTATGGTAACTATGATGATTTTGATAAAGATATGTTGGATTACTTTGGTGAAAATACTAAACAAGTATTAATTGATACCGTAGAACACAACTCTAAAATAGGAATGGAAGATAAAGATAAGGCATATCAGCTATTTGGTGATAAATTAAAGAAATAGTTAAAGAGCCGTCTGAAATGGCGGTTCTTTGCTATATTATATAATTCAATATGTCACAGAACGATAAAAAATTAAGACCTCCTAAGCAGGTTGTTCAATTTGCTATTCAAGAATCTCTCGAAGTGGGTAGAATTTTGAAAACTTTTAATGAGATTTTTCAAGAACACCATAAAAATAACTCGTCTCTAATAAAAAGTAGAAAAGCACCCATTCGTGATGTTAATATAAAAATTAGTGGTTACGAACTTGGTAAAATTATTTCAGCTCTACGGGATTATATTACTTTGAGAATTGCTAATATTTTTGACGAGTACCCATCTTCATATTCTGCTAAAGATTTGCAATTGTTTAATATCAAGGGAGCTCGTAAGATGGCGCAAATCAAGGAAATTTTGGAGGCTCGAAATAATTGGGTTGGGCACATTAATAAAAGATATATTGGCCCTATAGAAACAGAAAAACTTTATAGTAAAGAAATGGTGTCATTGTTGGAAAAATTGCAGTATTTCACTGTTTGGACAGAAGAAAATAAAAAATAATATTAAAATAATTAATTATAAAATTATGGCAATTTTTGAGGAGTTAAAATCTGTAGCTGCTACTTTGCAAGAAGCTGGTAAAATCGAGCAGTATAAGCAAATAGTACAAGCTCAAAAGGAATTATTAGAGATGCAAAAACAAATTTCGGAGTTGGAGAAAGATAAAAAGGAATTAGAAGAGAAATTGAGAATCAAAGATTCCTTAATTTTTGAAAATAACGCCTATTGGATTAATAAAAGTGAAAAAAAAGATGGGCCATTTTGTAGTTGTTGTTGGGATGATAATAGAAAAATAATTAGAATGCAACCTTGTGGCAATCCAGCATATTTTGATTGCCCTAAATGTGGAAACAAAGGAGTGCAAATTTATCCTGACAAAAATAGAGACTATTCAGCAAACTCAGAGCCTTTTGATCCTTATAGTGTAATATAGTCAAATCAAAAAGCGACACTGATCTGTACCCCAAAAAGTAGACACAATGTGTCTCTTTTTGTAACCTTAACTAAGATATGTAAATAAAAT
>PCWQ01000023.1:53243-54482 GCA_002787405.1 Candidatus Komeilibacteria bacterium CG11_big_fil_rev_8_21_14_0_20_36_20
AAGATGCAGTACTAAATCAGTCATGTATACCAAGGACTTTAAGCTAAAAGCTCTTAGGCAGTACAATCAAGAAGGACAAGGTGCAGTTCAGATATTTAAACAAGCTGGCTTTAATTTAAATATTCTAGGCATTAGAACGCCCAACAGGATAATGAACCAGTGGAATAATGCGCTGCTTCCCAAACAAAAACCAGCTACTCCTTTGCATAAAGCCAAGCTGAAAGCCAAAAGAATGGCCAGTGGCAGAGAAATAAAACATCTCAAAGCTAAAGTAGCCTATCTGGAAGCAGAAAACGATTTTTTAGCACAACTCCGGGCACAGAAGAGAAAATAATACTAAGATCTTTTCAGAAGTTTCAGATAATTAGAAATACCAAGCAAAACCCCAAGAAGATGTGCGAGATTGCCCGGGTCTCCAGATCAGGCTACTACCAATGGATAAAAAGCCAACAGAATAAACCTAAAGACTATGATGACTATCTTTTAATCAAAGAGGTGTTTGATAGAGGCAGACGTAAACTAGGCTGGCGCAGCATTCAGATGAAGCTCAAAGACCAAGACATCAAGATGAATCACAAGAAGATAGTTAGGATAAAGAAAAAATATAATTTAATCACTAGAATCAGAAGAAGAAACCCATATAAGCAGATATTAAAGAAAAGCAGAGAACATCGTACCTTTGACAATATATTAAACAGAAACTTTAAACAGACTGAACCAAAACAGGTGTTTTGCACAGATATTACCTATTTGCCTTTTAATAAACAAATAGCCTACCTCTCAGCCGTCAAAGATATAGCCAGCAGAGAAATAGTCGGTTGGAATTTGTCTCGTCATCTAAAAATAGACATTGTCTTTGATACAATAACCAACATGAGAGAAAGCCAAGACTCTTTAGCAGACATAATGATTCACTCTGATCAAGGCTTTCACTATACCAGTCCAACCTATATAGCTAAGATAAAGAAGCTAAAGATGATTCAGTCAATGTCCAGAAAAGGCAACTGTATAGATAATTCACCCATTGAAACCTTCTTTGGTCACTTCAAAGACGAGGTCGACTACAAGCATTGTAGCAGCTTTGAAGAGTTAAAAGATTTGACCAGTAAGTACATTAACTATTACAATACTAGGAGAAGGCAGTGGAATTTAAAAAAGATGACTCCTGTAGAATACAGAAATCATCTTTTGAGCCTAAAAACCCCAGAAAATAGTGTCCACTAAACGGGGTACGGATCA
>PCWQ01000023.1:54492-61022 GCA_002787405.1 Candidatus Komeilibacteria bacterium CG11_big_fil_rev_8_21_14_0_20_36_20
GTCCACTAAACGGGGTACGGATCAGAAGAAACCATTGACCAAGCACCACATTTTCCCGCGTCGGTTTTTTAAACAAAAGCTCACCGGCAATGGTAATGGAGAAATAGTTCTGATCTGTCGCAGTTGTCATGATGAATTGGAAAATTCGATTCCACAAAAAAGAAGACTGCCCGCTCAGGAGTATGTTGATATCTTAATCCTGTTTTGTAAGTTCAAAGGGATGGTTGGCATGGTCAGGACTTTAAGGGATAACTTGATAATCCCAGAATCATCGCAAAAGTTGTCTTATTTTAATAATAAATCGGTCGCAATGAGGAGGGCGGCCAGAAGTTAAATTTGATTTTAAAGGCAACACTTCGGTGTTGTCTTTAAAGAGGCTCTTCTTGACAAATTAACAGTTTTATATTATTATATCAACATGACTTATCAAAAGTTTGCCACATTCAATAATAACAATAATAATCGATTGCTTTGACCGGTTAGTTTTTTTAATTTTAAAATAAAGAATAATCCGGTCTCAGAACCGGATTTTTTGATTTTTATAAATAGATAATTGCCGAGTAGTTCAATGGTAGAACGCTACGCTGTTAACGTAGATGTTGGTGGTTCGAATCCACCCTCGGCAGCCATAAAGTAGTTTCCGCCAAAGGCGGACCTGCCTCTGGCGGGCAATTGGTAGAACGTTGCACTGTTAACGCAAATGTTACAGGTTCGAGTCCTGTCCTGGCAGCCATATGTTAGCGCTGCTTGTCCCGTAAATTAAGCGAAGCGAAATTACACGGGGTTAACGTAGTGATCTTGATTCGATTCCAAGTCTCGGAGCCATGAAGTCATAAATATTTAAGATACAAACACGTTCGGGGCGTGTCTTAACTTTACAATTTGAGTGAGAATGATAGAATTTTGAAAGATAGTCTAAATAATTAAGATAAATTATAAAAAACTTTTTAATTATTTGGAAGTTTACAGAGCCCCCGGGCTCTTTTAAAATTAAAAACAAAAAACCGTTTTATCGAAAATATATCTGATATTTTTAACAAAACGGTTTTTTTAGAATTTGGATTATTCTTTTTAATCATCTTCCTTGTCAACATATTCTATCCTCACATTAATGAATTCGCTGTTACTGCTTTCTTGGTTTGCTGCTTTTAAGATCTTACATCCATTTATAGTGATTTCTTTTCCATCGAATTTTTGAGAATCAACCAATATTTCTACGAACCCATTTTTTACTAAGGAAACAATAGTTGAATTGATTAGGTCAGGATTAAATCCAAAGTCTTCGAGTAAATTTTCTAATTTTTTACTCATAATGTGCCTCGTTGTAAAATGGACTTTAAAAAGGTATTAAAGCATAGTATTTAAGATAAGTCAAGTTGCCGACAGTTTTTATCTTGTAAAATCTCTAAATTTTAGCTATGATGTATGTATTATTTGCCCCGTTAGAAATTGATAAAATCTAACAGTGGCAATAAGAAAAATAGCTATATAATAATTATTTTAATTTCTAACGGGGTGAAAAAGATTTTTATCCAAGATTTAAAGGATTTTGTCGGTCAAGAAGTAGTCATTCAGGGCTGGGTGGCTAATTTTCGCTCTTCCGGCCAAATTGCTTTTTGGCAAATCAGAGATGGTTCGAGTTTTTGCCAGGCGATTTTAAATGCCCAAGATTTAAGTCCAGAAAAATGGGCAGAATCCCAGAAAGTCAGTTTGGAAACTTCGGTTAAAATTATCGCCCTGGTGGCTAAGCATCCTAAGAAAGAGGAGTATGAACTGCAGGTTAAGGATTTTGAGTTTTACCAAATTGCGGTAGAATATCCAATTGGCAAAAAAGAGCATGGTATTGATTTTTTACTGGATAATCGGCATTTGTGGTTGCGTTCTCCCAAGCAGTGGGCTATTCAGCGAGTGAGGAATATTTTGATTTTGGCTATTTATGAATTCATGGAAAAGAATGGTTTTTTAAAAATTGATGCGCCGATTTTAACACCCAATGCCTGTGAAGGAACAACCGAGCTTTTTGAAATAGATTATTTTGAGGACAAAGCTTATTTGTCGCAGAGCGGGCAGTTGTATTTGGAGGCAGCTATTTTTGCTCATAATAAAGTTTTTGATTTTGGTCCGGTTTTCCGTGCGGAAAAATCCAAGACCCGCAGGCACTTGACTGAATTTTGGATGATGGATGCGGAAATGGCTTTTATAGATTTAGAAGATAACTTAAAAATACAAGAAGATTTTATTCGTTTTGTAGTCTTGAAAGTTTTAGATAAAAATACAGCAGATTTAGAAATTTTAGAAAGAGACTTAAAATTTTTACAGAATATTAAGAATCCTTTTTATAAAATAACTCACGCCGAAGCGATCAAGTCTCTGCAAAAAGCTGGCTCTAAAATTAAAAGTGACGATGATCTGGGTGGAGAAGACGAAACCAAATTATCCCAGCAATATGATAATCCGGTTTTTATTACCCATTATCCGGCTAAAGTAAAAGCTTTTTATATGAAACGGGACACTGAAGACGATAGTAAAGCGCTGTGTGCTGATTTGTTGGCACCGGAAGGTTATGGTGAAATTGTTGGCGGCTCGCAAAGGGAAGACGATTATGATATTTTATTAAAAAGAATTAAAGAGCACCAGTTAAATAAAAAAGATTTTGATTGGTATTTGGATTTGAGAAAATATGGCTCTATACCTCATGGTGGATTTGGCTTGGGTTTAGAAAGACTAGTTGGTTGGATTTGCGGCGTGCCTCATGTGCGAGAAACCATTCCTTTTCCTCGAACGATTTACAGAATTCGGCCTTAAGTTTGGTTGACTATGCCGACTTAGCTCAACTGGTAGAGCGATGGTATCGTAAACCATAGGTTATCGGTTCAAGTCCGATAGTCGGCTCCATTCGACTCGTCGTCACTTTGTTCCTCCTCGCTCATGGCCTTCGGCCACTCACTATGAGATTATATATAGTGAGAAGTCGAATGTCTCGAGCGAACGAGAGTCAAGAGACAAATGCAATAAAATTCAGTAAACCCCGTTAGAAATTTACAATTTTTTTCTAAAGGGGTATTATAAAGATAGATAAATTATTTAATAATTGATTTTTAACGGGGTGCCAAAAATTAAAACAATTGATACGGTTGATAAAATCAACAAGAAAGTTGTGCTCAAAGGTTGGGTTCATGTTCGTCGCAACATGGGCAAGATTGTTTTTTTGGATTTACGCGATCGCTGGGGAATTGTTCAGGTGGTTTGTGTACCTCAAGAATTAGATAAGGATTCAGAGAAAATTTTAAAAGATATTCGTCCGGAATTTGTTTTATCCATTGAAGGTCTGGTGCAGAAAAGGGGAGATAAACAAATCAACAGAGATTTGGCCACTGGCACTGTGGAAATTTTAGCCAAAAAAATTCAGATTTTATCAGTTGCTGAAACACCGCCTTTTGAAATTGTTAATGAAGAGCGGAAAGCTTCAGAAGAATTGCGGCTCAAATATCGCTATTTGGATTTACGTCACGAGCGGATGAAACAAAATTTGCTGGTTCGCGACAGAGTGATTAGTTTTTTGAGAAACTGGTTGCAGCAAAATGATTTTGTGGAAGTACAGACCCCGATTTTATCCAAATCAACTCCAGAAGGGGCGCGGGATTATTTAGTGCCCAGTCGCTTGCACAAAGGAAAGTTTTTTGCTCTGCCTCAAGCCCCGCAGCAGTACAAGCAATTATTAATGATCGCCGGCTTGGAAAAATATTTTCAAATTGCACCATGTTTTCGTGATGAAGATGCGCGGGCCGATCGCAGTCCGGGCGAGTTTTATCAGCTGGATATGGAAATGTCCTTTATGACCCAGGACGAGATTTTGGGTTTAACTGAAAAATTATTTACTGATTTAATTAAAAAAGAATTTCCACAGAAGAAAATTACCAAATCACCTTGGCCACGTTTAAATTATGATGATGTAATTAGAAAATATAAAACTGATAAACCTGATTTAAGAAAGGATAAGAATAACAAAGACGAACTAGCTTTTGCCTGGATAATTAATTTTCCTTTATTTGTCAGACAAACCGAAGAAGATAAATTTCATGGCGCTGGTCAGACCTGGGCTCCTTCCCATAATATGTTCACTGCCCCTCAAGAAGAGGATATTGCTTTGTTAGACAAGGATCCGGGAAAAGTAAAATCCTACCAGCATGATTTAGTGCTCAATGGTTTTGAATTGGGTGGTGGAGCAGTCCGTATTTCTGATATGAAAATTCAGGGAAAAATCTGGGATTTAATCGGTTTTACTAAAAAGCAAAAACAAGAGTTTCAGCATTATTTAGAGGCTTTTAAATATGGCGTGCCGCCTCATGGTGGCATTGCTCCAGGCATTGAAAGGTTAATTATGATCCTTCAAGGCGAGAAAAATCTGCGGGAAATCACCGCTTTTCCATTAACATCAGACGGTCGAGACCCCATGATGGACTCTCCTTCAGCCGTAGTTAAAGAGCAACTTGATGAATTGGGATTGAAGATTCTTTGACCTTCGAGGTCAAGATTGACAAATATTTGAGTAAAATATATACTGTCGCTGTATAAAGTTATTTAAATTCCTACCTAATCCCCAAAGATTGTCGGCAAAACATCTCCGAGATTAGGTGAAAAATCCATCACCTAGCGTGATGGCCTAGCCCCCTATCCACTTAAAACGGATCCCCTCCTGTTTTTAAGATGGGGGCTTTTTTTATTGAGAAAATTTTATAAAAATAAGCAACCACCCCCAAGGGGGTGGTTGATACCTTTATAAGAATTTACGGAGTGGTCCCAAATATCTAACTACACCGTGACCATAGGTCGGAATAATATTATTTGGATTCTGATAACCAAATTGAAGCTCAGCTTCATCCTTATCAAAACGCAGTGAGGGGATCAGGTTATAAACACCCGAGTTATGAATTCGTCCTCGGAATCCGGATAACATCACGTTTGGCGCGTTTACGGTATTCATGGAGATCGCGTAAAAAGGCATTATTGCCAGAATTTGGAGCATTTCCCAACTCATTAATTGCCAGCCATCACTGAGCTGTGATTCCACTTCTATTACCGGCATTCCTTTATACTTTGTCCCAATGCCATAATTCCAGTCTTCTTCTGGGAGTTCAATCAAATGGTAACCAATTGGTAGATTGTTCAGTGCATGAGTTGATGTTCTAAGATAGGTCTTTTTAAAGTAATCTGTTGAAATCACAGACGCTTTATGGTAGGACTTAAGATAGTCGAATAATAGGACGGCGTTTAACCAGGGATCACCAAAATTCCAGATGATTATACTTCTTTTTGGCCAATTTTTGTCTTGTAAAAATTTAATATCATCTATTAGATGCTCATCATTTTTAAGAGATGGCACTTTCATTTTTGGGTGGCCTAGTTTTAACATACATAATAGACCAATAAAACGTTGTAGCCCCCACATTTGTAGGTCAGGACTAAATAACATTTGATTAATAGGAATATGAACTCGCTTTGTCCAATGAAGTTTTTCAAGTAGTCCGTGAAACATTGCGCCTGGCAATAAATAGCTATTGAACATTTTATCAATAGCACCTGTGTCAGGATTAGGATATGGATTTTCCAGGCCACTTGCTATTCCCGTGTCTTTAATTGCGGTCATTGCCAATATTTCCAATACACTTGTATCTGGTATTTGAATTGTTGTCATGACTTTCCTCCAAGTTTATAGATTATGTAAAGATCTTATTATCTTTATTTATCAGAATAATCAAGAAATGTCAATAATTTTTATTGAGATAAATCTTTAAATATGTTATAATATAATGGATATTATTGATAAAAATAAATCAAAATCCATTGGTCAATAGAAAATAATGCATCAAATATCTTTAGAGCAATTTGAAGGTCCGCTTGATCTTCTTTTGCAATTAATTGAAAAAAATAAATTACAAGTTACTGAAATTTCCTTAGCTCAAATTACTGATCAGTATTTGGATTATATTGCCGGTTCAGAACAGGTGGCTTCTGAAGAAATGGCTGATTTTTTATTAATTGCTTCTAAGTTAATTTATTTAAAATCAAAGTATCTCCTACCTGATTTATCTCTAGAAGATGAAGATGATGCTGATTCTTTGGAAAAACAATTAAAAATTTATCGCCAATATTACGAAGCTAGCGAGAAAATAAACAAATTTTTTATTAATAAGCATCAAGAAGCTTATATTCGTCAGACGCCATATAAATTTGATTTGCCAAAAAGCTTTATTACTCCGCAAAATACTTCATTAAATATTTTAGGCCAGATATTTAAAGAAATTTTAGGCCGAGTGGAAAGAATTGTTAATCTGCCAAAGTTGACTATGGTTAGGGCTATTTCTATTAGCGAAAAAATTCAGCAGATTAAAAATTTAATTAAAAATAATAAAAGCATTAATTTTAGTTTTTTACTAAAAGAAAAAAAAGATAAAACAGAAACTGTTGTCAGTTTTTTAGCGATGCTGGAATTGGTTAAGCAGAGAGAGATTGTTGTTTCGCAAACCCAG
>PCWQ01000023.1:61042-70314 GCA_002787405.1 Candidatus Komeilibacteria bacterium CG11_big_fil_rev_8_21_14_0_20_36_20
AATTGGTAAGCCGATTTCTTTTAAAGAATTAGTTTCTTTATTATCTATTAAAGATAAGGAGCTGGAAGAATTGGTCAAGGATTTAAAAGAAAAATACAACCAACCAGACAGCGGTATTAAGGTGGCAATCAACAACAAAAAAATACAATTAACCACTAATGCCGGTAATGCTGATATTTTGCGCCAGTATTTTAAAGAAGAAGTCACCGGCGAATTAACTAAGCCTTCTTTGGAAGCCCTGACTATTATTGCTTATCGCCAGCCAATTACTAAAGAAGAATTAGAGCAAATCAGAGGGGTTAATTGCAGTTTGATTTTACGTAATTTGCTGATTCGGGGGTTGATTGAATCTCAGGAAACTAAAGCAGATTTAGTGCCCACTTATGCGGTCACGATAGATTTTCTGCGCCATTTAGGCATTAATTCTGTGGAAGAATTGCCTGATTATCAAAAATTAAATAGTGATGCAAATTTACAGCAACTTATAAATGACAAAGATAAAGAGTAAAATGAGGTTAGCCAGATTTTTGGCTAATTGTGGAGTTGCTTCCCGTCGGGGGGCAGAGGGATTGATTAAAGGAGGAAAAGTAAAAATTGACAATAAGATTGTGATCGAATTAGCGACAACAGTTGATCCTGACGCCTCAAACATTAAAGTCAATGATAAAAGAATAAACAAAGAACCGAAAGTTTATTATTTATTAAATAAGCCCAAAGGGTATATTTGTTCAGTCAAAGATCCGCATCATCAGCAGACGGTTTTGTCTCTAGTGCCCAGACGCCCGCAGGTTTTTCCAGTTGGTCGTTTAGACAAAGACTCCCACGGTTTGTTGCTCTTAACCAACGACGGTGATTTGGCCTATCAGTTGACGCATCCTAAATTTAATGTTCAGAAAACATATTTAATCAAAGTGCATAAAGTTTTAGACGAGGGCATCATTATTTCCTTAAAGAAAGGAATAAAGCTTGAAGAAGGCCTGGCCAAAGTTGATGAAGTTATCTTGAAAAATAAAAATCAATTAATCATTACTATTCACCAGGGTTGGAAACGCCAAATCAGAAGGATGTTAAATAAACTTGGTTACGAAGTGCTTGATTTAAAGAGAATCGCTGAAGGAAAAATAGAATTAGGAGATTTGCCCCTTGGCGAGTATCGGACAATTAAAAAAGTTGATTTATGAATATTTGGGTATTAATTTCAAGTTTAATTTTATCTTTAGGACTGACCGCCAGTCCAGTTCATCATTTGCCGACTATGATTTTAACCGAAGATGAGGGAGTGAACCAAATTGTTTTAGAAGATAAAGTATTAACAGGTAATTATCAATCAGTGCCTCATAAAATTGATAACAAGTCATTAGGGGTTAAAGTTACGGCTGAGTCAGCTGTAGTTCTTGATTTATCAACCGGAGCGGTTCTTTGGCAGAAAAACGCAGAACAGTCTCGTTCAATGGCTAGTATTACCAAGTTGATGACAGCTCTGGTTTTTCTGGAGCATAATCCTGGTTGGCAGACAACAGTTACTTTTCAGGAAATAGATGAAACTAATGGAGGCACGGCTCATATTCTGCGCGGTGAAACGGTGAGTGTTAAGAATTTATTTTATACAGCTTTGATTGCTTCCGACAACAACTCCACTAATGCCTTAGTGAGGAGCACTGGTTTAAGCCATGAAGAATTTATTAAGTTAATGAATCAAAAAGCGCAGGAGCTAGAATTATTACATACCAGCTTTACAGGAGTGACTGGCTTAAACGATAATAATCAGTCAACAGCTTTAGAGATTGCTCAGCTGGCCAAAATTGCTTTTGCTAATGAAGATATTAAAAGCGCTACTAGTCGCAAGACTTATAGCTTCATTGCTTTGAGCGGTCAAGCTCATAAGATATATTCCACCAATCGTTCATTGGACGACTATTTGAAGGTAGTGGCTGGCAAGACGGGCTTTATCACTGCTTCTGGCTATTGTCTAGTTGATGAAATCAGGGGGAATGAAGAGCAGGAGATCATTGTGGTAATCTTGGGTTCAGAAACTCATGAAGATCGTTTTCAGGACATGAAAATTTTGGCGGCCTGGGTCCTGGATAATTTTGTCTGGTCTTAAGATATTTTTTAGTTTATAATAGTAATATGGATTTTGCCTTTATCAATCATTTATCGCCGCAATTAGCTACTTTTTTCCTAGCCATGATACCGGTGACGGAGTTAAGGGCTTCTATTCCGATTGCTTTGAGTAATTTTGATTTATCATTACAGCAAGTTTTTATTTGGTCTGTTTTGGGTAATTTTATCCCCATTATTGTAGTTCTTTTTTTTATCGGGCCAACTTCACAATGGTTAAGTCGGAAATGGAAGCTAGCTGATCGATTTCTTCAGTGGTGGTTTGCCAAAGTAAAAAAAAGATTCCATGGCAAATACAACGCTTGGGGAAAAATCGCTCTGCTGATTTTTGTGGCTATTCCTTTGCCGGGGACCGGAGCTTGGACTGGTTCTATTGCCGCTTGGTTGTTAAATATAGATAAAAAAGATGCTTTTGCTTATATTGCCCTAGGAGTTATTTTAGCGGGCGTTTTAGTCAGTTCATTGACCTTAGGTTTATTAAGTTTTTTTAACGGCCATGAAATCATTTGATAAAATTATAATTGCCAATTGGAAAATGCAGCTAACGGTGTCACAGGCCGAAAAACAAGCCAAAAAAATTAAAAAACTTTTGTCTAAAAGTCGCCTTGATAAAAAAACTGCCATCGTAGTTTGCCCTGATTTTCTAGCTTTAACCGAAATAGCAGACGTCTTTAAAGGAACAAGAGTGGCTTATGGAGCGCAAGATGGTTTTGCAGAGGATGTTGGCGCTTATACTGGTGAGGAATCTTTTAAAAATTTAAAAGCAATCGGTTGTGACTATGTCATCATTGGGCACTCTGAAAGAAGAGAAATGGGAGAGACTGATAAGATTATTAACAAAAAAGTTAGAGCTGCCTTAAAGAATGACTTAACGCCGATTATTTGCATTGGCGAGACTTTTGATGAAAGAAAGGAAGGTAATAAAGATTTAGTTTTGATGCATCAGGTCCATCAGGCCCTCTATAATATTGAGTTGAAGCAGGCACAACAGATTATCATTGCCTATGAGCCGGTTTGGGTCATTGGTTCCGGTCAGGCCATTAGTATGGTAGAAGCGGATCACACGGCGGCTGTAATTAGGCAACATATTATTGATGCTTTGGATGGTCATGATCTTTCATCTTTTTCTATTATTTACGGCGGTAGTGTTAGCCCTGATAATATTCGTCAATTTACTAGTTTGAAAAATATAAAAGGCGCTTTAGTTGGCACCGCTAGCTTAAGAGCCGAAATTTTTGTGGAGTTAATTAAAAACGCATGATAGTACCAATTAAAAAAATTG
Organism: Candidatus Komeilibacteria bacterium CG11_big_fil_rev_8_21_14_0_20_36_20; assembly: GCA_002787405.1. Classification (GTDB taxonomy): domain Bacteria; phylum Patescibacteriota; class Patescibacteriia; order UBA1558; family GWA2-36-10; genus PCWQ01. The sequence goes on from PCWQ01000023.1 coordinate 64,446, forward strand.
TCAGCAAAGCCAAAGCCGGTCATTATGCCGTCGGGGCTTTTAATACTTCCAATCTGGAAATTACTTTGGCTATTGTTAGGGCGGCAGTTAGACAAAAATCACCAGTGATTATTCAGACTTCAGAGTCAGCTATTAAATATTCAAATCTGCAGACTTTATTTAATATTATTACTAATTTAGCCAATACTATTGGAAAATCAGTGCCGATAGCGATTCATTTAGACCATGGAAAACACTTGCCGGTTGTGCAGGATTGTATTAAGATTGGCTATAACTCAGTGCATATTGATGCTTCGGAAAAAGATTTTTCAACCAATGTCAGATTGTCCAAACAAGTAGCCGGCTGGGGTCATCAAAAGAAAATTTGGGTGCAGGCAGAGTTAGGAGCTATTTTAGGCAAAGAGGGATTAGTTAAATTAAAAAAATGCCAACTTAATATGAAAGAGCTGATGACTAACCCTATTGAAGCCAAAAAATTTATTGCTTTGACTAAAGTGGATACTTTGGCGGTGTCGGTTGGTACTTTGCACGGGGCTTTTAAAGGTATAGAAAAAGTTGATCAGCCGCTGTTAAAAGAAATTAACCGTTTAGTAAAAATTCCTTTAGTTTTACACGGCGGCTCAGGGCTTTCAGCGGGAATGTTTAAGCAAGCCATTAGAAATGGAATTTCTGTAATTAATATTGATACTAATTTGCGCTTGGCTTTTAAGCAAGCTCTGCAAAAGACAATTAATCAGAAGAGTGATTTAATTGATCCTAGAAAAATATTAGGCCCTGCTACTGACAACATACAAAAAGAAGTGGAAAAAATGATTAAAATTTTCGGTAGTAATAACCAAGCTTAAATATGTTTGATATAATCCTTATAATTATTGCGGTCTTATCAATTGCTTTTATCCTGCGTTTGTTTATTAAAAAGATTCCTTATTTAGTTAATGTTAATGTAGATAGTTTGCCAGAAATTCGGCTGAAAAGGCAGAAAGAAGCGATTTTAAAAAATCGTTTAGGGAGATTATGGCAGACGGTTTGGGCAAAAGTTAAAAATTTATCTGTTCCAGCCAGCGATAAGTTGGGGGAGATTTTTAAGGATTATTATCAGAAATTAAAAGCTTTAGAGAAAGATTTAAAAAGACGCAGCAATCAACAGCTTACTTCGGCAGTGGATAAATCACAGGCCACTGATCAGATGATAATTCAGGCCAAGCAATTGATGAACACTGAAGATTATAAACAAGCGGAGGAAGTTTTATTAGATGTCTTAAGTTTAGATCAGAGTAATTTAGAGGCCTATCAGGTTTTGGCGGAAGTATATAGAAGTCGCAAAGAGTATGAGCAGGCCAAGGAAACTCTGGAATATTTATTGAGGTTGACCAATAATGAAAATGCAGCTGTTTATTCGTCTTTAGCTGATATTGCGCGCGATCGAGGTAATTTAAAACAAGCTGAGGAAGATTATTTAAAATCTATTTCTCTTTCCAAGGATAATTATTTGTATTTTTTGTCTTTAGCTGAGGTTTATTTTGATTTAGAGGAGTATGAACAGGCCCTGCAGACTGCCCAGCGGGCTTTATTGCTAGCTCCTAACAACCCTAAAATTCTTGACTTTTTGATAGAAATCAGTATAATTATGCAAGATAAAGAATTATCTTTAGAGTATTTAGACAAATTAAAAGAAGTAAATCCTGATAATAACAAGATTCTTGATTTTCTGGAACGGATAGATCAGTTAAAGTAAAAAGGATTTTTAAAAAAGAGTTGGAGTTCAACTGTTAAATTATTTTGTAATGTATTTTGAATTTGCATGAATTTAAAAGAAAACATTAATTCTGGCGCTGAACAAGAATCAGAACCAACGATTATTATCAGAAAATCTATTGAAGCTCCTCCGGAAATGAAAGAAAATCCATTTTATGATCCTGAATTTTGGGGGAAAGGAGATTCTCCTGATAATATTTATTTACCTGATTCAGATGAAGCTCTTTCTTTTGCTATGGCTGCTCATGAAATCGGCCATTTAGTTAAGGAAGGTCAACAAGAGGGAGGATTAGATAATTTTGAATCTCAAAGTTTGGAAGAACAGCGGGCTTGGGATGTTGGTTGGTCATACATTGAGCAATATTTTACAGAATATTTTGAAGATAAACCTGACACTATTCCTAAAATTCGGCAAGCATATGAAGAAATAAAAGTTATATTTGCTGAAGCAATGAAGTTAAGTAAAGGTCTTTATTTAGAAAAAGGTTTATTAGATCATAAAACACCTGATGAACGAAGTGTAATTTTAAAACAGCAAAGAGAAAAGTTTTTTTTCTGAGAAAGGAGATGAGTTCAAAAGACTTTTTAGTAGAATTAAACAAGAAAAAATCGGCCAAAAGACAGACTGGGATAAATTTATAGCCGTTGTTACAAAAGCGGTTAAAGATATTTTAGAGGATAATAAAAGATTAAAATAAGATTATTTTCATAGGTCAGTACCCTTCGATTTCACTCAGGGTACGTCCATCGTATTTTTTTCATCTTGGGTCGGTACCGAAGCGGTCAAACGGGGCAGACTGTAAATCTGCTGGCATACGCCTTCGGGGGTTCGAATCCCTCCCGGCCCACCACTACAAAACAAGGTGATTTTATACAACTCCGTTAGAACCTATTTTATCAAAAATTTCTGAAAAAATCCATTCGCTCCGCCCCGCCGCCGTGCCGCCAAACGGCACTGCCTCGCAAAAAAATTGCCCTTTCCTTTAAGAAATTAAAAAATCGGCGCGCGCAAAACAAAAAATGATAGGCAATTTTTCTGTTCGGCTCTGTTCTAACGAACAGGGCGGCGGGGCTTCGCTTCGGCTCGCGAGCAAGGCGTTTCCTTCCCTTGAACCCCTCCACGCCTTGCTCGCTCGCCGGAAGGGCGACGAAAATACAAATCTGCTCTATTAAAATTTTTGCCAAAAAACAACTTTCTTTTCTATCAAGCTAACAATGCCAAAAAACAACATACCCGCCGCGGCACTCATAATAATAGCTGTGAACATTTTTACCGTTTCCATATGATAAGTAGAGGTTAAGATAATATAACCAATGCCCCTGTTTGCACCGACAAATTCTCCTACGATTGCCCCGATTACGGAAAGTGCCGCTGATGTTTTTAATGCTTGAAAGAAAAAATGCAATGAATTCGGCAATCGTAATTTTGCAAATATTTGCCTGCGGGTGGCGGAGAAAGATTTGAATAAATCTAAAGCCTCCTCGTCTATAGTTTCTAATCCTTTTACTCCGTTAATGATAGTGGGGAAAAATGATACTAATGCCGCAGCCGCAATTTTGGATCCGATATCAGAACCAAACCACAATACTAAAAGTGGAGCCATTGCGATTATCGGGGTAGTCTGTAGCGCGACAACAAAGGGACGGAAACCAGTTTCAATTGTCTTAGAATGGGTAAATATAACAGCAATAAAAAAAGCTAAAATATTCGCAATCATAAAACCAACCATGGCCTCAAATAGTGTGATCCCTGTGTGATAAAGTAAGGAATTAAAATTCGCAACTAATGCGCTGAATATTACACTGGGTCTCGGTAAAAGATATTCAGGGTAATTAGTGATAGATACAACAAATTCCCAAATGACAAGAACCCCAAGGGATACGAAGATAGGGGTTAGTGTTCTCTTTAGCTTTGTTTTAATATTTTTCTTATACATTGCACTAATTCAAGATACTTTTTTGAATACTTCATTTCAGCAGTTCTTGGCCTTGGTAGGTCTATATCTACGATCTGCTGGATGACTCCTGGTCTGGCGGATAAAACAATAACTTTGTCTGACATAAAAACAGATTCTGGTACTGAATGAGTAACAAATATTACAGAAGAGATGATAGAACTTTCTTCCCGCCATATCCGCAATAACTCTAAATTTAACCGATCCCTGGTAATTTCGTCCAATGATCCAAAGGGCTCATCCATTAGTAATATAGAAGGCCCAAAAGATAATGCCCGCGCGATGGAAACTCTCTGTTGCATTCCACCACTTAACTCATTCTGGCACAGCCCCCAAATTTAAGACAACTAGTCCATATGATATAATGGGCATATAGAAAGGAGAAAAACATTATGCCCAAAGGAAAACCATCGGTTAGCAAAGAAGTCAGAGAACAAATTATCAAAAGAATTAAGGAAGAAGGAGCGCCAGTTAAGCAAGTAGCTTAAGAACATGGTCTACAACCCAGAACTATTTACTCTTGGATAGCCAGAAAAGTAACCTCTCAGTCCTTAATTCTAGAAGTCTCCAGGCTAAGGAGAGAAAACCAAGCTCTTAAAGAACTCATAGGTCAAATTACTCTGGAAATGAGTATGGCTAAAAAAAAGGCAGCTAATGGCTAAAGCTAACAAGCTATCTAAAATAGCTTTAACCAAAGAACAAGGCATCTCTAGAAGCAGCCTCTACTACCAGCCTAAGCTAGAAAAGAAAGATTGGATCTTAAAAAACCAAATAGAGAAAACATTAAAGCTAAACCCTAGTTATGGCTACAGACGAATAGCTTTAGCTCTCAAAGTTAATCACAAAAGAACCTTTAGGGTTATGAAGAAATACTCCATTAAGCCCTACAGAAGAAGGGGCAGAAAATGGAAAAAAACCAAAGATAATTTGAGAGTATACCCTAATCTACTTCAATTAATGGATTTTCCCACTAAAGATAATCTAGTCTGGGTTTTAGACTTTAGCGTCTTCTCCTTCCATGGCAAGCTAATATATCTAGCTACCATTATGGATATATTCAATCGTAAAATAGTAGGCTGGAGCTTGTTAAACAACCATAGCGTTCATTTAACCCTCACAGCTTTAATGAACGCTTTAGATAAATGTGGTAGACCTATGGTACTTCACTCTGATCAAGGCTCAGAGTATAAGAGTAAATTATATACTGATTTTGCTAGGAGATTAGGTATTAAATTGTCTATGAGTAATAGAGCCTCTCCCTGGGAAAACGGCTATCAAGAATCCTTCTATTCTCAATTTAAGCTTGATTTAGGCGATATTAACAGATGCAATAGTTTAGGAGAGTTAGCCGTGGCTATTTACCAACAGATATATTACTACAATAACCATAGAATACACACTAAACTAAAAATGCCCCCAGCTGTATATGCTAGGAAGCAGACATTATTAACTAATTATATGCCCATTAGAGTATAGACAAGCTGTCTAAAGAAATGGGTGTGCCATTACTTTTGGTTGTAGAGCCGAATGATGTCCAAAATCAGACAATAAGCGTAAAAACAAGAATTCAAAATACCTGGCAAGCTATATCCGCGGATAGTATTGAGCAAGTCATATTAAAATACTTTAGTGAAGTAGAAAAACAAATTCGTGAAGACGCTGAAACCTTTCTGGAAGAAAAAATAAAGATAGCCAAATCTCGTGATGAACTTGTCAATTTAGTAGACCAGAACTATCTCGTGAAATTTGCTTACTGCGGATTGGCTGAATGTGGAATAAATCTAGAGCGAGATTCTGTCGGGGAAATATTAGGTATAGGCGTTAAAGAAAAAGAACATGGCAAATGCATCGGATGTGGAAATGAATCTACCGTCGCTGGTTACTTCAGCAGAAGAGCACAATCGCCTTAATTATTTGAATCATTATAAAAATTCTAAAATTTGTAAAAGCAAAACTCCTTGACGAACAGGTAAAAGTGCATTAAATTGTTATATAGAACATAGCACCTTTACAAATCCAAGGAGAAAGGAGCAAAACCCATGAAAAAGACAAATCTTATTCTCTACGATAGCGCAACTCGCAAGAAGCGCATTTTCGTTCCTGCCGACAAAAGTCGAGTAACGATGTATGTCTGCGGACCTACTGTCTACAGCTATGCT
>PCWQ01000015.1:0-29954 GCA_002787405.1 Candidatus Komeilibacteria bacterium CG11_big_fil_rev_8_21_14_0_20_36_20
TTAGGCATATAATTGTTTCTCCTTTCTTTATATGCCTATTATATCATATGGACAAGGTGTCTTAAATTTGGGGTACCTGCCAGCCGTTATTTTCAATTAGAGATGCTAATATTGAAAATAATTACTTTAGTACTTTACAAAATTTAGAGCAGACTAGAGTGATTACTAATCAGCGTGTTCAACAAGCGGAATTAGGAATTAATAGCGCTAAAGCTCAATTAGATTTGGCTCGTAGCCAATTTAATAACACTTTAGATCAGACTGAGCAAGCTTTGAAAGTAGTGGAAGATTCAGCAATTGTTGAATATAATTCAGCTTACAACAATATCAATCAAGCTTTTTTGTTCTTAAATGAAGGAACTAATCTAGACGACATCAAATATATTTATCGTGAAGTATCTACTTATAACACTCAGCTACGTACAGACACAGAATTTTTGTTTATAGTAGCCGCTACAAAATACCTAGAAATACCTTCAACTTTAGACACTAATGATGATCTTGTCGCTAGTTTAAATCACCTACAAGTAGTCTTAGAGACGGTTAAAAATGTGCTGGATAATACAGCTGTATTGTTACATACGACTATCCTTTATTATGGTACTGATATAACTCTCAACGCAACTTATCAAGCTAGTATTAACCAACATGTCAGCGCTGTTATTAATTCAATTAACAATATTAATAACACCAAGATTACCAATCGTTTACAAATTAACAATGCTCAAGCCAACTTGGATTTGGCTGAGATTAACTTTAATAATGCTGATATTGGCTTAGCTAATGCCAAAGAAGGAGCTTCGTTGGAAATCAATATTGCTCAAACTCAATTGGATAATGTTGCTTATAGTTATAATAATTTAACTTTAGCTGCTCCTTTTTCAGGCACTATTATTTCTCACGCTGTTAACCCCGGCGAGCAAGTTAGCATTGGTCAAGAGCTAATTGAAATAGGCAATTTATCAATTATTGAAATTCCAGTGGACATTGACGCTTCTTTTGCTGAAGCAATTAAATTAAATGATTCGGTAATGATCAATGATCAGTATGCTGGAGTAGTTACCGAAATTGAACCAGTTGGCAATTTAACTAGTGGCAAGATCAGTATTACTGTTCAAAGTGAAGAAGCTAAAGATAATTTAGTATCCGGCAGTATTGCTGATGTCAAATTTAACTTAAACTATCAGACAGATAATCTAATTGTTATTCCGATTAAATCAGTCACTATTGAGGCCACTGGAAATTATGTTTTTGTCATTGAGGACGGAATAATTGTCAGAAGAGATGTTAATTTAGGTCAAATATTTGGCAATCAAGTTTCAGTAACTAGCGGTTTGAACGAAAATGACCAATTAGTTTTATTAAATGGTGTATTTGTGGCTGCTGGTGATGAAGTTGAAATTATGGAATAAATCTTATGGATAATATAAATAATCAAGATAATAAAAATTCTTCTCATAATCCTTTTACAGAACAAGCAATAGCTAAAACGAAAAATAATATTTTCGGATTTTTTATTACCAGAACCAGACTGGTAATTTTGATGCTAATCGCTATCATATTCGGCGGAATTCTAGCGTTGACTCATATTCCGCGTGAATCTGATCCGGAAGTAAAAATTCCGATTGCCATAGTAACAACAGTTTATCCAGGAGCTAGCCCTGCTGATATAGAAAATTTAATTACTGATGAAATAGAAAATAAATTAGAGAATCTTGAGGATGTCAAATTAATTACTTCTACTTCTAAAACTGGGGTTTCTTCTATTGTGATCGAATTTGATGCTTCCGCTAATCTAGATGATAGTATTAAAGCCCTAAAAGATAAGGTCAATGAAGTAACTGGTCTACCAGATGAAGCAGAGGACCCTATGGTCACTCCAATTAGGGCTAATGATTCTCCAATTATTACTTTTAGCTTAGCTGGCGATTTATCAGATGCTCAATTAAAACAATTAGGTGAAATTATTCAAGACGATTTGGAAAAAATTCCGGGAATTTCCGAAGTTCCTTTAGCAGGTACTCGCCAGCGTGAATTTTTAGTAACCGTTGATAAAACCAGTCTTAATCGTCTACAGATTTCATTGGGTTCTGTGGTGGCAGCCATTTCTATGGCTAATGTTGATATGCCCCTGGGCAATTTGACCATTGATAGTGTTGATTATAATCTCAGAGCAGTAGCTAAATTTACTTCTTTAGAAGATTTAAAAAAAGTAGTAATAACCAATAAAACCGGCACTTCTATTTTATTATCAGATATCGCTAAAGTTGAAGACCATTTTGCTGACAAACAAACTGTTTCCCGCATTTCTATTGCTGGTCAACCAGTAGTTAATACGGTCTCTTTGCAAGTTTTTAAAAAAACCGGAGGTAATATTTTAAATATTGTTGATTCAGCCAAAGAACGTATTGTAGAAATGCAAAAAGAAAAAATTATTCCTACTAATGTAGCCGTAGAAATTAGTAATGATTTTTCCTTTTTTATTCGAGAAGACTTAAATAATTTAGGACGCAGTGGCATTCAAGCTACTATTTTAATTTTTATTCTCTTGTTTTTAGCTTTGAGTATTAAAGAAGCAGTTATCTCTTTGGCCGCTATTCCGTTGACATTTTTAATCACTTTTTTCTTTTTAAATGCTTTGGGCTATACTTTAAATAGCTTAAGTTTATTTACTCTGGTTTTGTCCCTAGGATTATTAGTTGATAGTTTTATTATTATTCTAGAAGGCATTTTTCATAATATGCGTCGTGGATATAATTCTTTAGAAGCTTCATTGATTGCAGTCTCTCATTACCATAAACCATTAATTTCTGGAATTTTGACCACTGTTGCCGCTTTTGTTCCTATGTTGTTGGTTAGTGGAATTTTAGGTGAATATTTAAAAGTCCTGCCAATTACGATTACCATTACTTTATTATCGGCTTTATTTGTATCTTTAATTATTGTTCCAGCTCTATCTAAAGTATTTTTAAAACACCGCCAAATAAACAAACAACTAAAACATAGCTATTTGGAAAGATTTTTAACTGACCGTTTAAGGGCCTGGTATAAAATAAAAGTTTTTAATTTTTTAGCTAATCGTAAAGCTAAAATAAAATTCGCCATAATTATTTTAGTAGTTTTTTTAACCTCTTTAGGTTTGTTAATTGGTAATGTTATTCCCGTAAAATTATTTCCTGAAGTTAATTTAGAATTTGGCTTTATTAATGTAGAAATGCCCATAGGCACTGACTTAGAAAAAACCGAAGCGGTGGTTACAGAAATAGAAAATTATTTATATAATCGCTCTGATGTGAAAAGTTTTGTCACCACCATTGGCCAGTCTTCCAGCTTTGGTTTTGATCGATCCAGCACCAATGAACATTTAGCTAATCTTAGTATAAATTTTACAGATATAGATAAAAGAGAGAAAAAAAGTTATGAAATAGGGGAAGAAATCAGGAAAGATTTATCTTATATTCAAGAAGGTAAAATTACCATTGAATCAATTAGTAGCGGACCGCCAACTGGAGCGCCAATTGAAGCTAGAATTTCTGGGCATGATTTAGTTGTCCTTGATAAATTAAATAATCAGGTTATAAATTATTTATCTGAAACCGAGGGAGTGATTAATGTTAGTAGCAATCAAAATGCCAGTCCGGCTGATTTAACTTTTACTTTAAATAGGGAAGCTTTGGCTCAAGCTGGTTTAAGTGTTGGTGAGGTTTCTGGATTTTTACGAACAGCTATTTTTGGAGTAACCGCTACTGAAATATCTATAAACAATGAAGATATTAATGCTGTTGTCCAATTAGACCAAAACACTATTGGTTCCATAGAAGAAATTAAAAATTTATCTATTATTAATAATCTTGGACAAGATGTTAAATTGTCTCGCTTAGCTGATTTTTCTTTAGAAGCGTCTTTAGCTACTTTACGCCACCGTGATTTTCAAAGAACTGTGACAATTAATGCCGATGTTAAGCCTGATTTCACAGCTAATGATATTGTTAATGAAATTACAAAGAAAATTGCCAAAGACAATATCACGCCCAAAGGATACACCATTAGCTTTGGCGGTGAAGTAGAGGACATTCAACAATCTTTTTCTGAATTATGGAATGCTATGATTATTGCCGTCTTATTAATTTTGACTATTCTAGTTTTACAATTTAATTCATTTAAAACTCCTCTAGTAATTTTTATTACTTTGCCATTAATGTTAATTGGCGTAGTGGTTGGCATGTTACTGATTAATTTGCCGTTCAGTTTTGCGGTTTTCTTAGGATTGATATCTTTAACCGGCATTGTGGTCAATGATGCTATTGTTTTAATAGACAAAACTAGACGAAATATTAAAGAGAAAAAAATGCTACCTCGTGACGCTGTGGTTGATGCTGGCGACAGTCGTCTTCAGCCAATTTTATTAACTTCGATTACCACTATTATTGGCGTGGTTCCTTTAGCTTTGGCTGATGAATTTTGGCTTGGTTTATCTATTTCGGTGATCTTTGGTTTGTCTTTTGCTACTATCTTACAATTGTTTGTTATCCCCATGGTTTTCTTGCAATTAGAAGGTAAAAATATACTTAAAGAACGTCAAAATAATCAAGATTTGCATTAAATTATAGTATGTATTAAAATATAATCACAGTTCATTAAATTATTCGTATAACCAGGCACAGGATACCCGGATTTTAATAATCTGGGTTTTTATATTGAAGTATTGTTAATTTTATGATTAAATAAGAAGTATGAATAAAAATATCCCCCAACATATCGGTATTATTATTGATGGCAATCGTCGCTGGGCCAAAGCCAGAGGACTGACCACTCTCCAAGGTCACAAAAAAGGACGAGATAGAATTAAAGAAATTGCCCAGTATGCTTTTGACAAAGGAATTAAAATCTTAACTATCTATACTTTCTCCACAGAAAATTGGAAAAGGAGTGAAAGAGAAATAAATAATCTACTTAAACTTTTTCGTTTTGCCATCATTAAAGATCTAGATATATTTTTAAAAAATGATATCCGTTTAAAAATAATCGGCAAAGTAGAGGAGTTAGATAAAGGTCTGCAAAAAGATATTAAAGCAGCTGAAGCCAAAACTAAAAATAATAAAAGAGGTCTGGTACAAATTTGTTTTAATTATGGCGGTCGGTTAGAAATCACCGAAGCCATTAGAAAAATTATTAAAAACAAAATAAAGCCGAATCAAATTACTCCACAATTAATTGGTAAATATCTCTGGACTGCCAACGTAGCTGATCCGGATTTAATTATTCGCACTTCCGGCGAACAAAGATTGTCTGGTTTTCTAACTTGGCAATCTGTTTATTCAGAATTTTTCTTTTTAAAAAAACATTGGCCTGATTTTACGGAAAAAGATTTGGATAAAATAATCTCCGCTTATTGCAGAAGAAAGCGTCGCTTTGGCGGTAATTAAATTTTATGTTATAATAAACACATCATTATTAAAATATTGATATGAAAAAATTAAAACAAACAACAAAAACAAAAAATAAGAATCGCGAAGATGTTAAACTAGGAATTTTAATCTTAATTTTTGTATTTGCTGTCTGTCTTTCCCTAATTATTAGAAATAGTCAAACATATCTAACATGGGAGAGCAACTATTTAGCTAAGTCAAATTTATTCTTCAAAACACAAGGCGTGGCTAAATTTGATTCCGAACAAAACTTTAAAGATTATCTTAAAGAATCTGAAGGATTAGCTGGTTTGGGTTGGGGCGGCGGCAATGCCAGAGCCATGGGAATGGAAATGGGAGAAGATTTTGCTTCACCCACCAGCGAAGAAAAAACCATTCCGGAAAGAATCTCAGAAACTAATATCCAAGTTACTGGCATTGATGAACCAGATATTGTAAAAACTGATGGTAACCAGATTTATTTTTCTTCTCCTTCATATTACTATGACCAACCAAGGCCATTTATAGATGTACAATTTGAATCATCGCCTGATAATATTAATAGAAATAAAATCAATATTATTAATGCTTGGCCGCCAGCTGATCTAGAAATTGACGCTGAAATTGAAAAAACAGGCAGTTTGCTTCTATCTAATAATATTTTAATAATTTTCTCTGGGCAAGAAATTTTAGGTTATGATGTTTCTAATCCAGCTGACCCTATTAAAAAATGGGAGTCTGAATTAGAAGAAAATACCTATTTAGTAACGGCCCGACTTTATAACGATCAAATTTATTTAGTGACCAGCAGCAGAATTAACAGTTCTCAACCTTGTCCAATTAAGCCCCTAGTTGTCAATGGTGATGCTTTGAATATAGCTTGCAACGATATTTACTATCCGCTGCCAACAGCCCCGGTTGATTCAACTTATACGGCTATGAAGATGGATGTTCAATCTGGTGAAATTAATGAAGATATTTCTTTTGTTGGTAGTTATTATTCTTCGGTGGTTTATATGTCTGAAAATGCCATCTATATAACTTACAATGCTCAAGTTGATACTTTCGGTTTCACAGTTGATTTTTTTGCCACCAAAGCTAAATCATTAGTTTCAGTTGACTTTATTAATAAGCTACAAAGATTAAATAGTTATGACATTGGCTTACAAGCTAAAATGGTCGAATTCTCCACTATCTTTTCAGATTGGATGCTTTCTTTAGATGACGACGAACGACTACTTGTCAACAATGAGTTGGAAAATTTAATGTCCGACTATGTTGATGCCCATAAGAGAGAATTATCCAAAACGGGTATTATCAAAATTGATTTAAATTTATTTAATATTAAATCTAACGGTGAAGTGCCAGGCACTCCTTTGAATCAATTTTCTCTGGATGAATATGAAGACCATTTAAGAATTGCCACAACTATCGGCGGACAAAATAGTTTTATATTCAGTAACGGAGAAAGCGGCAATGATGTCTATATTTTAGACAAAAACTTAACTATTGAAGGAGAAGTTAAAGACTTAGGACAAGGGGAGAGAATTTATTCCGTGCGCTTTATCCAAGACAAAGGTTATTTAGTCACCTTCCGTCAAATTGATCCTTTTTATGTATTAGATTTATCTAATCCTTCTAATCCTTCGGTTAAAGGAGAACTAAAGATACCTGGTTATTCTTCTTATCTCCATCCAATCAATAAGAATAAAATTTTGGGTATTGGCAAAGAGGATTCACAAGTTAAGATATCTTATTTTAATGTTTCTAACCCCTCTAATCCAACTGAAATAGACAAATATATTCTAGATGAATATTGGTCAGAAGTATTGTCTACTCATCATGCTTTTCTTCTGGACCCAAAGCATGAGGTATTTTTCTTGCCTGGTGGACAAGGCGGCTATGTTTTTTCTTATGAAGACAATGAATTAAAGTTAGTTAAAGCTATCAGCCAAAATGATGCCCAAAGAGCTATTTATTTGGACGATTATCTATATATTATCAGTAACCAAGCAATAACTGTCTTCAATGAAAATGACTGGACAGAAGTTAATAGCTTAGATTTGTTGGATTAGTATCGCTTCTGCGCATAAATAATGAAAAAAAATACTTACGCTATTAAAAGTCAGGAACAAAAAGACTTTTATAATCAAACCGCTCAACAATATAACCAGTGGCATGTTCAAAAAGCCAGCGCGCAAATTGTAGACGCTTGGAATTTTGATAACCTCAAAAAATTTCTCAGAAATAATCATAAAATCACCCGCTGTCTGGATTTAGGTTGTGGCACCGGACGTTTAAGTAATAAACTGCTAAAAATAGCTGATGAGGTCTATGGAATTGACCAGTCAATTGAAGTTTTAAAAATTGCTCAAAAAAAATACCCCCATCTAAAGTTAACCTGCGGGGAAGTGGTTAATCTTACGTATCAGGATAATTTTTTCGACTTAGTTATTATTAATGGTTCCTTGCATCATTTTTTTGCTGTAGAAAAAACATTAACCGAAGCCCAGCGGGTTTTAAAAAAAGGCGGCTATTTTGTTTTATTGGGCGAACCAAACGCTAATTATCTTAAATTTTTTAATCCTTTTTTTTATCTTTGGATTATCAATCGTCTGATTTTTAAATTTTTCAATTTATTCAAAGAAAAAAAAGAGATAGACTCACGATTGATTGAACCAGCAGCGGAAAAATATAACCCCAGCCAACTCAAAAAACAAATAATCAATAGTGGTTTTGGCATTAAAAAATTCTACACTTATGACTACTTCCATCGCAGCGAAAACCGACTATTGCTTAAATTTTACCACTCTTATTTAAATTTTGAACATAAATTTATAGCTCCTATTTTTAAAAATATGGGTTCAGCAATTCAATGCTTTGCTATCAAGAGATAAGACTTGCCAAAATTTAATAATATGCTAAAATAGGTGCACTTGTATTTGAGTTTTAAATAATGAATTCCGTTAGAAATTCAAACACTTGATTTCTTTCGGAATATAAATAAAATGATGATTAATTTCTAATGGGATGAATAAATACGGTCATTTATCTAGTAAAGGACAAATAACAACTACCAAGGTCAGGATAACCGCCCTTTTTATTTTTGTTCTGACAATTCTAGCGGCTTTAATTGTTTATCCTAAATCACCAGGGTGGTTTAGCAATTTTAAAGTACATTTAGGGCTAGATCTGCAAGGCGGTACCCATCTGATTTATCAGGCCGATATTTCTGATTTAGGCGACGTTAACATTGAAGATAGTATTAGCGCTTTGCGTGATGTTATTGAACGCCGAGTTAATAATTATGGTGTCTCTGAACCAGTAGTTCAGACTAATTATAGTGGAGATAATTATCGAATTATTGTTGAATTAGCTGGAGTGACTGATATAAAAGAGGCAATCTCTATTATTGATAAGACACCGCTTTTAGATTTTAGAATTCAAGAAGAGGTAAGCAACGACTCTGAAAATCAAATAAATGAAATTAAACAAGAGGCCCAAGCAGTTTTAGAAAGAGCTCTAGCCGGCGAAGATTTCGCCGCTCTGGCCAAAGAATATAGCCAAGATCCGGGATCAGCTGAACAAGGTGGAGATTTATCATGGGTAACAAAAGGAATATTTGTCCCCGAATTTGATACTGTTATTTTCGATCAATTAAAAGTTGGTGAAATTGCTCCTGAACTAGTTGAATCGCAATTTGGCTATCATATTATTAAAAAAATTGATGAAAGGTTAAATGATCAAGGAAAAATAGAGGTGCATGCAGCTCATATCTTATTTGCCAAAGCAGATGCGGATATCATCTGGAAACAAACTGGTTTAGACGGTAAAGATGTCCAAAAAGCTCAACTGACTTTTGCTCCTAATACTCAAGAACCGTTGGTAATTTTAGACTTTAACGAGGAAGGGAAAGACTTATTTGCTCAATTAACCACTGACAATGTTGGAAAACCAATTGGAATATTCTTAGACAATGCTTTGAGATCAAGCCCAATCGTGCAAGAACCGATCAAAGACGGTAGCGCTCAAATCTCCGGAAATTTTACCATTGAAGAAGCTAAACAATTGATCAAAGATTTAAATTTAGGTGCTTTACCGGTGCCAATTAAATTAATCAGCCAGCAAACTGTCGGTGCTTCCTTAGGAGAAGTATCAGTGCAAAAAAGTTTATTAGCCGGCATTATCGGCTTGATAGCAGCTGCTTTATTTATGTTATTATTTTATCGTCTGCCTGGATTGATTTCTATTATCGCTTTAGCTATTTACACAATTATATCTTTAGCAATTTTTGAAATCATTCCTGTGACAATGACTTTGGCCGGTGTGGCCGGGTTTATCTTGTCCATTGGTATGGCGGTTGATGCTAATGTCCTAATTTTTGAAAGAACTAAAGAAGAATTGTATCAAGGTCGCAGTTTGAATTCATCTATTGAAAACGGATTTTTACGGGCTTGGTCATCTATCCGTGATTCAAATATCTCATCTATTATTACTTGTTTGATTTTAGCCTGGTTTGGCACTTCTATTATTAAGGGGTTTGCTATTACCTTGGCTATCGGTATTATGATCTCTATGTTTTCCGCTATCACCATCACCCGAACTCTCTTAAGATTAATTGTTAATAAAAAATTAGAAGATAAATTGTATTTATTCGGCGTGAGAAAAATGAAATCAAAAGAAGAGTAAAAAACACTATGTATAATATAATTGGCAAAAAAAAGATTTGGTTTACATTATCAGGCACCTTGATGGCCGCTTCGATCATTATTTTATTAATCTGGGGTCTGCGACTGGGTATTGATTTTACTGGTGGCAGTCTATTAGAAATTTCTTATCAAAATCAAAGACCGACTATCGCCCAAATTGAAGAACAGTTGGCTGACTTTAATCTGCAAAGCTTAAAAATCCAACCTAGTGGTCACAATGATTTCATCTTACGTTTCGAGGATATTCCTGAAGATACTCATCAAAGCATCCTTCAAAAATTAGAAGATATACATTTAGAAGGAGTAGAGGATAATACCTTGATCGAAAACAGATTTGAATCCATTGGCCCAATTATCGGTCACGAATTAAAAAGAAAAGCCATTCAAGCAATTATCGTAGTGCTGATATTTATTGTTTTATATATTGCCTATGCTTTCAGAAAAGTATCTAAACCAGTCGCTTCTTGGAAATATGGACTTTCAGCAATTATTGCTTTAATCCATGACATTTTGATTGTTACTGGTGTTTTTGCTGTTCTAGGCCAATTATTAGGCACGGAAGTAGACAGTCTCTTTGTGACAGCCCTTTTAACTATCTTGGGCTTTTCTGTTCATGATACTATTGTTACTTTTGACCGGACTAGAGAGAATCTCTTTAAAAATCATAGTCAGACTTTTGATGAGATAGTGAACATCAGCGTTAATCAAACTATTATTAGGTCTTTAAATACTTCTTTGACCACCTTATTTGTTTTATTAGCAATTTATATCTTTGGCGGCGAGACTATTAAAAATTTCACTTTAGCCCTTATTTTAGGAGTGATTATTGGTACTTACTCATCAATTTTTGTAGCTTCGCCACTCTTATCTATTTGGAATAGAAAGAAATAAAAACCCTTTAAAAATTCTTGGAAATATTACTTAAGCTCGTATCTCTTGATACGGGCTTGACTTATTTTATAAAATATGTTATTCTATCAGAGAATTCAATAAAAAGCGATAAAAAGACAATAAATTAAGCAAATATTATGGATTCAATCTTAGACCAAGTATTAACTTCAAAGCATATGTCCAAAATGGCGGATTTTAATCCTTATCAAACACTATTGGATATTTTAGAAGCTTTAACTGAACGTGAGCAAGAAATTATTAAAATGCGACACGGTCTTTCTGATTATGAAAAGAAAACATTAGAAGATATTGGTCAAAAATATAAAATTACCAGAGAGAGAGTAAGACAAATTGAAAACAGTTCGCTGAAAAAAATTGTCAGTAATTTTGACCAAAACTACTTAAAGCAAGTCGAAGAAATTACTAATGCTATTCTGGGAGAACATGGCGGCATGATGTCCGAAGGCAGTTTGACTAAAGAACTTTTGACTATGCCCGGCGATAGTGAACCTAATCGTTCAGCTATTCGCTTTATTCTAAATGAATTATTGAAACATCGTTTTCATTTTATCAAAGAGTCTAGAGAAACCAATAGTTTTTGGAAAACCCCGGAAGCGTCTCTTGATTTTTTTGACAAAACCATTAAAGAAGTTTGCTTATTAATTACACAACATAGTGAGCCATTACCTCTGGATAAATTGATGGCTAGAATTCAACAAAGTAATTTCTACGTCAATGAAGAGAATCTAACAGATAAAGTAGTCGTTAACTTTATTGATATTACCAAAAAAATAGAAACTAATCCTTATGACGAGTGGGGTTTAGTGGAATGGCCAAGTATTACTCCGCGTCGAATGAACGATAAAATCTATTTGGTTTTGCAAAAAAATAAAAAGCCGATGCATTTCACCGAAATTGCCGATATGATCAATCAAGCTAACTTTGATGATCGCCAGGCTTACCCCGCTACGATTCATAATGAATTAATTTTAGATGATAAATATGTTTTGATTGGTCGTGGTATTTATGCCCTTAAAGATTGGGGTTATAAACCAGGTGTAGTTAGTGACGTTATTGTCGATATACTTAAAGAGTCAACCCGACATTTATCTAAAAAAGAAATTGTTGAAGAGGTGCTCAAAAAACGATTGATTAAGAAAACCACAATTGCTTTAGCTCTAATGGATAAAAATATTTTTACCAAAGATGATAACGGCAATTATTCTCTAAAGTCAGCTTAAACTAATTAAACAATAAAAACGCCCCTATTTAATTATTCATCAGAATAATAAGGGGTCGTTTTTGTTCTCGAGATAATAATTTAATTTTGAAAATATTGCCAAACAAGGTATAATATAAACAATGCTAAGATAAATGAATAATGGAAATTGTTATTGATCTTACACGACTTTATGAAATTGGAAACCAGGGCATTTTAACTACCTTTTGGTATTTATTCTCTAACGGCCTGTGGATCTTTTTTATTTTTATCTTTATTTACGGTTTCTATATTAATTGGCTGCTTAATCAACAGCGTAGATGGTTCCAGAGCCATAAATTTATTCTATTGGCTATTGATATACCTAAAGATACTGAACAGACTCCGAAAGCAGTTGAACAACTATTCGCCACTATCTCGGGAGCACATGATATTCTTAACGCCAAAGAGATTTTCTTCAAAGGCATGTTTCAGCTTTCTTTTTCTTTTGAAATAGTCAGTATTGATGGTTATGTTCAATTTTTAATTCGTACTCCTAGTCAATTTCGAGACTTAATAGAAAGTTCAATCTACGCTCAATATCCTGATGCGGAGATTACAGAAGTGGAGGATTATGTCCACACTGTGCCTGATAAATATCCTAATGATACCCATAACGTCTGGGGCACAGAATTTGCTCTAGTAAAAAATCAAGCTCTCCCTATTAGAACTTATCCTTTTTTTGAAGATAATGTCTCCGGCGAATTTAAAGACCCCTTAGCTTCCGTGCTGGAAACAATGAGTAAGATCCAAATGGGTGAGCAGGTTTGGATTCAGATTCTGATCCAACCATCACACGTTGACTGGGTTGAAGACTGTACAAAATTGGCCTACAAAATTGCTGGAAAAAAATGGAAAGGTAAGGATGTCAATAGACCAACTAAATTTATTGACTGGATAGCCCAGAGCATTGATAATATCGGCGAAGTTATTCTGCCTTTATGGCAAAAAGTAGAAGAAAATAAAAGAGATGAGATACCCAGCATGATGCTCCATCTGACCCCAGGGGAAAGAGAAATGATAGAGGCAATTGAAAGAAAAGCAAGTAAAATAGGTTTTATTTGCAAAATACGTTTAGTTTATATTTCTCCCTTAGAGCAATATAACGCCAGCCGGGTAGTTTCTGCTGTTTTTGGGGCTTACAAACAATTTTCTACTTTAGATTTAAACAGCTTTAAGCCAGATTCAAGAACTAAAACTAAAATTAATTATTTCCTTATTAATTACCGCAAAAATTTAAGAAGAGAAAATATTATACGGGGTTATAAAGATCGCACTGGCATGAGAGGGCACGCTAAATATATTCTAAATATAGAAGAGTTGGCTAGTTTATGGCACTTCCCTAGTAAATTCATCCATACCCCATTATTGCAAAAAACAGAAGTCAAAAAATCAGAAGCGCCAACTGCCTTGCCTATTGGTGGTGATGAATTTGGCGATAAAGAAACCAGAACAGAAATATTGCGTCAACAATTAACTAAAGAAGATCAAATGGTAGATATTGATCTAGATAACAGATACTTTGAAGAAAAATTTGCCAAGAATAAAGATAAAATTAATCCACCAATCAATCACAAAGGTGAACCACCAGCTAATTTACCCACTAATTAACAATGAACGATAATCAAGTAACAATTTTTGCTCAAACCAACTATCGTAATTCCAACGTGAAGTTTGGTATTAAAACTGACGACCGGCGCCGTCACATGTATTTTATTGGAAAAACCGGCATGGGCAAATCAACGGTCTTGGAAAATATGATCATTCAGGATATCCAAGCTGGACGAGGTGTCTGTGTGGTTGATCCTCATGGTGATTTAATAGAAAAAGTGATTGATTTTATCCCGGTCAGCCGAGTGAATGATGTCATTTATTTTAATCCAGCAGATTTAAGTTTCCCCATCGGTTTTAATGTTTTGGAAAGCGTCAATATTGAACAAAGACATCTAGTTGTTTCCGGTCTAATCGGAGTTTTTAAAAAGATTTGGGCTGATTCCTGGGGACCTCGCTTAGAATACGTTCTTCATCATGCTATTTCCGCCTTGCTGGAATATCCGGGCTCAACCCTGCTGGGTATTATGAGAATGTTAACCGATAAAGTCTTTCGTAAAAAAGTTATTGAAAAAATCAGTGACCCTGTAGTGAAAGCTTTTTGGATGGAAGAATATTCCAAATATCCTGACCGTTTTCAAGCCGAAGCTATTGCTCCGATTCAAAATAAAGTCGGACGATTTTTGTCGTCAGCCCTAATTAGAAATATATTAGGCCAGGTTAAATCTTCTTTTTCTATGCGGGAAATTATGGACGAACAAAAAATTCTACTTCTGAATTTATCAAAAGGCCGAGTGGGCGAAGATAATTCTGCTCTTTTAGGAGCAATGATGATTACCAAAATTCAATTGGCTGCTATGAGCCGAATTGATACTCTCGAAGAAGAACGCAAAGATTTTTATCTTTATGTTGATGAGTTTCAAAATTTTGCCACCGAATCATTCGCTAATATTCTCTCGGAAGCTAGAAAATACCGTCTAAACTTAATTATTGCTCATCAATATATTGAGCAAGTAGATGAAGACGTCACCGCTGCTGTTTTTGGCAACGTTGGCACTATTGTTGTTTTCAGAATTGGAGGAGCTGATGCCGAATTTTTGGAAAAAGAATTTTTCCCTACTTTCATCCCAGAGGACTTAGTTAATTTATCTAAATTTGAAGTTTATCTAAAATTAATGATTAATGGCGTTACTTCTGAAGCTTTTTCAGCTAGAACCCTACCCCCAGCATCTTTGCCAATGGATAATATAAATATTCGGGAAAAAGTTATTAAAGTATCCAGAGAACGATATTCTAAACCGCGAGAAGTAATTGAAGATAAAATTGCCCGCTGGAGTGAAAATAGAGGTCTTGAAGAAGAACAAATAAAAAAAGCCCAAAATCAAAATACTGAGCCAAAAACTACTCCAGCTCCTTATAAAGAAGTGACTCTAAATAAAGCCACTTGTACTTATTGCGGTAAAAAAACTGAGGTTAAATTTAAACCTGATCCTTCCCGACCGATCTACTGTAAGGATTGTCTAAAATTATCTAAAGCTGGTAAAATACCATCCCCTTCCAGCATCAAAATAACCAGTAGCGCTCCGGAAGAAGAAAAGGGGGAATTTATTTCTCTATCTGAAGCTTTAAAATTAGATAAAACTCAAAATAAGCCCCAAATTTCTAAAACAGAAGACGTTGAAGATACAAAAACTCTAAAACCAGGACAAGTTATAAAATTTTAATTTATGCCCTACTATTTAAAAATTAAAAAACTAGACATCAAAACTGGGCAATCAAATATTGCCCTTCTTCACGCCGATGAAGCGGTTGGCTATGGAATCAGAGCTGGCGATAAAATTCGCATCACTTGGCAAAATAAAAATATTATTGCCGAAGCTAATACGACCACCAAAAGAGTCAAGTCAGGACAAATTGGCCTTTATCGCGATATCTGGGAAAAAATGACAATTTCTCCCAACACAATTGTGGAGGTCCACTTTTTAGAAAGAGCCAAATCAATCCAAGCTATTCGTAAAAGACTGCTCGGTAAAAAATTAAACTATCAGGAATTCTACCAAATATTTTCTGATATCGCTAATGGTATTTTGACTCGTACTGAAACCACTTATTTTGTCGCCTCCGGATTTATGAGAGAATACACTAACGAAGAACTTTATTATATGACTAAAGCTATGGCTGAAACAGGTGAAATGCTCAAATTTCCAGGCATAGTGGCTGATAAACATTCGGTTGGTGGATTGGCTGGCAATAGAACAACTATGGTCGCTATACCTATCTTAGCTTCCTTGGGATTAACCATCCCCAAGACTTCCTCCCGTGCCATTACTTCACCGGCCGGTACTTCTGACACTATGGAAGTTCTAGCTAATGTCAGTTTCTCGGCTGAAGACATTAGAAAAATTGTCAAAAAAATTGGCGCTTGTTTAGTCTGGGGTGGAGGACTTAATTTAGCTCCAGCTGATGATAAAATTCTTAAAGTATCTTATCCGCTTTCTCTTGAACCATATAGTAAAATGTTAGTCAGTATTATGGCTAAAAAAGTTGCTACCGGTGTTACTCATCTGGTGATTGATATGCCGGTCGGACCGACCACCAAAATTCCGGATATGAAAATTGCTAATGACTTAATTAAAAAATTTAAATATCTAGCTCGCCGATTTAATATTAAAATTAAAGTTATTGCTATTAAAACAGAAGATCCAGTTGGTCGGGGAGTTGGCCCAGCTTTAGAAGCCAGAGATGTTTTAAGAGTTCTGCAGCAAAGAGATAATTATCCGGCCGATCTAGCTAATAAATCAATTCATTTATCTGGCGAACTTTTAGAACTCACTGGTAAAGCTAAAAAAGGTCACGGAGCCAGCATGGCCTGGCGGGCTTTGGAAAGTGGAGACGCTTGGAAAAAGATGCAGGAGATTATCAAAGAGCAAGGCGGCAATTCTGATGTCAAGCCCAACGATATTGTTTTGGGAGCTTACAAAAAATACTTTGCCGCACTAAAATCTGGAACAATTATCTTCACTGATAATAAAGCAATTAATACTATTGCCCGTATTTTAGGAGCGCCTTTTGATCAGTTAGCCGGAGTATATTTAAACAAAGAATTTGACGATCAAGTCAAAAAAGGGGAGCGTTTGTTTACCCTTTATGCCCGTAGCCAGGAAAGAATAAAACTGGCCAGCAAAGCTCTAGAAAAAATGATTATTTTCAAGATTGGCAGAAAAAAATTATAATCATTGTCATGCTGAATTTGATTCAGCGTCTCTATGCTAATAACGAAATTCCGGATCGAAGCCCGGAATCACAGAGTATAATAAAATTTATTAGTTAAATTTCTAACGGGATGCAAACACAATTGGCAGTGGCCGCATATATTATTCATAATAATAAAGTATTACTGATTCACCACCAGAAATTAGATTTATGGCTTCCAGTCGGTGGCCATATTGATCAAAATGAAACACCTGATGATGCTTTGCTTCGCGAAATTAGAGAAGAAGTAAATCTAGAGGTTGAGATTTTAAATAAATTAGACCTGCCTGTAGAAGGCAAAACTAAAAAAAATTTAGCCCTGCCATTTTATACTAATGTCCATTCGGTAGGTGATCATGATCATGCTTGCTTTTATTATGTCTGCAAAGTTATTAATCCAGAAAAAATAAATATTAATCAAAAAGAAATAAAAAATTTTGACTGGTTTACTAAAGAAGAGCTAAATCAAAAACATATTTCTGAGAATGTCAGAAATCAGGCCTTAGAAGCTTTTAAATTATTTGAAAAATTAACAAAATAAAACAGCTGCCTAGATGATTATGAAACCAGGTGCTAAAATATTTATTAAAAATAAAAAACTCAATAAATATTTATTCTTTTTAAGAGATAATAAATTTGATATTGTTAATCCAAATATGTGGAGTACACTCGGCGGAGGAATAGAAATCAATGAGTCTCCAGAAGAAGCGCTAAAGAGAGAAATTAAAGAAGAATCTAATATAAAGATCTATAATATTCAATTAATCGGCGAACAAAAAAGCACAAATATCATACGAGATAAAAATAAAAAAATCATCAAAAATAAACAATTTATTTTTTTGGCCGACACTGATAATAAATTAAATGAATTAACATTAAATGAAGGACAAAAATTAGGTTATTTTACATTGAAAAAAATCAAATCAATGCCTAATGTGGCTCCTGCTGTTATTGAGGCAATTGATATTTATAAAAAATTTTTAGTATAAAACTTATAAATAGCAAAGAAAAAACCACCCTTCGACTTCGCTCTCTTCAAGTCTGAGCGATGAGATCGCTCAGATCTCAGAGTCGATGACAGGGTGGCTTTTTGTTTGAGAATAGGAGTTAATCTCCTATCCGATCATGATGACTCCATGACAAATCCTTTGAGATTTAGTTTCGGGTAATGAAACAATCTGAAATCCTGAACGAAGACCGAGGTGACTGATATTCGATTTTCCCTCTTTAGTCAGTCGAACTCTGACCATATCCCAAAACATATCTCCAATGATGTCATACCGTCTGTAAAGATTATCAACTTCGGCACCTACCCTCTGTATTTCATCGACATCATTAATCGGCGTTCCTTTACCGTGTAAACGATCAACCTGGCTGTTATACTGCTCCTTATACCGTTCTACGAGGGTAAAAAGAGCCTGCTCCGTGGTAGTCATCATACTTACCACTTCTTCGCCCTTATCTTCGTCAATAGGGTCTTCTACATCCACGAACTTGCCGTCATGGAGAATTTGGCAAAATTCGCTAAAAATCGTGCCTTCAATTTCACTTTGCTTTGACACTTCTAACCAATCCATATATTACTCCTTTAGTTAAAATGAACAGATTTTTTATGTTTGTTACATAAAAACGGAATAGTCCATTTAATCATATTTTTATTTTATTGTCAATATTATATTGACATATTTTTATATAAATAGTATAATATAAAAAATTTTAAAAATATCAATAAAACAGATGATAAATCCAAATAATATAACTGAAAAACTAGCTGAAATCATTCAAAATAGCCATAATCGGGCCATTCAGTCAAGACATAGCCAAATCGAGCCTTTGCACCTATTTTGGGCCCTATTGACTGTTCCTAACACTATGGCGACTTCCATTTGGCAAAAAGCTGAATTGGATATAGAAGCCATTACTAAGGACGCCGAAGCTGAATTAAATAAATTGCCGACTGTAGCCAGCGTAGCTGAAGTGGGAATCAGCGGTGAAACCCAAAATATTTTAGCTCACGCTGACAGCGAAAAAAAAGAATTAAAAGACGAATTTTTAAGCGTGGAGCATCTTTTAATCAGTCTAATCAAGAATAGCCAGATCGTTCAGCAAATTTTAAATAAATATAATTTTAATCTTGACCAGCTTTTAACTATTTTAAAACAAGTAAGAGGAAATATGAAAATAACCGACCAAACTCCTGAAAATAAAATTCAGGCCTTAGAAAAATTTACTATAAATTTAACCAAACAGGCAAAGGATAATAAACTTGATCCAGTAATTGGCCGTGATGAAGAAATTCGTCGGGTTATGCAAGTGCTATCTCGACGCACTAAAAACAATCCGGTTTTAATCGGCGAACCCGGCACCGGTAAAACTGCAATTGTCGAAGGATTAGCCCAAAGAATTATTGCCGGTGATGTACCTGAATCTCTAAAAAATAAAAAAGTATTGGCCATGGATATTGGCTTGCTTTTGGCTGGCGCAAAATACCGCGGTGAATTTGAAGATCGATTAAAAGCAGTTTTAAAAGAAATTGAAGATGCCCAAGGCAATATTATTTTATTTATTGATGAATTACATACTATTGTTGGTGCTGGTAATGCTGAAGGAGCAGTTGATGCTTCTAATATGCTAAAGCCGGCTCTGGCTCGCGGCCAACTCCACGCTATCGGCGCCACCACTTTAAAAGAATACCAAAAATATATTGAAAAAGATGCTGCTTTGGAAAGACGCTTTCAACCAGTCTATGTTGGCGAACCTTCAGCGGAAGACAGTATTAATATTTTAAGAGGCCTTAAAGAAAAATATGAAGTCCACCATGGCGTCCATATTACTGATGGGGCTATTTTAGCAGCCGTTAATCTATCACAAAAATATATTACTGACCGCTTTTTACCGGACAAGGCCATTGATTTGATTGATGAGGCCACTTCGGCTTTGAAAATTGAAATTGATAGTCTGCCAACTGAACTGGATATTTTAAAAAGAAAAATAATTTCTCTGGAAATATCTAAATCTGCTCTAAAAAAAGATAGCAAAACTAATAAAGAAGAATTAAATAAAATTAATCAGCAATTAGCTGATCTTAAAGAACAAGAAAAATCTTTAGAATTGCTTTGGAAAAATGAAAAAGATTTAATTTCGGCTAATCAAAAATTCTCTGAACAAATAGAAACCTTAAAATCACAAGCCACTAATTTTGAAAGAGATGGCAAATTAGATAAAGTAGCCGAAATTATTTATGGTCAGATTCCGGAATTAGAAAAAAAAATAAAAGCTAATATAAATAAATTAAATAAAATCCAAAAAGAAAATCGCTTACTTAAAGAAGAAGTAGAGGACAATGATATTGCCAAAGTAGTTGCTCGCTGGACCGGTATTCCGATTGATAAAATGCTGGAAAGCGAACAGCAAAAATTGGCCAAAATGGAGCAAATCCTGCAAAAGAGGGTAGTTGGGCAATCTGAGGCCATTAAGGCCGTTTCTAACGCTGTTAGACGCTCCAGAGCGGGCATAAATGAAGAAGATCGGCCAATTGGCAGCTTTATTTTCCTTGGTCCTACTGGCGTGGGTAAAACCGAGACCGCTAAGGCCTTAGCTGAATTTATGTTCAATTCTGAAGAGGCTCTGGTGCGCATTGATATGTCTGAGTATATGGAAAAACACAGTGTGGCCCGTTTGATTGGCTCTCCGCCAGGCTATGTTGGTTATGATGAAGGTGGACAATTAACCGAAGCTGTTCGTCGTCGTCCTTACAGTGTTATTCTTTTTGATGAAATAGAAAAAGCTCATCCTGAAGTCTTTAATATTTTATTACAGATTTTAGACGATGGCAGATTAACTGATGCCAAAGGACGAACTGTTAATTTTAAAAACACTGTCATTATCATGACCTCTAATATCGGCACTGATTTGATTCTAGAAGCTGGTGGTAATATTAATGACCAAATTAAAACTCAAATAAATAGCTTGCTTAAAAATAATTTTAAGCCAGAATTTTTAAATCGCTTGGATGATATTATTATTTTTCATAGCTTGACTCAAGAAAATATTACAGCTATCGTCAATTTGCAATTAGAACAATTAAGCCAGCGCTTGCAGAAGAATAAAAAAATCAAAATTAACTTTGACCAAAAAATTTATACACATCTGGCTCAGAAAGGTTATGATCCTCAATTTGGCGCTCGGCCATTAAAGCGGTTAATCCAAACTGAAATTCTAGACGAGTTGGCTTTAAGAATTATTGAAAATAAAATCAAACCCAGCGATACAATTAAAATTTCTATTAATAAAAATAAAATAGTTATAAAGTAATTAATCGTAAAGAAAAGCGACATGAAACAAGAAGAATAGTATGTATATATTATAGAGTGTTTAGATAATTTATATTATGTTGGTCTTACTAGAGATATAAGCAAGAGATATGATCAACATTTAAGTGGTTTAGGCTCAAAATTTACTGCTAAGCACGGGGTTAAAAAATTAGTCTACATAGAATTATATGATGATTTTGATTGTGCTAGATATAGAGAGAAACAAATTAAAAATTGGAGTAGAGAGAAAAAAGAAAAACTAATTAAAAAAGAGGGGGTAAAATAGAATAATTTCTTCGAGTAAGTCTCGAGCGTAGTCGAGAGACGCATCGAAAAGTTTAGTTCTCGACAGGCTCG
This sequence comes from Candidatus Komeilibacteria bacterium CG11_big_fil_rev_8_21_14_0_20_36_20, assembly GCA_002787405.1. Taxonomy (GTDB): domain Bacteria; phylum Patescibacteriota; class Patescibacteriia; order UBA1558; family GWA2-36-10; genus PCWQ01. The sequence goes on from PCWQ01000015.1 coordinate 21,740, forward strand.
AACAAATATATAATGACACTATGACTTCTAAAAAACAAAAAATCCTAGTTGGCTTATCAGGCGGAGTTGATTCTGCTGTAGCTGCTTATTTATTAAAAAAGCAAGGCCATCAAGTCTCGGCTGGTTTTATGAAAAACTTTTCTAATAAAGTTAATCTCAAAGGCAGCTGTCCCTGGAAAGAAGATAAACTAGAGGCCTATCGTGTAGCCACATTTTTAAAAATTCCTATTCAGACTTTTGATTTTGAAAAAGAATATAAAGATATTGTGGTCAAATATTTATTTGATAGCTATCAAAAAGGTCTCACTCCTAATCCTGATATTCTCTGTAACAATGAAATTAAATTTAAATTGTTTTTAGATAAAGCAATGGCTTTGGGTTTTGATCAGATTGCTACTGGCCATTATGCTCAAATCCGGAAAGACAAAAACGGCTTTCATTTATTGCGTGGCAAAGATACAAATAAAGACCAAAGTTATTTTTTAGCTGGTTTAAATCAAAAACAATTAGCTAAATCATTATTTCCAATAGGAGAGATAACTAAACCAGAAGTTAGAAAATTAGCCCAGAAAATCAAACTACCCAATGCTAACCGGCCTGATAGTCAGGGAATTTGCTTTATTGGCAAAGTAAGCTTAAAAGACTTTTTACAGCAAAAAATAAAACCCAAAAAGGGTAATATAGTTGATACTAAAGGCAATGTTTTAGGCCAACATCAAGGTGTGTTTTATTATACTATTGGGCAAAGAAAGGGGATTGATTTGGGTCAAGGCGGGCCTTGGTATGTGGTTAAAAAAGATGTTCAGAATAATGTTTTAACTGTTAGTAATAAAGATCAAGCTGAATTATTTACTAAGCAAATAAAAGTCAAAAACTGGCATTGGATTAATAAAAAATACCAATTTCCTTTATCAGCCATAGCACAGATTAGATATAGACAAGAACCTCAAAAAGTGAAAATAATTATTTCTTCGAGCGAAGTCGAGAAGTCTAAAAAAATAATTATTTCTTCGAGTAAGTCTCGAGTATCATCGAGAGACGCATCGAGAAATTTAGTTCTCGACAGGCTCGAACAAGAATACACCGCCACCTTCTCAAAACCGCAAAAAGGCGTCGCTGCCGGTCAAATCTTGGCTGTTTATAAAAAGGATGAATTAGTTGCTAGCGCAATTATAATATAAAAACGCCCAGCTCAGCTAGGCGTTAATTATTTGTCAAATCTTTTTTACTTTATGATCTGCTGAACACCAAATCCATGTTTTCGCATGATGTCAATCAGTAACAATTCTGGCACTTCATGGTAGGTAATCCGACCAATTTCGTATTTTATTAGATCTACCATTCCAGAAATTTCTCTAACAAACATACTTGTTAATTGCTCGTAAAGAGTTGTCATGGTTCAATAGCTTGGCAACACCTTTAAGGTATACTGTTATGTATATGCCATATACAACAAATCCTCATCTGCCAGAAGTTCAAAGAAAAACTGTGCTTTTGGTGCGCTCTGGTTGGTCTATCCGCAAAGCAGCCAGATATACAGGAGTTTATCCAAGCACTGTATTAAGATGGGTAAGGAAGGCTCCTAATGATGGTAGGTTCACAATTCCTACTAAAAGCTCTAAACCACACAGTCATCCTAATGCTTTAGGGCCCTCTATTGTCAAAAGAATCCTAGAATTAAGAAAAGAGAGAAACCAATGCGCAGAGATTCTAAAACAAAGAAAGTATTAAAGTAAGCTTGTCTTCAGTCAAGAGAACCCTTAAAAGGCAAGGATTAACTAAGTATAGTCAGTGGAAAAAATGGCATCAGTACCCAGAAAGACCTTTTCCTGAAAAACCAAGAATATTAGTGCAAATTGATTCAATGAGGGAAGGACTGCCTAAAGAACATTTGTATGTCTATGCTTTAATTGATGTCTGTTCACGTTGGGCCTATGCCAAACCAGTTAAAGCAATTAATTCCTGGCAAAGCGCCAGATTCTTTCAAGAAGCGCAACAAACATCTAGATTTGATTTTAAGTTAATTCAGTCTGATCATGGCAGTGAATTTGCCAAATGGTTTACTAAGAGATTAATATCTTGTGGCGTGGAACACCGGCATTCCAGAGTAAGAAAACCAACTGACAATGGACATGTTGAACGATTCATTGGAACATTGCAACGTGAGTGCTTAAACAGGACTAATCGCAGTTTCAAGGCCTGGAAAAAAGCTATTCCTGAATTTATTCATTATTACAATACTACTAGGCCTCATATGGGCTTAGACATGAAAACACCTATGGAAGTGTTGCGAAGCTATTGACTAGAGACATACCTCCAATTGACTATCATCTCCAAAAACCCTATAATTTCAATATCTACTTCCTATTCAAAGAAAATCATGAATATTATTCGGGGTACTAAAATTAGAGTAATTATTAACCTCATCAGCGTCGCAACGATGCTGGTGGCGATTTATTTTTTATGGCTTGACAATTTGTTTGTTTTTTCCACCTTACTAATCTTGGGAGCTACTTTTTTCCTGCCGCGGGAAGTCTACCAAAAACTCGGTCTGCGGGAAAAATTCTCCAATGAATTATTAGATCTTCTGGAAATACTTTTCTCTAGTTTAGTGCTTTTGTCAGTCGGGGGCTATATCTGGATTTATGACAACGTCTATAATTATGACGCTTATGTGCATTTTATTACTCCGCTACTACTCTTTCTTGTTGTGGCCCTATTTTTATCAGCTATTTCCAGAAAACTAAAAATGAATTACGACAAATCAGATATTATTCTTGGTTCAATTGTTATTATGATGAGTTTAATTCTGATTTGGGAAGTGTTTGAATATTTAATCACTCTAGCTGGGGCCAACATGTTTTATCAGGAGGGACAAGCTAATGACAGCTTATACGATATTCTAGCCGGTTTCTTGAGTCTGCCAGTCGGTTCTGTCTTGGTTTATAAATACAATGACTGGTTTCTGGACCAAGTGAAAAAAAGTCCTTCCGTATATTTAAAAAAAGATAGTAAAAAATATCAATAATGAAAGCTAAGCAATTAAAAAAGAAATTTTTAGAGTTTTTCAAACAGAAAGAGCATAGCATTATCAACTCTGCTTCTTTGATTCCGGAAAATGATCCTACTGCTTTATTTATAACAGCTGGCATGCACCCTTTAGTACCTTATTTAATGGGTGAAAAACACCCGGAAAGTAATTGTTTAGTTAATATCCAAAAATGCCTGCGCACCAGTGATATTGATGAAGTAGGTGATAGTAACCACCATACTTTTTTTGAAATGCTAGGCAATTGGTCACTCGGCAGTTATTTTAAAAAAGAAGCTATTGATTATTCTTGGGAATTGTTAATTAAAATTTTAAAATTAGATCAGCAAAAAATTGCCATTTCTGTTTTTGGCGGCAATAAAGATGTGCCTCAATATGATCAAGAATCAGAAAAATATTGGTTAGTTTTAGGTATTGCGCCGGAAAAAATCAGTAAAGTAGCTGATAACTGGTGGGGACCGGCCGGACAGACTGGGCCCTGCGGACCGGATACGGAAGTGTTTTACTGGACCAGCCATGATCCCGTGCCTCAAAAATTTGATGAAAATGATGACCGCTGGGTAGAAATCTGGAATAATGTTTTTATGGAATATAATAAAACTGCTGAAGGCAAGTTTGAAAAACTAAAACAGCAAAACGTTGATACTGGTATGGGACTGGAAAGAACTTTGGCTGTTTTAAATAATTTAGACGATAATTATTTAACAGAATTATTTTTGCCTTTGATTAAAGAATTAGAAAAAATCAGCCAGACAAAATATGATGATTTTAAGCGAGAATTTAGAATAATTATTGATCATCTGCGCAGTACAGTCTTTATTCTCGGTGATCAGCGGGGTGTGGCCCCCAGTAATACTGGACAGGGCTATGTTTTACGCCGTTTAATTAGACGAGCCATTCGTTTTGCAAAACAATTAAATATAGATGGATTATTTACCGCTAAATTAGCTCAAGTGGTCATTGATAATTACAGCCAAGATTATCCTGAATTAAAACAGAATCGCGATTTTATTTTAACTGAATTAGAAAAAGAGGAAATACAATTTAAAAAAACACTTGAAAAAGGTTTAAAAAAGTTCGATAAAAAACATCCGCTATACTTGAAAGAATTTGAGGAAGGGCAACCAATGCCACAAACCACAACAGAAGAAAGAAAGAAAGCCACTCTATCCGGACAAGAAGCGTTTAATTTCTTTCAAACTTATGGATTTCCACTAGAGATGATTGAAGAAGAAGCTAAAAATAGAAACTTACTTTTTGGTAATAAAGAAAAAGAAAAATTTTGTGATGAACTTAAAAAACATCAGGAACTTTCCCGCACTGCTTCAGCCGGTATGTTCAAGGGTGGTTTAGCTGATGACAGTGAAATGAGCCGCAGATATCATACTGTCGCTCACTTGCTTTTACAATCTTTGAGAAATGTACTGGGCGAACATGTTGAACAACGGGGTAGTAATATCAACCAAGAAAGAGTTCGCTTTGATTTTGTGCATTCTGAAAAAATGACTGCCGAACAAATCCAAGCAGTAGAAAATATGATTAATGAACAAATCAGAAAAAATCTACCAGTTTCTTGTCAAGAAATGCTGCTTGAAGAAGCAAAAAAATCAGGGGCAACCGGTATCTTTGATCAGAAATATGGCGAAAAAGTCAAAGTCTACACGATAGGTAGCTCCTCGACAAGCTCGGAGAATCCTTTCAGTCGGGAAATCTGTGGTGGACCACACGTAGAAAATACTGGCGAATTAGGCCACTTTAAAATAATCAAAGAACAATCCAGTTCGGCTGGAGTTAGAAGAATCAAGGCAATTTTGGAATGATTTCATATTTGACTCAATGAAGTGAATGAAATTATAAACTTATAGCCGTTGGAGTAAATCTAACGGTTTTCTGCTTTATTTTTCACTTGATTTTTAACCCCAGATTTGGTAATCTAAAGGCATAATCAGTCTAATAAAAACCAATAAAATGAACCTTCAAATACACAACCATAATTTTGACTTAACCGAGTCATTTCAGGAATATTTGCAGATGAGATTTGACAGCTTGGAAAAATATCAGGAAAAAATAATCTACTGCAAAGTTGAGCTTTCTCGTGACCAAAAACACCAAAAAGGAGAGGTTTATACGGTTGAAGCCCATCTTGGTCTGCCTAATAAAAATACTTTAACTGTTCGGGAAACACATTCTGATGCCCGAGCGGCTGTTGATTTAGTGCAGGATAAACTAGCTCGACAATTAAGAAAATTTAAAGATAAATACACCAGCAAAGCCAGAAAAAAGAATAAATATTTCAAATCATTAAAATTTTGGAGTAAAAAAGAATAATAAATTATAAAATAATGGGATTTTTAGATAAACTGTTTGGAGATGCAAACCAAAAATTCTTAAAAAATCTAGAGCCGCAAATTCAGGCAATCAATGATCTTGAAAAAAAGTTTAAAAAACTTTCTGATCAAGAATTAAAAAATAAAAGCTTGGAGTTAAAAAAACAAGCTCAAGAGGGCACCAAATTAGATCAATTGTTGGTGCCGGCTTTTGCTTTAATCAGGGAAGCAGCCGTGCGTACTCTTAATCAACGTCATTTTGAAGTTCAACTTTTAGGCGGTATTGTTCTACATCAGGGACAAATCGCTGAAATGAAAACTGGTGAAGGTAAAACTTTGACTTCCACTTTGGCTGTTTATTTAAATGCTCTTGAAGGCCAGGGAGTTCATGTAATTACCGTCAATGATTATCTGGCCAAAAGAGACACCGTTTGGATGGGACAAATCTATGACTTTTTAGGATTGACTATTGGAGTTATCCAGCATGAAGCTTCTTTTGTCTACGACAGCAGCCAAAAATTAGATGATAAAGACAAGGTTAGAGATCAGGGCGTGGAAGTGGTGATGGATTATCTGCGGCCAGTCGAAAGACGCCAGGCTTATCAAGCTGACATTACCTATGGAACTAACAATGAATTTGGCTTTGATTATCTGCGAGACAACATGGCTCAAGACCTTAAACGACAAGTACAACGAAAACTGCATTATGCCATTGTTGACGAAGTAGATAGCATCTTAATTGACGAGGCCAGGACGCCTTTGATTATTTCCGCACCAGCTGAAGAATCAGCCAGCCAGTACCGCCAGTTTGCCCAACTGGTCAATGACCTACAGGAAAACACGGACTATAATATTGATGAAAAAATGAAGGCCTGCACTTTGACTGAAGAAGGTATCAAAAAAATGGAAAAAATTCTCGGTGTTGAGAATATTTATGAAAATCAAGGATTACAAACTGTTCATCATATTGAATCAGCTCTTAAAGCCAAAACTTTATTTCAAAAAGATCGAGATTATGTAGTTAAAGAAAATGAAATTATTATTATTGATGAATTTACCGGACGAATGATGCCTGGAAGAAGATATTCGGAAGGTCTGCATCAAGCCATTGAAGCTAAAGAAGGTGTGGAAGTTCAAAGAGAAAGTATGACTCTAGCCACTATTACTTTTCAAAACTATTTTAGAATGTATCATAAGCTGGCCGGCATGACCGGTACAGCCGCTACCGAGGCAGAGGAGATGGCTAAAATTTATAATCTAGATGTAACTGTCGTGCCAACTAATAAACCCTTCGTCCGCGATGACATGAAGGATAAAATTTACAAAAACGAATCCGGCAAATTTAAAGCAATTATTAAAGAAATTGAAACGCGCCATCGTCAAGGCCAACCAGTACTGGTTGGTACAATCTCTATTGAAAAGAACGAACTCTTGGGTAAATCTTTAGAAAAATCAGGTATTCCTTTTAATCTATTAAACGCTAAATTTCATGAAAAAGAAGCAGAAATTATTGCCCAAGCTGGTCGCAAAGGAGCAGTGACCATTGCCACCAATATGGCTGGCCGAGGCGTAGATATTATCTTGGGGGGCACTCCTTTTGAGCAAAAAAAATATGAAGAAATTAAAAAATTAGGCGGTCTACATGTCATTGGCACCGAACGACACGAATCGCGTCGTATTGATAACCAATTGCGAGGACGTTCCGGTCGTCAGGGCGATCAAGGATCCTCCCAATTTTATATTTCCATGGAAGATGATTTGATGCGCATCTTTGGCTCAGACCGGATGAAAATGGTTATGGAAAAATTGGGCTTAAATGAAGAAACGGCTATTGAAAACAAAATGATTTCCCGTTCCATTGAAGCGGCCCAAAAAAAGGTGGAAGGCCATAACTTTGACATCCGCAAACACCTAGTAGAATATGATGATGTAATCAACAAACACCGCCAGGTTATTTATGATACCCGCCAGAAAATTTTAAAATTATTTTCCAATAAAGAAACAAAAACTGGAGAGAAGTCATCTGAACTGGTCTTAGAATATATTAATCATGAGATAGAGAATGTTGTTTCTTTTCATACTTTGGCTCAAAAAAATGCCGGGGACTTTAACCCGCAGGAAATTGTTGAAACTATAAAATCTATCTTTATCATTAACTCCAACGAAGAAAGTAAAATTAGAGAATTATTAGAACAGAATAAAAAAAGCAACGGCCATAAAGAACGAACTGAAGTAATAGATTATTTGATCTCTTTAGCCAAAGAAAAATATGAAAAACTAACTAAAGAAATAAACAGTAGCATTGAACTCAATAATGACGAGTGGACACCCATGGAACTAGTGGAAAGAGGCCTAATTTTACGGGCCATTGACGCTCTCTGGGTAGAACATTTAACAGCCATGGACAAATTACGAACCGGCATTGGTTTGCAGGGCTATGGCCAAAGAGACCCGCTAGTGGAATACAAAAGAGAGGCCTTTAACCTATTTAACACCCTGATTGATGCTATTCGCAAACAGATTGTTTATTCTATTTATAAAGTTAGATTAAGCCAAAAACCAACTACACCTACTCAGGAACAACAAAAGAAATTTGAAGAACAAAAAGCTGGTTTTACTCCTTTTAAAAAACAAGTGGAAAATAGGGAACAAAGCGGTCAAGTAATTGCTTCTAAGCCAAAAGATGCCAGCGGCAAAAAAATTGGTCGTAATGATCCTTGCTATTGCGGAAGTGGCAAGAAGTTTAAGAAGTGTCATGGGAAGTAGGAGCTGACAAATAGAGCCGTTTCCGTCCGCAAACTGCGGATAAAGGGAAAAACCCCGTGCGATGAGCACGGGG
>PCWQ01000015.1:29975-36427 GCA_002787405.1 Candidatus Komeilibacteria bacterium CG11_big_fil_rev_8_21_14_0_20_36_20
TTGACACAACACCGAGTATGAAAAACATCACACAAGTGAAGAAAACATATGCGAAGAAGTTCGCGGAAAGGTCATGCGGGAGCGCATCCGGGCCGTCGCCGAAAGTTTGGCTAAAGACCTCGAAGACGATATCGCCGATGAGGTCGGCAACCTGACTGGAAAGCTGACGACGGACTTCATGGATGAAGGATCAGAAATCGAATCGGAGCTCATGGGCTACGCCTTCGATCAGATCAACGACGCCCTGCTCGGTGAGATCAAGAAAGAACTCAAATGACCACGGGTCGATGGGTAGCCTAATCGAAGTCTAGTCAGAGACTTGGATGCGACAACAAACGAAGCTACATCAACGACCCCGACAAGCGACAAAACGTATGAACGCAATCACTTACGAGCAAGCGAAGAAAACTTTCACCATAGCATCCGAAGCCATCACCTTCCTGGTGACCCTCGACATGCTAATCCTCTTCGCATCGCTCGCCCAAATTATGGTGGAGGGCCAGACCGGACACTGGAGTCCTTTCTGGCGGGCACAAGCGGATCTGGTGTTGAGACTCTTCACATGAGAGATCTCAAACCGACCCGCGCAGTCACCTACCGCAGATACGGAACTCCAGCAGTGATCCTTGAAGGGAAATGGCTTACGGATCGCTACAAATTGAAGATAGGTGACCGCATCGATGTGGAGTTCCTGGACAAAGAAATACGGCTCCGGAAGTCGAACCGGGCCGCTCAGAAAAAGAAAATCTCCCCGAAGGGAGATGATCAGCAAATTAATTATATCAATCCACCTTCGGGCAAGTCAAATAACAATTATGAACAACCAAGCACAACCAACAGCAACGAGGGTGCGGCCGAGAGAAACGGCGAAGGAAATGACAGATAGCTTCTTCGCGCCGATCGGCAACACCAAGCCCTACTTCAAAGCGGCCTTCCAAGGCTTCGCGGGTAGCGGCAAAACATTCACCGCAGCGCAGGTCGCGGTCGGACTGCACAAGCGGATAGGTTCGAAAAAACCGATCGTAATCTTCGACACCGAACAAGCATCAAAATTCCTCAAGCCGCTTTTCGCGGAAGCCGGAATCGAAGTGCTCGTCCGCGAATCGAAGTCACTGGCCGACCTACGGCAGACGATGGAAAAGATGCGATCCGGAATATCGGACATCCTTCTCATCGATTCAATCTCGCACGTATGGGAGGGGTTCCTCCAATCCTACGCAGAAAAAGTTCACCGGACACGCCTGGAATTCCAGGACTGGGGAATCATCAAGCCGACATGGAAGCGAGAATTCTCCGACCCATTCGTGAGTGACGGGTACCACGCGATCTTCACCGGCCGCGCTGGGTACGAGTACGACAACGAAAAGAACGCCGACACCGGCAAACGCGAAATCTTCAAGTCCGGAATCAAGATGAAGGTCGAAGGCGAAACCGCTTACGAGCCGGACATGCTCGTCCTCATGGAGCGCTTCGAAGAAGTGCTCGGAGACGACAAGAAGGTCTGGCGCGAAGCCACGATCATCAAAGACCGAAGCACCCTGCTCGACGGCCGGACTTATAAAAACCCGACCTATGAGAACTTTGCGCCGATAGTAGAAGCCCTGCTCACCGATCCAATTCCGAGAGACACGGTAGTCATGCCTGAATCAGACACCGGACTGCTCTTCCGAACCGAGGAGGAAAAAGCCGAATGGCGCAGAGAGCGCGACAAATGGATAGAGGAACTGGACGGTCTCCTTATCCGCATCGCACCCGGCGCGGTCGGTCGAGACAAGCAGATGAAACTCGACCTACTGGATCGAGTATTCGGAACGACCTCAATGACAGCGATCGGAGAGCTCCGGCCCGAACGCCTCGCCGAAGGCTACAAGAAGCTGGGCCTCGAAGCCGTGTCGATGGGCATCGCGGAAATTGTAGAACTCCCGGATGGGCGCAAACGCCTAGTCTCAAAGCTACCTCCTAATGGCAACGGGAATGGAAACGGAAATGGGAATGGGCACTCTCACACCGAAGAAAAGTCGAAACCCGCTCCGGTCCCAGCAAAGAAAGGAACTAAGAAAAAGTAACCACCGGCGTTAGCTTCCGACTCTGCCCTCATCGCGGAAGCGTGAGGTCAGAGATCGGAAGCCGACAAAGGATCAAACATCTTATGGGAATAGACATCTACGCGCGCTGGAAAAACCAGACGCCAAAGCAAAAGAAAAAGCAGATCACTGGCTTCTCAGTGGAGCACGGCAATGTCGGGTACTTGCGTGAAGCGTACCGGGGAGAGCACTTCGCAACGCGATACCTGTGCCGCGAAGCCTTTGGGAAAAATAACGAAGCAAAAATTCCGGCAAAGCTTCTACGCGAACGATTGCCGAGAACTCTCGAAGTGGTCGAACAACGAGAGCGCACGATTTATAAGCAAACGGATCAAAAGAAAATCGACAAAGTGAAGCAAAGCTTTGTGGACTTCGTGGATCTCTGCGAACGGAAAGAGAAAGAAACCGGAGAGCCATGCACAATCGTCGCCAACTACTAACCATGAAATACGCATTCAATCTCGAATGGAATGAGCTTCCGGAAGAACTAAGGGAAGCAAAAATCCGGGAGTATATCCTCGCCGGAGACAAGCGTGACTGCGAAGAATGCGACGGCGTAGGAGAAATTTCTACAGCAATGGAACGAGGCGACATAAAAGCCAGCAAGCCATGCAGTCATTGCAGTGGAACCGGCCGAGTCAACCCTGACCCGGACGACCTACACCAGCAAGAGGAAGCAGAGGAAGATATCCGAATTCACTTCCCGATTTACTTCTAACGGCTCTCGATTCTGTCCTGACCGCGAGAGCGTCAGGCCAGAAATCGGGGAGCTGTTTCCCTTTCGTCAAACAAAAACATGGAAAACGAAATAACCTCAATAATTCCAAACTCGACTCAAATCCCGCACCTCATTATTCGGGAGTGGATGCCACTTCTGAGCGATGTAGAGCTGAGGATTCTTCTTGTCGTTGCGGACCAGACGTTGGGCTGGATTGAAGACCCGGAGACAAAACGCCGCAAAGAGAAAGATTGGATCAGTCAGGGTCAGCTGATGAAGAAAATAAACCGCAGTGATCGCGCTATTCAAAACTCACTCAAGCGATTGGTAGACGAGCTGAGAATTATCCAGGCCCACGACGAAGCGGGCGTACTCCTAGACTCGCCGCAGAAGCGCATGAAGTGCGGAGGAAAAATCTTCTACCGCCTGAGTCTTAAACGGCCCCAGCAACCTACCCCCGAAGTAAGTTCGGGGGCGGGAAAAACCTCAAACTTTTCACCTCCCCCGAAAATTCTTCGCACGAAGATTTTTCGGGCTACAAAAGAAACCGGTTTTACAAAAGATAAGTCCTTCGGACAAGCGAGCTTGATTCAAGAATTTAAAAAGGATGTGGATAAGCCTGTGGATAAACCAATCCTGCCAACGCGCTACTTCTTCGGGAAATTCTCTCAGCTCACCTGGGGTATTCGGCATACCAGGCCGATCTTCGTGAAGTTCAAAGACGGCAATCTGCTCAAACACGCCCTCCGCCATCTCACTGAATTTCAACTTGAGCTGGAGATCGTGTGGTTTTTGCAAAACAAGCGAGAGATGAAACCGACAATCGGTGCGGCTTTATGCAAAGAGGTCATCGACGATTTTATTCAGGCGAGCCTCAAAGAGTACGGATTCTACAACACGCTAGAGCGAATCGCGCTGCAGTACAGCCGACGCGAACCGGAGGAAGTCCGTGGAGAAGCGCAGGCAATGGTCGAGGCGCTGAAGAAACTCAAAGAATCATTCGCAATGACACAGGATTTCCGATCACCAACACACAGCTTATGAAAGTCGAGCAATACAAAAATCAAATACTGCTCGGCGATGCAAAAGAAACTCTTCGCAGACTGCCGAGCGAAAGCATCGATTGCGTGATGACCTCGCCGCCATATTGGGCGTTGCGTGATTATCGCGTCGACCGGCAGATCGGACTGGAGACTACATTTCAACAATACATCGAAAAACTTTGTGAAATCTTCGATGAGGCGAAGCGAGTGCTCAAGCCTGCCGGAACGTGCTGGATAAACATGGGCGATACCTACGGTACGGGGAGCGGGTCCGGTGTGCGAACCGGCAAGCAAGCCACAAACCGCGGCACGCATTACAACTGCGGCTGGCAGGAAAAAGGCAAAGCCGGGGTGAAAGGAATGGAGAAGTGTCTCCTGCAGATACCGGCCCGCTTTGCAATAGCAATGTGTGATCGAGGCTGGATTCTCCGGAACGAAATCATATGGCACAAACCGAACGCCATGCCGCAATCGGTCAAAGACAGATTTACCGTTGATTTTGAAAAGCTTTTTTTCTTCGTGAAATCGCGCACCTACAGCTTCGAAAAACAATACGACCCCTATACCAAACCACTTAATCGCTGGAGCGGAACACGGCTGGATGCCACTGGAAAGAGCAAGTGGGATGAGGGCACTGGTCAAAAAAATTACCGAAACAGAAACATGAGGCCGAATATTTCCGGACGCAATAAACGGTGCGTCTGGTCAATCAACACTAGGCCGCAGAAAGATTCTCACTTCGCCACCTTTCCGCCAGCACTTGTGGAAATTCCAATAAGGGCTGGTTGTCCGGAAGGAGGAATCGTGCTCGATCCCTTTATCGGGAGTGGCACGACTGCGGTGGTTGCGTGTTCGCTGGGCCGGAGTTTCGTTGGCATAGATCTCAACCCGGCATATGTGGCTATCGCAAATAAGCGGCTGGGGCGTGCGTTAGGGGGAAACCCCAACGGCGTTCTGGCTGCAAAGATTCCGTCTGAGGTCGACAGGCGGTCAAGAAAAGATAAAGAAATTATAAAGAAAAATTAAAGCTATGGAACAAGATCAGAATCTACTTGAAACGATTCTACGGGCAATAGTCAACCACCCTGAACAGGTGGAAGTGACAAGGCACGTAGACGAGATGGGCGTGCTCCTCTCGGCGAAGCTTGGCGAGGGCGATGCGGGAATCGTGATCGGCAAAGAGGGACGCGCAATTAAAGCGATCCGCTCGGTCATGAACCTCGTCGGCCGCAGAAGCAAAGCTCGTGTCAGTGTTCGGCTCAATGTCCCGGATCTGCCCCGCAATGCGGGATCGGAGTCGGCCTCGGCCTAACAACACATCGGCGACCCCGCCGCTACGAACGGGACAAAGACACAAAACCCGTTAACTCAAACAGCTATGAACCGTACCCAAAAAGGAAAAATCATTGAACAAAAAGCCCAGGCCCTTCTCGCTCAGGAAGGCTACTGGATCGAAAAGGCTCGGCGCGCAAAGTTCCAACAGCAAGACCTATTCGGGTGCTGGGACTTGATGGCTGTCGGCAAAAAAGAAATTCGCTTTATTCAGGTTAGCTCGGAGCGTTTCAGTTCCAGGTCGAGGGCAGACCAAGAGCGAATGCTTGCATTCCCGAAGCCAGTAAACGCTACAAAGGAATATTGGCGATGGAATGAAAAGACGGACAAGTTCGAAATTATAACGATATGAAAACAAGACTAGAAACTCTTGAGTCAATTCATGACTCATTGCTAGAAGAAAAAGTGCGGCTGGAGATTGCGGTACGCAACCTCGAAGACCGCGGCGACGATGACGTGGTGATCCAACGCCTGACCCCATTCAACATGGAGGGCCAAAAGACCAAGAAAGAATTGGTGGTGGAATATCAGGAACGGATCGAAAAAGTCGAACACGCCATCTTAACAACTAAAAAATTAATTGAAGAAGAACATGACCAGACTCGACAACCCAAAAAAGAACCCGCTGGCACGAAGAAAGAATAGGCCGCGGCTTATAGGCGGTGCATACATTCCGGCCGACCTGCTGGCTGAAGCTCAAAAGCGGCGCATTGAAATGGTCGAGCGCGAGATAGCAACGCAGGCATACCTTGCGCTCCCGCTTCGAAGAAGGGTCCGGATTCGCATCAAACTATTCTTCATAAACCTATGGAAAAAAATACGAAGACAATAAAAATTACAGACCTCAAGCATCCGGCCTACAACCCGCGCGAGATAAAGCGCGAAGACATCGATGCATTAAAACGATCGATTGAAAGGTTTGGGTTGCGCGGACTCATCACGGTCAACACCAGCAAGGGACGCGACGGCTTCATTATCGGCGGCAACATGACTGTCATGGCCCTCAAAGAGTTGGGGTGGGAAACAATACCGAAAGAGAATGTAGACTTGGTAGACATGCCGGAGAAGGAAGAAAAAGCACTGAGTCTTGCCTTAAACAAGATTGCTCAACGGCGCGATTGGAATGACGAGAGGCTGGCCGAACTCATGGTCGAGCTCAATCACTCCGACTTTGACCTGACCTGGTGGGTACCCATTTCTTTAGACAATCTGTCTATACTCTAATTGGCACATAATTAGTTAATAATCTTTGCTTCCTAGCATATATAGCTGGAG
>PCWQ01000003.1 GCA_002787405.1 Candidatus Komeilibacteria bacterium CG11_big_fil_rev_8_21_14_0_20_36_20
AGAAATCGTTAAAGATGTAAAGAAAAACCTGGGTGCTACTGAGGGATTTGGAACGATGGTATTCAATGCGGCTGGTGCTAGGGCAAAGAGTGCTTGGAGTGGAGATCAAACTAAAGGATGGGGAGCAAAGAGATTGGCTACTATTGGTCTCGGTGTTGGAGCTGCCGGAGTCTTAGGTGGAGTTGGAACAGCTGGTGGTGCATATTTTGGAGCTACTAAAGGAGTTAACGGTCGAAGAGGTTTGAGAGGTGCGTTAGCTGGAGGATTGATTGGTGGAGCAAGTGGTGTTGCCGCAATTCCAGCCATCAAATACTTACCAGGAATTGCTAGAAAAGCCAGTGGTTTAGGAAGAAATCTAGAAGGACTAGCTAACTTAGGTGTTGGAACCGTGGCTCCAGCCCAATGGATTTCAGATAAACTTGCTGGCAGAGGTGCAAGAAATTTTGATCCAACTATTCAAAATAATTCACCTGCCGCCGGAGGAGGAACTGGCGCAGGTGCGAATAGAAGACCAGTTTCAAGTAGAGTTAGAACTAGAGCTGGCTCTAGATCATCAACTAATTCTAGAGTTTAAGATTTTTGTCCCAACTTTTTAATTAAATAATACTCAAACTAATTTATATATTTCAGTAACAAAAATGAAGTTGCCTGAATAAACATTTAAATTAATAACTAATTTGTTTTTTGAAGATCTGCAATAGAGGATTTTGCAACGGCTATTAATCCTGATGGTGCACCCGCTAGTTCTAGCAATTTAGTAACCTCGTTAGCACTAAAAATACCAATGCCTTGATAAACTAACTCTTTTTGAGTGCCAGCAAACCATTTTCTAGCAAATTTAGCTATAGCATTTTGACTCTCTCTTTCCCAAACCTCTCGACTCAAAAGCTGTTTAATTGCTCTTGTGTCTTTATAATCCATAGCCGATGGATCTCCTGAAGCAATACTACCAATAATTGTATTTCCAATAAATAATTTTTTCCAAACGTCCCATTGGCTATTGGACTCATTATTCATAACCGCTTGCTCAAAACTATTTCTCATGCCTTTAAGTTTTGGAGTTCTGACAACCTCACCCATCAAAGAAGCATATCTTGTTACTTTAGTTCTCGTGTCATCTTCAGGCTCCCATATATCTGAAAGTATATGTTGTGAGGTTGGATGTCTGCTCAACTCTATAACAAGTTTCCACAATTTATCTGTTACTCTAACTCCTTCGACCTCAATAGGTTGTGCAGGATTAGCATTTCCATCATCTATTTCAGCTAAATAATGTGCTTCAACAGTAACAAAATCCTGCCATTCCTCTTCGTTAGGCCATGTATGAAGCTTCACTCCCTTATCTCTTTGCATCATATAAGTTACTTCTCTGACAAACGGAAATATTTTTGATATGGTAATGCTTGAATCGAATGTCAATAATGATCCCGACGATCCAGGTTCTGCCTTAACTATATTATGCCAAACAACACCTATTCCATCAGGCCTAGTCATTCTATCCCAGTGGTTTAACGAAAGTCTCACCTCTTCTACCCATGCGCTATTTCTTTCAGCCTCAGTAACCGCTGTACTCCATGGAATATCTCTAAACGCTTCTCTGTCTTCAGCTAAAATAATAGCTTCTTTAAGAGTCACTCCTTCTGTTTCACCATCTGGAATATACCAATATCTATCATTTTGAGTATCCGAAACTGAATAAAAATTATCCAGCGTTTCTCTAGGTCCAGGAGATCCTTCTGCACTACCTTTTTTAGTTAATTTTCTTCTATATGACTGATTATAGAAGAACCTACTCATCACAAAAATAGCAGTTGGTCCAGCAAGAGCATCTAATATTGGCAATGTTATTTCTTGCCCATCAATTGTAATTGTTTTTGTGCCTGGAATCATTCTTTGACCTTCGGCTTTACATGGCTCTAAAGAATATTCTGCCAAGTTCATTGCTAGCTGTTCAGCTAAATGTCCAGTTACTACTGTCTTCTTTTGAACAGCATCTAAATAGTTCCTTTTTTCAACCTGATTTCCACCTGAGGCCTGATATTTGCCCCACAAACTATCGGGCGCAGCATTATTTGCAGTAAGTAATCTTCCAGCTGCGTTTCTACCATATAACATTTCTTGAAGACATTCACTCATATAGAGTCTTTTCCTCGTGGCAAATTCGCTCAATGATTCTCCTGGATATCTGTCTAAAGACTCTGTTACCCATTTTGGGGGTGTATCAGATCCAGCAATTAACCTCACAACATCTCTTTTTACAAAAAAATCATCTGCTATGGCTGTTGCTAGAGGAAATATTGTCAGCGGATTTCGCTCTCTAACATTTCGTGCAATTTCCGCATTTTTAGCATTTTCTGAAGTAGACAACCAAGCTGTTCCTCTAAATGTTGGTTCATTCATCGCCGCCATTGCTTGCTGAGCCCAAAGTAATCTTTCTGAAACTGTTCTTAATCCTTCTTTATTTTGATATTCTTCACCCAACCTAGCGGTTCTAGCAAAATCAATTCTAGTCATCTGATTACCAACATTACTATAAAAATCTATTAATCCTGAAGGATTCTTCTCAAGTTCACTAACACCATGTCCTCTATTAAGAGTATGTTGTACCTGAGTTACATCTTTAATTAATTTATCACCCAATAAATATATTTCTTTTCTTTTTGGTGAAGGAAAAGTCTCACTTAGAGCCATAAAAGATTTAAGCATCAAGTGCAGAGTCTGTTGGTGACCCATACCAACTTCCGTATTAAGCAGATCTACTTTCATAAAAGCTTCTGTTTCGCGAGCCGCATCACCTAAAAGAACTGTTTCAACGTATGCCCAAATTCCTGAAGCTAGTTTACTTGGAGTTTCCTTTCTCCATCCATTATTTTCTTTCCACTCTTTTGGAGCTCCAGGAATATATCCACCTGATAAAAAGTCGATTGCCGTTTCTGCAGATACGGGACGCAATTTCTCTTCATTTAGATCATAAATATTTTTCCTACGATCTATTTGAATTTTAGCTCTATCCCAAAATGGTTCTAGAAACTGAAGATAGGGCTGACTTCGATCGCCTCCAGGAATTTTAACATTAACTGAAGTCGTAACCTGTTTTTTTGCATCTTCAGTTGCTTCACTTAGCTTCTTGATAACATCTGATAATTTGTCATTTTCAGTCTTTTCTAAAACGGCATCACTGACTCCCTCAGATACCACCAATTTTTTCAGAAATTTATCTTTTGTATTATCAAAATTTGAATATAAACCATTTAAATTATTCTGCCAAAATGTAAATGCATTGTTCATTCTAAAATCGTATTCTTCTTGGATTGATTGTAAGAAAGCACCAGTAAAATCGAAATCTTTTAAGGGCTGAGTCACATATCCTTGTTGAATCTGCCCAACAGCAAGTATGTGAACCTCCAGCCTTGTTGCATAATCAATTAAATTATTGAAATCGTCTTCAGCATCACCAGTTGGATTTGGACTAGACTCTTCCAAATCAGAAGCCATAGCTTTTAGTTCTGGGTGAAGAATAAATATTAATTTTATCCAAACTTGGTGTTCTACCTTTTTTGCACGTTCCTCTAATTGGTCGGCAGATTTCAAAATATCACCTAACTCTTCTTGTCTTTCAACAACCTTAGTTATCTTTAAATTGACTGTTGGAACTAATAACGGAATAACTTTCTTTATAAAATCCAAATTTTTTGACATTCCTTTAATTAATACTACTTGAGCATTAAAATCTTCCTGAATTTGATTAAGTAAAAGATCATCTGCTGGATCATCATAGTCAAAATCTCTAATAATTCGACTGTCTATCTCGTCTAATACTTGAGTGATTTCGACAATTGATCTAGCCAACTCTTTAGATTGTTCAAGTGGCCACTCATCAACTTCTTGCTCTTTGTCAATGCCACCTTTTTTATCCTTAATATGTTGCTGAAAAAATTCAGCCAGCAAATCATTAATTTGTTGAGTTTTTTCACTATTAACAAATTCATCAAGCTCATCAATAAACCTTTTATTTTTTATACTATTAAGATTTAATTGTCTTCTTACTTCTCTTATATATCTTCTAAATAAGACATTACTGTCCCTCAATCTACTAAACATATCGGCATTAATTACTCCTGTTGCAGCTTCTTCAATCATTTCATTGACGCTGGTCAAAAGCTCATTTCTACCAATAGTGAGTCGACCTATTATTTCTGTCCAATCGCGTTCAAAATCAAATTTTTGCGAGTCATTATCAAAATCGCCTGAAAAACTATTTTCGTCAGGCAAAGAAAAAGATTTATTGTCAGCTCGATCGTTTGTTGCTATCTCATCACCTTCAAAAATTTTGAAGTTAAAATTTAATGTGGTTTCAATTTGTTCAAGAATATCTACTACATTATTTCTTTCATCTACTACGGCTTCAATATCTGGATCAGATAATTTCCCTTTTGAAGTGCTTGATCCATAGTCTTGTGTCCAATAATCGACACCCTGGATTGATCTTCTTACTTCGACAATAAGCCTTACTGCTTCTTTTTTATCAAGAGTGCTAGCAGATTTATCTCCAATGAAATCCAACAAGACCTCTAGGCTAGCTTGCGCTTTCCTTAGGTTTTGTTTTGACTCGCTCAGAACTTGTTCTCTTCTGGCGGCTTCACCACTATCAGCTTCATTCATGATCATCATCTCTTTTATTATAGCAATCTTTGTTGAATATTTCACCAGAATAAGTTAGAGTGGTGATATGCATGAAACCAAATCACAAACGCAAGTAGATAAAGAAATGTCTTTTGTTGCGACAGATGAAGAAAATCGCGTAATTCAACCACCTGAAACAGCATTTGTAGATGAATCTAATAGACTCGCTGGGGCAAGTAGCTTGAGTGAATTATTCGGAGTTCCAGGAATTAGAGTAGCCGGTTCAGAAAGTCAAACTCAAACTACCGGTTTAGCTACTCCAGAAATGCAGAATGAAGTACAAACTGTTGATTTGGCCGCTCCAGATTTACAAAATGAAATCAAGACAAACTCAAAACCAATAGCTTCTGACCAAACAACTGAAAACCTAGCAAACCAAAACACAAAAACAGAAGATGAATTAAGGGAATTAAAAGCAGTAATTACAGCTAGAATTAATGCTATTCTTGCAAATCCTGAAGATTTTACGTCCCAACAACTTGGAGAATTACAATCTGATTTACTTGAATTAATGGCTGGAAGAAATTATCAAGAATTTCTGCAACAAGAAAATGATTCAGAACTTTCCATAGCGCTTGAGAACCTTAGAATTAAAATTGAAGAGGACCAACTACGTCAAAAAGAAAATGTAATTAAGACATCAGAACTCCTGGGAATAGCTGCTCCAGAATCCGGCGAAGCTGTAGATATCAAACCTGAAAATATTGTTGACGTTGTTAAAGACGGCGAGGATAAACTAGACATAACCATCCAAGATACTCAAGCCGATGAGCAACAAACAATATCATTTAAACAGCTTGCTATACTGGCATTGTTTGTAACAGCAGATATGATGATTTTTGACGGCAATCTCTCATATGCAATAACCAGTTTAGGAGACACAGGAACTAGACTTGCCAGACTTTCTGGAGTTGATGTTTCTGGAAGAAATGGAGGCATGAGGGAAGAATTTAGCAATCAATTAGTTGAAGCAGCTGAACCCAGAAAATTAATTACATTTTTAGAAGAAAGAAAAGGAAATGAGATGTATAGATTTTTAGCCGGATTAAGTAAAGATAACAGAGATAAACTATTAGCTGGTCAAAGATTTGGAGGTCTACTTGGAAGGCATCAACTTTCTCCGGAACAAATTGAAATGGTAACAAAGCAACTTGATGAAAACCAGAAAAAAGAATTCAATATCAGACCTAAAGAGTAAACTTCTCCGCTAATAATCAATTCTCACCTAGCTAACCATATTTATCAAAGGGTATAATCATTTTGTGGCTGAAATCAAAACAAAATACCTGTTCAAAAGAAAAATAATCGATATAAAAGATCTTGTCGGTAGAAGCGACTCCAAAGGTCGTGCTTTTTTCCTTGCTTCACTAGAAAAAACCCCATCTATAACAAATCTTTTTTCAAAAACTGAGAGATTTAACGTTAGCGAGACAGAATCTCTTGCCTCAGCAAATATCAAGGCTATTGAGAAACAAGAGTTGGTTATTTCGTCCAATAGATACTATACATATTTATTTCCAAGTGACTTAGTAAGAGCTCTTTCTGATTTTGCAAAGATTTTTAGTGAGAAAGACCAAACACTGAGTCTTTTTGCAAAAGAAAGGCTTGAACTAGTAAAAAGATGGGGAAATTTTGATCACGGCGATGAAACTATTGATGAAATAGCATTTTTTGAAAATGTAAAAGAAATTCAAAATTTATCAAACTTAATTGTGAGTTCCTTTCAAGAACATCCAGAGTTAATTCTTGGAGACACTGATGAAAATCACGATGATGATGATTCTCCAATTAAAAAAAAGAAAAAGACAGATAAACATGATGATAAAGAAGATGATGGAGGTGGTAAAGATGAAGATCCCGAAAAAGATCTTCTAGATGAAAAAAAAGCAAAATCAGCAGTAGTACCAAATATTTCTCAGGTTAACCGTCCAACTAAAGTTGATTTGCTCCTTGGAAAGGATGATTTCACCCAACAACAAAAAAATAGAATCCAATATGAAACTGGCTGGCTATACAACCGCGCAGTCTATGAAATG
>PCWQ01000020.1 GCA_002787405.1 Candidatus Komeilibacteria bacterium CG11_big_fil_rev_8_21_14_0_20_36_20
TCGCTCAGGGCGTAGACTTTATTTTATTTTTCACTCTAGATAATTTTACAGTATTACATAAAAGCATAGCCACTGTCATCGGTCCGACCCCGCCCGGCACAGGAGTGATATGTCCGGCTTTCTCAAACACGCCGCTATAATCAACATCACCAACCACATAGTCTCCAACTTTATTGGTGCCCACATCAATGACAATGACTTTGTCTTTAACCATATCAGTGGTAATAAAAAACGGCTGGCCGCAAGCACTAATTAAAATGTCAGATTTCTGGCATTTATTTTTGATATTTTTATCTTCTGGTTTAAATACTTGAGTTTTAATTTTTTTGTCTTGTAATAATTTAGCTAAAGGCTGATAGAGGATTTCGTTTTTAGCTATAATAATTGCTGTTAAATTTTCTAATTTTTCACCAGTTGATTCTAATAATTTAATGATCCCTAAAGGTAATCCCGGTACAAAATCAGTTTGATTATTAAGAAATTTTTGAATATTTTCCGGATGAAAACCATCAACGTCTTTAGCTGGATCAATGGCTTGGATTATCTGATTGGTATCCAAATGTTCGGGTAAAGGCAGTTGTACTAAAATGGCGTCTATATCATCATCATTGTTGAGAAAACTTATTACTTCCAAAACTTTTTCATTGCCGGTTTCTTCAGCAAGACAATACTCGTGAAATTCAATGCCTACTTGATGGCAGGCAGTCTTTTTTAATTCAATATAGATTTTGGAAGCTGGATCATTGCCAACTAACAAGACAGCCAAACTAGGTGTTAATTTTTGGTTAGTAATTTCTTTAGCTAATTTATTTTGTATTTCTAAGGCCAGCGCCTTGCCGTCAATGATTTTGGGCATAGGTTTATTTTTTTTCGTTTCTGGAGTCTTGAGCGAACGAAGTGAGTCGAAAGGTGATAGAATCTGGTGAATTAAGAACGAGATTCTATCAGTCGTCGCAAGCTCCTCCTTCCAGAATGACCGGTAAAATCACAATTCCGGATATAAAGGAAAACTTTTCATTAATTCTAGAATTTTATTTTTATTTTTCTGGTCAGCTTGTTTTGTTTTTAAAGTATCGATAATAATCTTTGCAATAATTTCCATTTCTTTTTCTTTTAGTCCGCGAGTGGTCAGAGCCGGCGTGCCTAAACGAATGCCGGAAGGATCCATTGGTTTCCTCTGATCAAAAGGGATCATATTTTTATTGGTAAAAATCAAAACCTGGTCCAGCAGATTTTCAGCTTCCTTGCCGGATAGTCCCAAAGAAGTGACATCAATCATCAGCAGGTGATTGTCAGTGCCGCCGGAAATCATTCTAATATTAGCTTGTTTAAATTTTTTCTCCAGAGTTTTGGCATTAGCCAAAACTTGTTTTTGGTAATCAACAAAATTTGACTCTAAAGCTTCTCCTAAGGCCACGGCTTTAGCCGCAATAATATGCTCTAAGGGTCCACCTTGCATACCAGGAAAAACTGCTTTATCAATTTTTTGGGCTAGTTCTTTTTTGCATAAAATCATGGCTCCACGCGGTCCACGTAAAGTTTTATGAGTGGTAGTGGTGACTACATCAGCCACTGGCAGAGGGTCTGGATGGAGTTTAGTGGCTACCAGACCAGCAATATGAGCCATATCAACCATCAGATAAGCGTTGATTTCATCAGTAATCTGTCGAAATTTTTCAAAGTCGATCTGGCGAGAGTAGGCCGAAGCGCCGGCTAAAATAATTTTTGGCTTATGTTTTAAAGCTTGGGATCTAACTTCATCAAAATCAATTAATTCCGTTTTTTTATTTACTCCATAACTGACAAAGTTATAGAATTTTCCGGAAAAGTTAACTGGATGACCATGGGTAAGATGACCGCCATGAGCCAAAGAAAAGCCAAGAATAGTGCTCCCTAGCTCGGTTAGGGCAAAATAGGCCTCTAGATTGGCCGTAGAGCCGGAATGCGGCTGGACATTGGCATGTTCGGCGCCAAACAACTTTTTAGCTCGCTCAATAGCCAGATTTTCGGCTTGGTCAATAAATTGATTGCCGCCATAGTATCTTTTATCAGGATAGCCTTCAGCATATTTATTGGTTAAAACCGAGCCGGCTGTCTGCAAGACAGTTAAAGAAACAAAATTTTCTGAAGCAATCATTTCTGCTCCGTTTCTTTGGCGATTTAATTCTTTTTGGATAATTTGAGTTATTTGTTGGTCCATTCTTAGAAATTAATATTTTACTTGTGTCCCGTTACTACCGCCCCCGCAACGCGGGGGCGAGATCTTTAACGTGGTCTATAATATTAGTGTAGCATAGAAGCTTATAATTTTTTAGTCAGATAAGTATCTTCTAATTTATAGCCTAATTTTCGGTAGTAATTGCGGACACCAATGCCAGCAATAACTGCGATTTTATTTAAGCCGTTTTGTTTGGTAAGTTTTTCTGCTTCTTGCATTAGCTTTTTGCCAATTCCCAGATGTTGAGTTTGATAAACAGCTTCTTCTTTTAAATCAGTGGGAATCATTTGACCATAGACATGAAGTTCGCGGACTATGGACGCGTTTTTTAATTCCGGAAAAATATTTTTAGTAGAATTATTATTAAATCGTAATCTTAAAAAAGCATAAACTATTTGAGAATCAGAACTTTCATAACTTAAGAATATTTCCTGGCCGTCAGAAGCCGAGTATTCTTTTTTGACTAAAATAGCTTTATTTATATTTTTAGTATCACTACGCACTTCACGACAACGCAAACACTGACATTTTTTATCCTTTTTCTTTAACTCTTTTTGCAAAAGCTGTCGCAAATTAGTAATTTTATTGCCGGCGACAATATTTTCTTTAGGGATATCTCTAATCAGACGGTTGATGCGGACATAAGGCGGAGTGATTAATTTTATTTTTAGTAGTAGATTTAATAGTTTTTTTTCTGAATACGGTTGATGTTTTTTTTGCTGATATAACTGATATAATTGAGAATAGGGACTGACGATGCAGGGATAAATTTTAATCTGGTCTGGCTGCAAGTCTGGAGAGCTAAAAACATACTGAAACATTTTTAAATCTTTTTGCGGAGTACTACCTGGCAAGTCAGGCATATAATGATGATCAACTTTAAAGCCGGTTTGTTTTAATAATTTAGTTGCTTGAATGCTTTGCTTTAAAGTATGGCCGCGTTTAATTTTTTTGAGAATCTGGTTATCAGTATGCTGAACACCTAATTGTACCCGAGTACAGCCATAGCGCCGCAGTTTTTTAATTTCTTTTTCAGTAATAAAATCAGGGCGAGTTTCAATAGTCAGACCAATAATTTTATATTTGGCTGTTTCGTTTATTTTTTGTTCTTTTTCTAGACTAAAAGGCTGGCGTTTATTTTTTTGAGTTTTAGTATTAACTGCATAAAAACAATCGCGAATAAATTTTTCCTGATAACTAGTAGTATAAGCTGACCAAGTACCGCCTAAAATTAATAGTTCTAGTTTATCAACCTGATGGCCGTTATTTTCCAGAGCTTGAATACGCATATTGATTTGTCGTATTGGGTCAAAGAGATTCATTTTAGCTCTAGCGGCAGCTGGTTCGTTTGATAAATAACTTTTAGGCATCTGGGGCTCATCAGGGCAATAAATGCATTGGCCGGGGCATTTAAAAGGTTTGGTTAAAACTGTGATCACAGAAACACCAGACAAAGTTCTCACAGCCCGCTTAGTCAAGAGTTGGGAAAATCTTTTATCTGGCTGTAATTTTTTGTTTTTAAGTAATTGACGATAGACAGAAATCAGTGTAGCTTTAGATAGAGGAGTAAGTTTATATTTACTGAAAGTTTGTCGCAATTTTCGTACAAAATCTAATTGACTGGCATAGTTTATTGAGGCCAGTTCCGTGACAATTTTTTCCAATATTTTATCCCGCTTTGCGGGATTTTTACCAATATTCATGTCTGAAAAAATAAAAAAAGATTTACAAAAGATTTATAACCGGATTTCACCGGATTTTTCGGCCTCACGTGTTTATCCGTGGCCGGAGTTACAAGTTTTTATACCATATTTTAAAGATAACTTCAAGGTTCTGGATCTGGGGTGCGGTAATGGAAGGATAATAAAGTTATTTGAGATGAATAATAAAAAATGTGATTATCTGGGTATTGATTTTAGTGAAAAATTAATTAAAGAAGGTCAGCAAAAATTTCCGCAGGCAAATTTTAAAGTAGGCGATATCACCAAAGTTGATTTTTCCGCTCAGAGCTTTGATATGGTTCTGATCATTGCCACTTTCCATCACTTGGCTACTAAACAAGAAAGGTTAGATTTATTAAATAAAATAAATAGCTGGCTTAAGCCGGGCGGTTATCTTTTTATGGCCAATTGGAATTTAATGCAACCAAAGTATTTAAAATATTATTTTAGGAGATTTTTTGACAAAAAGTCCTGGAATGATTTTTTAATTCCCTGGAGAGCAGATCAAAAAGAAACACTTTGGCGGTTTTATCATAGCTTTACAGTTGGGGAGTTAAAAAGTTTACTTGAAAGAACTAATTTTAAATTAGAACCTAAGGGAGTTTATAAAACAGAGTGGAATGTAAATGCTTTTGTAACAAAAAAATAGTAGTAATATTTGCACCTCCCGCGTTGCGGGAGGCTCTCTTTTGTCAAAAAACAAATTTGACTTTTATTTATCATTGATGTAATTTAATTTTAGAATAAACTCATTTAAATTGAATTAGGAGAATAAATCATGTGTGATGAAATGACTGGTTATGAAACCTTTTGTGCTTTTTGTTTTCTGGCATTAGCTATTTTTGGTCTATAGTATCTTTCTCAACACTCAGATCAAGATATTTTTTTACTGACGATCATTACTCCTATGCAGCGTATTTTAGTGCTATCTAAAACCATGTTTGGCTTAATGTATTTTTTGTTGCTAATAATATTATTTGCTGTAGCTGCATTTCAACAACAGCGTTGGTTAAGATTTCGTGACCGAAAATGGGGCAAGCATCCCAGAAGTTTTGGTGAATTAGTTTATTATTCTGGAAATCATGAAGATGGGTGGGATTATGCCAAAGATTGATTTTTTGCTCAAGTTAACTCTCAGTAGAAATATACTGAGAGTTTTCAATTAAGTGATTAACTACATTTTTAGCTGATTTTATGCTAAAATATAGATAATTAATTAAATAAATACTTGCCTATGAAGTACAAATTATTTTTATTGCTGGCTTTCTTTGTTGTGCCATTATCTGCTTTGGCCGCAGAATATCACAGTGGCGACAATGTTTTGCTAGCTAGTGACCAGCAGATTGATTCAAATTATTATGCCGCTGGCCAAAATATTGAAGTTTACGGCACAGTCAATGGAGATTTGTTTTTGGCTGGAGACAATATTACCGTAGACTCAGAAAACATTAATGGTGATATTTTTGCCGCTGGCAACACTATTACTATTAAAGGCACAGTCAATGGCTCAGTCAGAACTGCAGGTCAACAAGTTAATATTATGGCTCAAGTCAGAGATAATGTTATGTTCTTTGGACAGAAATTAGACTTAGATACTGATTCAACTATTGGTGGCCATGTTAATTTTTATGGCCAACGGGCTAACATGCGCGGTACTGTCGGTGGACAGTTTGAAGGATTTGTGGAGTCAGCGCTGCTTAGTGGTACTTTTAACAAAGATGTTGAGTTGAACTTATCAAAAGGAAAAAATTTGGAAGTTGTTGATTCAGCAGTTATCAACGGCACCTTGTATTATAAAGCCATGGAAGAAGGCATGATTGCTGAAGGAGCCACCATTACTAAGGGAGTGAATTTTGATCAGATTTTTTCAAAGTCTAAAACACCATGGCAGAAATTTAGCTGGAAAGGATTATTATTTAAATTTTTCGGCACATTGGTTGTCGGCATGGTGCTCTTATACTTATTTTCTAAATTTTTCAAAGATGGGTATAATTGGGTCAGGAGTCATCCTTGGAAAAGTCTTTGGCAAGGTCTGGTTCTCTTAGTGATTACACCAATTGCTTGTTTGCTGTTAGCCATTACTTTTATTGGTTTGCCATTAGCTTTTGTGGCCATGAGTTTGTGGGTCATTATTTTATATTTGGCTAAAGTAATTTCCGCCTGGTTAATTGGTAAATTTATTAAAGAAAAATTATTTGATGAAAAGAAGTTCTCTGACATTACAGTTTTGGCCTTAGGTATTTTGATTTATATTATTATCAGCAAGATTCCTTATCTAGGCCCTCTTGTAGTAGTCATTATTTATTTGATGGCTTGGGGCGCTTTCAGTAAGATGTTTTGCGGATTAAAGTGCAAAAAATAAATTTTGTTCAAAAAACACCTCGTTTTACGGGGTGTTTTTTTATTAAAAAAATGATATACTGCCTTATATAATAATTAAATAGAGAAAATAATGGAAAGTAAGATTTTTAAGGCCTATGACATTAGAGGGATTTATCCTATTGAATTAAACGAAGAAACAGCAAGATTAATTGCCCAGACTTTTTTAAAGATTTTATCTCAGCAGTTGAATAAGCCAATTAAGGATTTAAAAATTTCTATTTGTCGGGATGCTCGGCAATCTTCAGAGCCCTTAATGAATGTAGTTAGGGAAACTTTTTTGGAATATGGCGTAGCCGTTGATGATTTTAATTTAATTTCTATTAATGATTTTTATTTTTCAGTGGGCTATTATAAGTATGATGGTGGCATTATGGCCACTGCTTCTCATAATCCTTCAGAATACGGCGGCTTTAAAATGGTTATGTTAAATCCTGAGGATAAGGCCAGCATTGAATTTATTAGTGGCCAAGAACTTTATGTTGAACTAACTAAATTAAATTTTCCTCTTAATGATCAGAAAGTTGAAGGCAAATTGCAAAAAAAAGACTTAAAGAAAGATTATTTAAAGAATCTTTTATCTTCTGCAGATATCAAAAAAATAAAACCACTAAAAGTGGTGGTAGATACTGGTAATGGTATGATGGGACTTTTAATTCCTGAACTTTTTAAAAATTTGCCCTGTGAATTAATTCATTTGTTTCCCGAGTTAGATAGCAATTTTCCCAATCGTCCGCCTAATCCATTAGAGCCGGGCGCGTCAAATAAATTAGCTCAAAAAGTCCTTGAAGAAAAAGCTGATTTGGGGGTTATTTTTGATGTAGATGGCGATCGGATGTTTTTGGTTGATGAGAAAGGAAATTTTCTCCGGGGTGATATGGTTTTATTGTTATTAGCAAAATCCATGTTGCATCTTCATCCGGGAGCTGGCATTGCCTATAATCTTATTTGTTCCCATGCAGTTAAAGATCTAGTGGCTAAATGGGGCGGCAGGCCGATTAGAAGCGAGGTTGGTTATTTAAATTTAGCTCGCCATATGCGCGAGCAGGGTGGTGTTATGAGCGGGGAGGTTTCTGGTCACTTTGCTTTCAAAGATAACTATTATGCTGATTCTGGATTTATTGCTTTGTTGTTAGCTTTACAGGCTATTTCTATGGATGGCCGTAAATTGTCAGAAATGATTAAAGACTTTACACTCTATTCTAGGGCTGATGAACTTAATATTCAGGTTCAAGATATTAACGCCGAGCTTGATAAAATTAAAAATAAATATAGGGATAATATTTTAGACGAGATTGATGGCATTACGGTTGAATTTCCAGACTGGTGGTTTAATGTCCGGCCTTCAAATACCGAGCCGCTTTTGCGGATTACGGTTGAGGCCAATAGTGCCGTAGAGGTCAAAAAGCATCAACAAGAAATAATGGATATTATAAATAGTTAATTATTAATTGTCAAAAATATGTGGTATTATTTTTTGCTAGGCGTAATCATCTTTATTATTTTGATTTCCATTCGCCAAATAAATCAGTATGAACGGGGAGTCAAATTTATGCTGGGGAAATATTTAAGCACCCAGCAGCCGGGTTGGCGATTGATTTGGCCAATTTTTCAGTCAATGACAAAAGTGGATATTCGAGTTAAGGCGGTTGATGTTCCCGATCAGGATGCCATTACTAAAGATAATGTGACAGTCAATGTTAATGCCGTCTTGTATTATAAAGTAGTGGCGACGGAAAAAGCGGTTTTAGAAGTAGAGAATTTTTTTTATGCTGTTTCTCAATTAGCGCAGACTACTATGCGTGATGTAGTTGGTGAAGTCCATTTGGATGAGTTATTGAGTAAACGTGACGATGTTTCTCATCGTATTCAGCAAATTGTTGACAAAGCCACTGATCCCTGGGGGATTAAAGTTCTTTCTGTTGATTTAAAGCATATTGAACTACCAAAAGACATGCAGCGCACTATTGCTAAACAAGCGGAAGCTGAAAGAGAAAAACGGGCTGTAATTATCAAAGCTGAAGGAGAAGTTGCAGCTGCTGATAATATGAGTAAAGCAGCTGGAATTTTAGCTACTTCCCCAGGCGCTCTTCATTTAAGAACCCTACAGTCAATTAATGACCTTTCTTCTGATCAGTCCAATACTGTGATTTTTGCGGTGCCTCTGGAGATTTTGAGAGCTTTTGAAGGCATGGGTAAAGATAAAAGAGAATAATAATACCCCCTCTAATCTCCAGCGTTAGCTGGAGATTTTTCCCCCTTATTAAGGGGGAAAACCCGCCATGAGAGTGGCGGGTAGAGGGGGTTTATCTTAACCCAACTATTTTTTTGATTTCTGTTAAATTTTGATCAGCTATTTTTTGAGCTTGCTGATTGCCTTGAGTAATAATTTTATTTACTGTTTGAGGATTTTTTTGATAAGTAGCAATTTTTTTCTGAAGCGGCTCTAAGAAACCTAAAATCACTTTAGTCAATTCATCTTTAAGATTGGCGTTCATTAATTTACCAGCTTTAAAATCAGTTTTCATTTGCTGGTATTTTTTGTTTTGGCCAAAATATGAGTAAAGGGTTAATAAATTTTCAACTCCTTTTTTATCAGCTACGGCTTTTTTAATTTTTTGGGAGACTATATCTTTACTATCTCTGATGGCAACGTAACTTTTTTCGCCTAAAGATTTACTCATCTTCTTTTCTGGATTATTTAAAGACATGAGACGTGGAGTAGGAGAGAGGATTGGTTGAATTTCCGCAAAGAACTGGCCATAACGATGATTGAATTTACGAGCCAGTTTGCAACTTAATTCTAGATGCTGTAGCTGGTCTTCACCTACGGGCACAACTTCTCCTTTATAAAGTAAAATATCAGCCGCCTGCAAAACTGGGTAGGTTAAAAGGCCGGCGTTAATATTATCTGGTTGCATTTTTGATTTGTCTTTAAACTGGGTCATGCGATTTAATTCAGCCACCGGTATTAGACAATTAAAAATCCAAGTTAATTCAGCATGGCCAATAATGTCAGACTGTCTGAAGATGACAGCTTTTTTCGGATCAAGACCCAGAGCCAAGAGATCAACTATAATTTCAAAAGTCTGCTTTTTTAATTCTGCAGCAGATATTTTTGTAGTTAAAGCGTGCAGGTCGGCAATAAAAAAGAAACACTGATATTTTTTTTGCAGTTCAAGCCAGTTTTTGATTGCACCTAAATAATTTCCCAGATGCAGTTGCCCAGTTGGTTGAATGCCGGAAACTAATATGTTCATATTTTTTAATTTATAGCTACTTTTGTATTATAACAGATTGATTTTATACTTCAATGACCACTGGTAGAATCATCGGCCGTCTTTGGGTTTTGGTAAAAACAAACTGACCTAGACTATTTCTCAGAGCATCTTTAATATAGGCCTCGTTAATTTGAGCGTGAGTTTTATTGTGTTCATTGACGATATTTTTTATTTTAGCCCTGATGTCTTCCACTATTTTTTTATTTTCTCTCATATAAATAAAACCGCGGGAGATAATATCTGGAGAATGGACCAATCGGCCGTTTTTACTGGAAATAGTGGCAATAACCACGAGCATACCATCGGCGGCCATCATTTGCCTATCTCGCAGAACAATATTAGAAACATCCCCGACCCCTAAGCCATCAACAAAAACATAGTCCGAAGTAACTTTTTCTTTAGTAAGTTTTCCTTCGCCTTGTTGATTAAACTCAATCACTTGGCCATTGTCCGGTACAAATATTCTATCTTCTGGCATGCCGGCTTGTAGGGCGATTTTAGCGTGAATTTTTAAAAACGAATGATTACCGTAAATAGGAATGTGATATTTTGGTTTGACCATTTTAATTAAATCATAGAGATCATCCTGTTTGGCATGTCCACCAGCATGAACGTCCATCATTTTATAGTGAATTACTTCCGCCCCTTCACGATAGAAACTGTCTTTAAGTTTTTGGACAGACCTTTCGTTGCCAGGAATCACCGAGGAAGAAAAAACTACGGTATCACCTTTTTCAATTCGTAAGGTGCGATGTTCTCGGTTGGCGATTCTCATAAAGACGGCATTGCCTTCTCCTTGGGCGCCGGTGCAAAGGATAATAATTTTATTATCGGGGTAGTGCTTTATATCTTTGAGTTGTATACGAGTACCTTTTTTAATCTTCATGTAGCCAAGTTGTTGGGCTAATTCTACGTTTCGCTTCATACCCAGCCCTTCAATGATAATTTTTTTGTTCAGTTTTTCAGCGGCCCAAATAATTTGCTGGATGCGGCCTAATAAGGAAGCAAATGTTCCGATAATTACTCTTCCGGAAGCATTAGCTAAAATTTCATCAATATTACCCTGAATATCTCCTTCAGTTAATTGTCGGCCTGGTTGAGGTGCGTTAGTACTGTCGGCCATCAAAGCCAATACATTTTGCCGACCAAATTCTTTTATTTTTTTAATTTCTATTGGCAAGTATCCGGAAGTGGCAGTATCAATTTTAAAGTCGCCAGTATGGACTATCTTGCCAACCGGACTATCTATCACTATTCCCAATGAGCCGGGAATACTATGGCTAACGCCAAAGAAATTAATTTTAAACTTGCCAAGGTTAAGAACGGCGTCGCTGGAGATAGATTTTAATCTTAAGGGTTGCGTTTTAAAGTCTTCCTGTCTTTTGGCGATAATGCCTAAAGTTAAAGGCGTGCCATAAATAATAGGATTACCAAGTTTTGTTATAAGATGAGGAATGGCTCCCACATGATCATAATGTCCGTGAGTGATAAAAATACCGCGAATATTTTTTTCCTTGCCTTTAAGATATTCAATATTAGGAATGATGTAATCAATGCCAGGCATATCTTCTTCGGGCCACTGTAATCCCATATCAATAATAATAATGTCTTGTCCATATTCAAAGACAGTCATATTGCGGCCAACTTCTTCACAACCTCCCAAAGGGATGATACGTAGCTTATTAGGACCTGATTTGGGGGCAGTTTTGTAAATTCGTTCAGTTTTCTTTTGAGGGGTAGTTTGTTTTTGGTTTGTTTTTGGTTTGGTTCTTTGCTTATAGCTAGAGCCAGAAAATTTTCTTCTAGAAGCATTTGAAACTTGTTTACTTTGAAATTTTCTTTGTTTCTTTTGAGTATTAGTAATACTTGATAGTAGATTATCAGTCGTATCTTTCACTACTTTCATAGATTTTTTAATATTTAATTATTTAGATAGAACCCTTTTGGTTTTAATAAACCAAGAGGTGATATTATTAAAGCGATCAGCTGGTAAATTGATAAATTGTAAGGATTCCAGCCCTTTTATTTTATTGGCTACAGGGTAGGTATAAGTGGGGTTATATAGAAATATAGCAAAATTAAGTTCTAATAGTTTTTCCTGAAATTTTTTCAGTGGTTCTATTTTTGATAAATCATCTTTAGCATTTTGAATAATTTCCAAATAATCATCAATATCTTTATTAGCCAAGACGCTTAGATTGAGTCCTGGATGCTGATTTTGGCTGGAATGCCAGAAAGGATAAGGGCTAGAGTTAATATTAATAACTTCCGAGAAAACCAGAGCTTGGTAATTGCGTGGTTCAATAATACTGGTTTTTATTTTATCTTTGGAGACAATATCTAGTTCAGTTTTGATACCGATAGATTCCCAATTTTCTTTGATAATGGAGATGGTTTTAACGTTCTCTGATTGATCAATGGTTGTTAATTTTATAGATAATTCTTGTTTTTCATCGCCTTCTCCTTTAGTTCTGAATGGCCCTTTTGCGGGTAGAGTCCAATCTAATTCTTCTAGAATTTTTTTGGCTTCTTCGGGGCTATAATCATCACCTGTCATCGCTGGTTCATAACCGATTAATCCGGGCAAGATAGGCGAATAGATTATTTGGCCATCATCGTTTAATACTTCCGTTAAGATTCTTTGTTTATCAACACTAATAGCTAAAGCTTTGCGGAAGTCTTTATCTGATAAAAGTTCATTTTCTTTTGGATTAAAGAAAATAGCAGTATATTTAGGATAATGTAGGTTAATAAGATTTATTTTATTATTGAATTCTTGTTTATATTCAGTTGGCAGATAAACTAAACCTTCAATATTTTTGTTTTGTAGGGCGGTGACTCCGGTTAGGAAATCAGGATAGAATTTAAAACTTAATTTAGAAATATGAGTTTTTTCTAGATGATAATTTTCGTAAGTTTTTAAAGTATAACTTTTAATGCTACCGTTAGCATCTTTAGTTAGAGATTTAAATTGATAAGGTCCGGAACCAATTGGTTTAGTATTTAAGTCAGCTAGAGGAGCACCAAAAGCTGGAATGCTGTACCAAAGATGCTCAGGAATAATTCCAATAGTTAAAATAGAAAGAAAAGGAGGGAACGGTTTCTCTAATTCAAATTGTATAGTTCGATCATTAATTTTGCGGACAGTTATGCCGTTAAAACTATTTTTGAGGGGGCTTTTATATTCAGAGTTTTTGATGCTATTAATAGTAAAAATAATATCATCGGCTGTAATAGGGTTATCATCATGCCATTTAAGATTAGGTCTTAACTCAAAGGTATAAACAGTCTGCGCTTCATCTATTTGATAAGCGGCGGCTAGATCAGGAACTAATTCACCGGAGGCGTCAGTTCTCATTAAACCGGAGAAGATTAACTTAACTAAATCACGATCAATGTCAGTGGCCGCTAAGATGGGATTGATTAGATGGGGGGAGCCAATCAGCCCTTCTGTATAGCTACCGCCATTAGCCGGAACCAAGACAGAATTTTTTAGATATAAATGCCAGCCGAAAGTAGTGCCAGCCGCTACAAAGACGGTTAAAGCTATGATAATTTGTAGTTTTTCACTTTTAT
This sequence comes from Candidatus Komeilibacteria bacterium CG11_big_fil_rev_8_21_14_0_20_36_20, assembly GCA_002787405.1. Lineage (GTDB taxonomy): Bacteria > Patescibacteriota > Patescibacteriia > UBA1558 > GWA2-36-10 > PCWQ01. Next base: position 13,176 of record PCWQ01000020.1, read on the forward strand.
GTAGAAATTTAGGCCACTGTTTTATTTGCTCCCAGCTAGGTATGTTTTTCTTATTTAATTGGAGAACTAGTTGTTGATTGACGTCTTGAACTTCGTTCGTAGTAAATTTACCTTTGATCTTTTTGTACAAATGTAAAATTTGAGCAGATGTTTTCTGCGATTTTTTTTTAATAAAAAATAACGAATTTTTTATAATTTTCGAGACTGATTTTATAGTTTTGGTGCTTAATTATTCAATGAATAAATTAGCCAGAGCAGTGACTAAAAATAGTACACTTAAGACAATTGTCACATTAACAATGAATTTTTCGGGTCCTCTTTTAGTGCGGGGCACACCACTATCTCCACCAAAAGCAGCTCCTAACCCTGAGCTACGTTGCTGCATCATAATAGCGATTATCAAAAGGATAGAAATAATTATCTGGGCAATATATAAGATGTTTTTCATTTGTAAATAGGTAATTGACTTTTTTTATCCTATCAAATAATGCCCTATTTGTCAAGGAAAAAGGACAATTGGAAAAGTTAACTTTAATTCTTGACATCTCGTAATTCTTATGATACCATGGGTGGGATATTATAACTAGAAAAATTAGCATGGCCAAATATATTAATATCAAGGGAGCATCTGTGCATAATTTAAAGAATATAGATGTTAAGATACCGCGTGACAAATTCGTGGTTATCACCGGACTTTCTGGTTCTGGTAAATCTTCTTTAGCTTTTGATACTATTTATGCAGAAGGGCAGAGATTATATGTAGAATCTCTGTCTTCTTATGCTCGCCGTTTTTTAGAGCAAATGGATAAGCCGGAGGTAGAGCAAATAGATGGATTATCTCCAGCTATTTCAATCAATCAACATTCTTCTTCCCGTAATCCTCGTTCTACTGTCGGTACTATTACCGAAATTTATGATTATTTTCGTTTATTGTTTGCGCGGATAGGCGTGCCTCATTGTCATAAATGCGGTCAAGCTTTAGTTAAGCAAAGGTTATCAGAAATTACCGATAAGATTTGGCGTTTGCCAGCTGAAACTTCTTTTATGCTTTTATGCCCTCTGGTTCGTGACAAGAAAGGCGAGCATCGTCAAGCTTTAGATCGAGTTAAATCAGCTGGCTATAGAAAAGTAAGAATAGATGGGAAGATAATGGATTTAGATGAGGCCAAGAAATTAAATCTAGACAAATTTAAAAGGCATACTATTGAAATAGTTATTGACCAATTGAGGTGTGATGGCAGTAAGAAGACCAAATCGCATCTACTGGATGTTTTAAGAGTGACCTTAGATCTGAGCAATGGTTTTGTGGTTGTCTATCTGCCGCGAGAAAAAAAAGATTTATTTTTCAGTCAATATTTCTCCTGCCTAACTCATCATGAGGTTAATTTTGAAAGCATTGAGCCCCGTGATTTTTCTTTTAACAACCCTCGGGGGGCTTGTCCGGATTGTACTGGGCTGGGCACCAAATTAACCGTTGATCCAGAATTAGTTATGCCTAATAAAAAATTGTCTTTAGCCGAAGGGGCAATTAGACCTTGGTCTCGCACAGCGGCTAATCAGGGTTGGTATAACGCTATCCTAGAAGCCGTAGCCAAAAAACATAAATTTTCCACGCGGGTGCCAGTCAGTAAGTTAACCAAAAAACAATTGGAAATAATTTTAGAGGGTACTGGTAGTTTAGAATATCAACTAGAGGGGGGTAATGATAAATTTTCCAATAACCATAAGAATAGCTTTGAAGGAGTTGTTCCTAATTTGGAAAGACGTTACTGGGAAACCGACTCTGATTATATTCGTAGTGAATTGGAGCGTTATATGAGAATTGAAATTTGTGAATCTTGTCATGGCAAAAGGTTAAAATCTAAAATTTTGAGTATCACTATTGATGATCAGAACATTGCCGATCTGGTGACCTTAGATATTAATCAGGTAAAAAATTTCTTTAGTAGTTTACCACAAAAATTAACAGAGACAGAGTTAATAATTGCTAAGCAGATTATTAAAGAAATTAAGGAGCGTTTGAATTTTTTAAATAACGTTGGTTTAGATTATTTAACTTTGGGTCGAGGGGCTATTACTCTTTCCGGTGGGGAAGCTCAGCGTATTCGTTTAGCTACACAAATTAGCTCGTCTTTGACGGGGGTCATTTATATTTTAGATGAGCCCTCTATTGGTTTGCACCAACGCGACAATAAAAGATTAATTAAAGCTTTACAGGATTTACGTGATTTGGGTAATTCTGTCATTGTTGTTGAGCATGATGAAGAAACTATTTTATCGGCCGACCATATTATTGATATTGGTCCGGGAGCTGGTAAACACGGAGGGCAAATTATTGCTCAAGGTAGTCCGACTGTCATCAAAAAAAATAAAAAATCTTTAACCAGTCAATATCTATCGGGGCGTAAATCCATTTCTTTACCCAAAAAATATCGTCGGGGCAACGGTAAATTTTTGTCTATCTTAGGAGCCCGAGAATTTAATTTAAAAGATATAGACGTCAACATTCCTTTAGGCAAATTTGTCAGCATTACTGGTGTATCTGGCTCTGGTAAATCTACTTTGATGACGGAGATTCTAGCTAAGTCCTTGAGTAAATATTTTTATAGAGCTAAAGATAATCCAGGGCAACATAAAAAAATAACTGGTTTAGAGGATATTGATAAAGTAATTAATATTGATCAATCACCGATTGGTCGGACGCCGCGATCTAATCCAGCTACTTATACAGGAGCTTTTACTTATATTAGGGATTTGTTTGCCGAACTTCAAGAGGCCAAAATTCGCGGTTATAAAGCCGGACGCTTCAGTTTTAATGTCAGAGGCGGCCGTTGTGAGTCTTGTCAGGGCGATGGTATCATTAAAATTGAGATGAACTTTTTACCCAATGTCTATATAGAGTGTAAAGATTGTCATGGCCAGCGATATAATCGAGAAGCCTTAGAAATACATTATCGGAGTAAAAACATTGCCGAAATTCTAAAGATGACAGTAGAAGAGGCCATGAATTTTTTTATTAGTATTCCCAATATTTATAATAAGCTTAAAACTCTATTTGATGTGGGGTTGGGTTATATTCAGCTTGGCCAGCCGGCTACCACTTTATCGGGTGGAGAAGCTCAGAGAATAAAATTGGCTAGCGAGCTTTCCCGACGCTCTTCAGGTAAGACCCTTTATATTTTAGATGAACCAACCACTGGTTTGCATTTTGATGATGTCAAAAGATTGCTGGAAGTTTTGCAGCGTTTAGTGGATAAGGGCAATACGGTTTTAGTGATTGAGCATAATTTAGACGTGATCAAAAGTTCAGACTGGGTAATTGACCTAGGACCGGAGGGCGGAGATAAAGGCGGCTATCTAGTGGCCGAAGGCACACCAAAACAAGTGGCTAAAGTTAAAAAGAGCTATACTGGACAATATTTGTCAAAGATGTTAAATAAAGGTTAATTCAATATTAACGTTCATTCAATAAGGAGTTAACCCCATGCCACTTTTTATTAAAGAGATTTGGCATAAATTTAAAGAAGCTCTTAGGCCTGATCTCAAAGAAAGTGTCTTATTATTGTTGTATATTGTGACAATAATAGTAGGTTTTATTGTTTTTTTATTGGAAGCTTTTTTTATGGATTTATCAGCCGCTCTGCCGCAAATATATTTAGTGATTGGTATTGGCGGCTTTGCAGCGCTTACTTTTGGATTAAGAGCTTCTGTAGTGCATACAAGAGAAGAAATACTTATAAACGCGGCCTGGATAATTGGTGTGGTGGAGATAATTTTTTCTTTTTATAAAACCTAAATTAGAGGATCCTCAGGGATCCTTTTTTATTGCCCAAAATTTCATTTTAAAGTAAAATAGAGTTATTATGACCCCATTAGAAATTCACGAAATTTTCTTCTAATTTCTAGAGGGGAGATATTGAATATTAATTTCTAATGAGGTGAATGAGATAAACGATCTAGAACAATCTATCTTAAAATCGTTAGCTTTTTTTAATATTTTCAAATATCCTTTGACTGCCATGGAAATTTGGAAATGGTTGTGGCAACCTCGACAAAAATATACTTTAGCCGAAGTAAGACAGGCGCTTTTGACTAGTGATTTTTTAAAAGATAAAATTTCGGTCAGCGAAGGTTTTTACACCTTAAAAGGTAGTGAATATTTTTATTTGCTTCGCAAACAGAACAATAATTTAGCCGAGCGTAAGTTTCGTAAGGTGATCCGTTTAGCCAAATTTTATCGGCTGATTCCTTTTGTGCGGATGATTGCTGTCTGTAACACTTTAGCTTATAGTAATGCCAGAGAGGGGAGCGATATAGATTTATTTATTATTACTAAACAAAATAAAATTTGGCTGGCCAGATTTTTTACAATTTTGTTTATCAAATTTTTTGGCCTCCGTCCGGAGGACGGCGATAATCAAGATGCTTTTTGTCTAACTTTTTTTATTAGTGAGAACGCTTTGAATTTAGAGAATATTATCATGAAAGGTAAAGATATTTATTTCCCCTATTGGATTCAACAGCTTATGCCGATTTATGATCCGGATAGTTTGTATCAGAAGTTTTTAAAAGCTAATAAATGGTATCTAGATTATTTGCCCAACGGTTATTATAATCAATTTTTCAAAGAAGTCCGTGAAACTAAGTGGAGTAAAATTATTAGTAAAATTTTCGGTTTTATATTTTCTCCGCCTTTTTTAAACCGTTGGTCTGATGAAATTTACCGACGTTTACAAGCGCGCATCATTGCTACTAATTTACAAGAATTGATTAATATTGATACTAGGGTAATTGTTAATGAGCAAATGCTAAAATTTCATGATAATGATCGGCGGGAGATATTTTACAAAAGATGGCGGGAGATAACCCATGAATTATTAAATACCAATAAAAATGAAGGACAAATTGTTTAAATTTCTTTTTGCTTTGTTTATCATTTTGATTCCTTGGCAAGTTCGTTGGATTTTTTTTGACTGGCAACTTAATAATCAGGTTTGGGAATATGGTCGTTTAAGTATCTATGGCAGTATGATTATTCTTTTATTGGCAGCAGGCCTTTTTATATGGAAACACCCTAAAGAATTAAAGTTTTCCGGAGATAAATTTTTGTATCTAGTTATTGTTTATGCCATTATAGTTAGTCTTTTTTCACCGGCTGTTCTAGTTTCTTTATATTATTTAGGGGTTATTTTTATAGCTGTTCTTTTTGTGGCTTTAGTCAGATTATCATCAAAGTTATTTGTGGCACAGATTTTTCTATTAAGTGGTATGATTCAAGGAGTTTTTGCCATTGGACAAATTTTGATGCAAAAGGTGCCAGCTAATAAATGGCTTGGTTTAGCTGAACATCTGCCGTCTGTTTTAGGAACTTCGGTGGTGGAAGTGGGGACCAGCAGGATTTTACGGGCTTATGGATCACTGCCTCATCCTAATATCTTGGGCGGATTTCTATTAGTAGCAATTTTTGCCGGACTTTATCTCTGGATTCAGTTTTATAAAAAAAGTGAAGAGCATAATTGGGCGCTCTCTTTTATAAAAAAAAATATTTGGCAGTTTTTATTTATCATCTTTAGTTTAATTATTTGTACTTATGGTTTGTTAGCTAGTTTTTCTCGCAGTGCATTATTAGCTTTGATCTGCGCTTTGTTTAGCGTTACAGCGATTAATGTTTTAAGTAGGAAATGGCTGGCCTTTAATGTTGGTATTAAATATTTTCTTTTGCTACTCATTTTATTTATTTCCTTTAATTTATGGTTTCCGGGTGCTTGGGCTGCTCGTTACAATATAGAAGGACGACTGGAAGTCCAGTCTCTTGAACAGCGAGCAGATTCATTCCAGCAGTTTGATTTTACCAATTATAAGCATTTGTTTTTTGGGCAGGGGTTAGGCGTTAATACTTTGGTTGCTTATGAAAAAAATCCGGATCAACCAGTCTATAGTTTTCAGCCGATTCACGATATTTTTATCTTAGCGTTTGCGGAGTCGGGTATTGTTGGTGTTCTGTTATTACTAATCATTTTTGGCAGAGTTATAAAATCTTCTTATGAAGCTGATATTTTATCAACCAGCTTACTATTGGGTTTGATAGTGATTGGGCTCTTTGATCATTATTTATGGACCACTTGGACCGGCTGGCTATTATTATCTTTCGGTTTGGTTAATATGTATAAAAAGAAGCATCTATCTGGCTAACAAAATTCTTGACTAACCCCAACGTCAAGCCCCAATGCTTGGCATTGGGGTATACAATGTGCTTGACAAAATTTTCTTAGCACTCTATAATACAGAGTGCTAATTTAATTAATTAATTTTAAAGTAAAACTATGAAATTAAAACCTTTAGGAGATAGAATAGTCGTCAAACCAAGGCCCAAGGAAGAAACTACCAAGGCTGGTATTATTTTGCCTGAAACTGTCAATAAAGAAACTAAAATGGAAGGCGAAATCGTGGCTATTGGCGATGGTGAGAAAATTAAAAAATTAAATTTACAGGTCGGCCAAAAAGTTATTTATACCGAATATGGCGGTTCAGAAGTAAAAGAAGACGGTCAGGAATATAAAATTTTAAGCCATGATGATCTTTTGGCTATAGTTGAATAATAATTAATAATTAAACTAAATAATATAATATGGCTAAACAAATTATTTTTAATGAAGAAGCCCGTACTCAAATGAAGAACGGCGTGGATAAGTTAGCTAACTCAGTCAAAGTGACTTTAGGTCCTAAAGGACGTAATGTGGTTTTGGACAAGGGGTTTGGTGCTCCTACTATTACCAAAGACGGAGTAACGGTAGCCAAAGAGGTTGAATTAGAAGATAAATTTGAAAACATCGGCGCCGAAATAGTCAAAGAAGTTGCTTCCAAAACTTCTGATGTAGCTGGTGATGGGACAACCACAGCTACTGTTTTAGCTCAACGTATTATTACTGAAGGATTAAAAAATGTCACCGCTGGCGCTAGTCCTTTAGCTTTAAAAAGAGGGATTGATAAAGCGACTCAGGCAGTGGTGGAGAATTTGAAAAAGATTTCTAAAGCGGTCGGTGATCAAAATGAAATTGAACAGGTTGCCTCTATTTCCGCTAATGATAAGGAAATCGGCAAGATTATTGCTTCAGCTATGAAGTCAGTCGGCCAGAATGGCGTAATTACCGTGGAAGAATCACAAAGTTTTGGCATTGATAAGGAAGTGGTGGAAGGCATGCAATTTGATCATGGCTATATTTCTCATTATATGGTTACTGACGCCGAAAAAATGCAGGCCGTTTACAGTGATCCTTTAATTTTAATTACGGATCAAAAAATTTCTTCTATTCAAGATTTATTGCCTTTGCTGGAATCTTTAGCTCAATCAGGTAAAAAAGAACTGGTGATTATTGCCGACGAAGTAGAAGGTGAAGCCCTAGCTACTTTAGTAGTTAATAAATTGCGCGGTGCTTTAAATACTTTAGCAGTCAAAGCTCCTGGTTTTGGCGATCGTAAAAAAGAAATGCTTCATGATATTGCTGTTTTAACCGGAGCTAAAGTTGTTTCCGAAGAGATCGGTTTGAAACTATCCAGCGCCACAGTTGATGTTTTGGGTTCAGCTCATAAAGTTGTGGCCACTAAAGATCATACTACTATTGTGGGCGGTAAGGGAGATGAGGATAGTTTGAAAGCTCGCGTTAGCCAAATTGAGCAGGAATTAAAAGTAGCTGATTCTGATTTTGATAAAGAAAAATTACAGGAACGTTTAGCTAAGCTTACGGGCGGTGTGGCGGTGATTAAAGTTGGAGCAGCCACCGAAACTGAAATGAAAGAAAGAAAAGATCGCATTGAAGATGCATTAGCTGCTACCAAAGCAGCCGTGGAAGAAGGCGTGATTGTTGGCGGCGGTGTGGCCTATCTTCGCTCTTTAGAAGTTATCGATAAATTGGAATTAAGTGGTGAAGAAAAATTAGGTGCTGAAATTTTGAAAAAAGCCCTCAAAGCTCCACTAGAACAAATTGCTCTCAATGCTGGCAAAGAAGGCAGTGTGATTGTGGCTGAAGTTTTGAATCAGCAAGGTAATTTTGGTTATAATGCCCAAGATGATAAATTTGAGGATTTGGTTGAAGCAGGAGTTGTGGATCCCACCAAAGTGGCCCGTAGTGCTCTACAGAACGCTACCTCAGCCGCTGGCATGTTCTTAACTACTGAGGCCGTGATTACTGATTTGCCAAAAAAAGGTGACGACAATCTAGGTGGCGGAATGCCCGGCATGGGTGGCATGGGCGGCGGAATGCCAATGATGTAAGATTTTAATATAAAATATAAAACAATTCTGGGTGATTAAATTCAGAATTGTTTTTGTTTATTATTTCTGATAAGATGTAATAAATTGATAAAATAATTATGTTTAAAGAACAAAATTTAGAAAGCGCAGAGAGAAGGAAAAAACACGCTGAAAGGGTGATTTACATATATCGCATTGGCAAGGTGATTTGCATGTCCATACGGGCTCTAATTTAAAAGGGGTTCAGAAGCCAGAAGAGGTGATAGAAAATAAAAAAGGCAGTAATTGTGGGTTTATACCATTAGAGATTCTAGCACAATATCACAACAATAAAATGAAAAATCAGTTTATGGCTATTACTGAACATTCGCGTGATGCCGATCCAGAAGTGGCGGTTGAGGTTATTGAAAAATGGTTTTTGAATATGCGTTTAAATGATGCAGAGTGGTTGCAGGATAATATTGGCAAGAAAAAAGATGAGATTATAGATAAAGATATAGAACAAATTAAAGAATTAATAAAAGATGATGTTGAAAAAGTAGCTTTGTATGGAGATGAAAGATTAGAGGATATAAATAATCGAATTGATAATTTAGTTGATCAAAAACCACCTATTAAAATTTTAAAAGGTATAGAAGCAAATTTAAAACTAGACGGCAGTTTTGATACTTCAATGATTGAAAAAAGTAAATTTGAATTAGTCAATTGTTCTATTTATCCTAATTTAGATAAAGAAGCATTTAATTCTATCATTAATGATCCAAATAAATATACAGATTTAGTTATTAGGGGTCTAGAAAATCCTCAGACAAATATTATAGCGCATATTGGCTATGGTTGCGATCAAGATATTGTGGAGAATCTTAATTGGGATAAGATTGCCGAAACAGCCATAAAAAATAAAGTTGCCATAGAAATTAATTTAAAAGAGCTGACAAGATACATTAATAATGAAATTTTAGATTATGATAAATATCCAAAAAATCAAACAGACTGGAGAGAAGATTTTAAACAAAAATTACCAGAATTAATACCAATTGTATCTTCTTCAGCGATTAGCCAAAAATTAAAAAAATATTTTTAAGAAGGTCTACGCATAGCTATTAATACTGATGAACATAAAAATAAGTTTATTAAATCTGATACTATTGAAAATGTTGACAGCCAATTTCAAGAAAGAGACAGAAGATTTTGGGTGGCTATGAAAATAGTAGAAAAATATTTTAATCAATTATTTAGTGAATTAGATATTAAACAAGAGAATATTATTAATACATATTCACCAGAAGACCTAGAAAGTTTTTTAAAGAAGTAGACCCTATCTGCAGAAGGCAGGGTTTTTAGATTTCTTTAAATCTAAATTTTTTGGTATAATAGATGAGTATAAAGTATAAAGTCCAAAGGAGGAAGATTTTAACAGATAATTTAATAAGAGCTTTTTACTCCATACTTTCCATTTTTAACTAATTTTATGCCTTATCGTAAGATAGTTGAATTTTTCCAAGCAAGAAAAAAAGGTGATCAACCTTGGGAATATCAGGACACAGAGGTCTGGGTGGCTGATTTCGGCTCCCCGGAAATGGAGGAAGAGATTAGACGAGAACTCAAGAAAATCAAACCCAAGTCATCAAAGGGGAATATTAGTTGGATTTTTTGCGCTCTTATTCTGTTATTAGTGATAATTAGTACGGAATTAATTATGCGCCAATATACTCTTCAAATGTTTTGGTCAGAGATGAGTATTACCTTGGTCATTTGGATTTGGCGATTGGTTTTACTGGCTTTATGGATATTTATTGGCCATTTTAAATTGCATCTGACCTTTGAAAAGGTTTTCATTGTTGCCGTCACTTCTTTCATTATTGCGGTTGTGTTTCTAGCTTTAGTTAAGATTGTCTATATTACTTCTGCTTGGACCTGGCTTAATTTTTTAGTGGAGCCGATTTGGATGTTATTGATTATTGCTCTGGTTGGTAGTTTGTTTGTAAGATTTAGTTCGAAAAATAAATAATTAATTAAAATAAAAATGAAGATGGATAAAATTACTCCGGACAAAAAAGACATTGAAAGCAATAAAGTCCTGGCGGCTGTTGGCTATATTTGGATTTTGTGCCTAGTGCCTTTGTTTTTAAAACAAAAATCAAAATTTGCTCAATTCCACGCCAAACAAGGTTTATTGTTATTCATCATTGAATTGGTGGGTTGGATTATTCCAGTGATTGGTTGGATTTTATTTGTGGTGGCTATTATTTATGCTATTTTAGGCGTTAAGGCCGCCTTAGAGGGTAAGTATTGGGAAATGCCGGTCTTAGGTAAATATGCAGCCAAGTTAAATTTATAATTAAGGAAGAAAGATATTAATTGAGTCTAGCGTAATTATTGCTCGGCTTAATTTTTCTCATTTCCACTTTTTTTATTATCTTACATTATTTCCAGCTCGTCATCCCACTACTCCCTCCTCGTCATCCCGCACTGGATGCGGGATCTAATTTAATAAATAAATATTTTTAAAATATCATGAAGAAAAAATTTATTCTTTGGTTTAAAGAAATCGGCATCAAAGATGTTCCAAAAGTAGGCGGTAAAAACGCTTCTCTAGGAGAGATGTATAGTAAACTGACTAAAAAAGGAGTGGCTATTCCTAATGGTTTTGCTGTTACTGCCGGGGGCTATGATTATTTTATTACTAGTCAGGGAGTTAAAAATAAAATTAAGCAGATTCTTAAAGATCTAAATACTCATGATATTCATAATTTGCAAGCCAGAGCTAAAGCAGTTAGGGAGGCAATTTTAGAAGCGGATTTTCCCAAAGATTTAGAAGAGCAGATTTTTGCTTCTTATCAAATATTATCCAAACAATATAAATCTAAAAATGTTGATGTGGCTGTTCGTTCTTCAGCTACAGCTGAGGATTTACCGGATGCTTCTTTCGCCGGTCAGCAGGACACTTATTTGAACGTAGAAGGGGAAAAAGAATTATTAGATGCCTGTCGTCGGTGCATGGCTTCTCTTTTTACTGATCGGGCTATTTCTTATCGAGCTGATAAAGGATTTGATCATTTTAAAGTAAAATTATCAATTACTGTTCAAAAAATGGTACGTTCTGATTTAGCTGTTTCTGGCGTGATGTTTTCCATTGATACAGAATCTGGTTTTAGAAATGCCGTATTAATTAATGCTATTTATGGGTTAGGCGAATATATTGTTCAAGGCATGGTTAATCCTGATGAATATTATGTTTTTAAACCAACTTTATTGAAAAATTATCAGCCAATTATTAGCAAGAGTCTTGGTTTAAAAAAGAAAAAATTGGTCTATGACAGTAAGGCAAAATCAAATACTAAAAATTTGCTGGTTTCCAAAGAAGATCAAAATAAATTTGCTTTAAGCGATAAAGAGGTTTTACAGCTAGCCAAATGGGCTGCGCAGATTGAAGAGCATTATCAGAAGCCCATGGATTTGGAATGGGCTAAAGATGGTCGCACAGGTAAATTATTTATTGTTCAGGCTCGTCCGGAAACAGTGCGCTCTCAGGATGATCCTAATACTTTAGTTGAATATAGTGTACAAGAAAAAGGACATGTTCTAGCAGTTGGTGCTTCAGTAGGTAATAAAATTGGTCAGGGCGTAGCTCATATTATTAAAGACGCCAAGCATATAGATCAATTTAAAGCTGGAGAGGTTTTAGTGACGGAAATGACTGATCCTGACTGGGAGCCAATTATGAAAATCGCCAGCGCCATTGTCACTAATTCAGGTGGCCGCACCTGTCACGCCGCTATTATTTCTCGTGAACTGGGAATTCCTTGCGTAGTGGGGACTAAAAACGCCACTGAAAAAATAAAGAATAACCAAGAGATTACCGTTTCTTGCGCTGAAGGCGAAAAGGGTTTTATCTATAATGGTTTAGTTAAATTTAATATCAAAAAAACTAATCTCAAAAATTTTAAAAAGCCAAAAACTAAAATCATGATGAATATTGGCAATCCGGAAATGGCTATGGCTCAGAGTTTTATTCCCAATGAAGGCGTTGGCTTGGCCAGAGAAGAATTTATTATTTCCAATTATATTCGTATTCATCCTTTGGCTTTGTTAAATTTTAATAAATTAAAAGATCAAACAGCCAAAAAGCAAATCATTAATTTAACGTCGGCTTATAAAGATAAAAAACAATTTTTTATTGATAAATTAGCCGAGGGCATTGCCCGCATTGCCGCCAGTTTTTATCCCAAAGATGTGATAGTTCGCTTGTCAGATTTTAAATCAAACGAGTATGCTAATTTAATCGGTGGTCGGCAGTTTGAACCAGTAGAATCTAATCCAATGATTGGCTGGCGCGGTGCTTCTCGGTATTATGATCCCAAATATTTGCCAGCTTTTAAATTAGAATGTCAGGCCTTAGTAAAAGTCAGGGAAAAAATGGGTTTGAAAAATTTAAAGATCATGGTTCCTTTCTGCCGCACCATTGAAGAAGGTCAGAAAGTTTTAAAGATTCTGGCTGATAACGGACTGAAGAGAGGCAAAGATGGTTTAGAAGTTTATGTGATGTGTGAAATTCCTTCTAATGTTCTTTTGGCCGGAGAATTTGCCAAAATTTTTGACGGATTTTCTATTGGTTCCAATGATTTAACGCAACTTACTTTAGGAGTTGATCGGGATTCAGAATTAGTTTCCCATGTTTATAATGAACGTAACCAGGCAGTGAAGAATTTGGTCAGCCAAGTCATTGCCGTGGCTAAAAAATACAAAAGAAAGATTGGTATCTGCGGACAAGCCCCATCAGATTTTCCAGACTTTGCCCAATTTTTAGTGCAAGAAGGTATTGATTCTATATCCTTAAATCCGGACACAGTAATAAAAACCAGTATGGCTATTAGCCAAACGGAAAAGAAATTAAAGAAAAAATTTAAAAAATAAAGCTACCCGCCCCCGCAATGCGGGGGCGGGCTCTTTTTATTTTACTTGACAGTATATCATTTTTTTGCTAATATAAACTTCATTTCCGTTCGTTTTATTAATCTCTTAAATTTACCATTTTTGGAGGAGTAATATGGTATTATCTACAGAAAGAATCACAGAGCTTAGAAATGAGTTCAAGGTTTCGCCTGACGTAGAGTTGTCCCCCAGTAATCTAATGTCGCTCGAGCTAAAAAGCATTTTGAAGCAAAAATGTGGTGCCACGGCTGTGGTTGAGGATACTGTTGACGGGTATAGAATTCATATACCCAAAAAAAACATCATGGTCATTAGCCCGGAAAGATTTTTAGAACTGGCCGAACAGCATTCGGTCATGAGAAACCATAATGGGAATTTAATTGTGTTAGAGGGGCCATTTTCCGACATTATAAAACTCTGCGATGCTCTAACACCATCTCTTTCTGTATAATCTTTATAAAACCCCTGCCTGGTGACAGGGGTTTTATTATTTTTAAATTATTTTATAATTAATAATTTGTTTTTAATTTATTTTCTCTATTAAATTTTTCAATGGCCAATTGAATCAGTTTATTTATAAGTTCAGTGTAAGATATTCCGCTGGCTTGCCATAATTTTGGATACATACTTATTTTAGTAAAACCGGGAAGCGTATTAATTTCATTGACGATAATATCGTTATTTTTTTTAAGGAAAAAATCAACTCTAGCTAATCCTTCACAAGACAAGGTCTGAAATGTTTTGACGGCTAACTGCTGAATTTGTTTGGTAATTTTGCCGGAGATTTTGGCCGGTATTTCTAAAACAGCTCCTTTTTCATCTAGATATTTTGCTTCATAAGAATAAAATTCATGAGGGGATAAAATTTCTCCGGCTATTGAAGCCGTAGGTTTGGAATTGCCTAATATGGCGCATTCAATTTCTCGGCCGTCTATATACTCTTCAATTAAAATTTTGTGATCATATTTTAAAGCATTCTTTATGGCCTTCAAATATTCATTTTTATCTTTAACCTTATAAACCCCAACCGATGATCCCATGTTGGCTGGTTTAATAAAAAATGGAACGCCCAGTTTATTTCTAATATTTTTATAAGCAGGAATTTTTTCATCTGATTTAAGAACCATAAATTCACCAATTGGAATATCAGCATCACGTAGCAGACGTTTCATAACATTTTTATCCATGCCAATAGCTGATCCCAGCACGCTAGCGCCGACAAAGGGTATATTGGCTAGTTTTAATAATCCTTGCACTGTGCCGTCTTCACCAAAAGGGCCGTGCAAAATCGGAAAAACGACATCAACAACTAAATTGTTTTTTCTTGTTGTTAAATTTAATATCTGGCCATTGCTTTGAGGAATTAAAGCGACCTGATTATTATTATCGGCAAGTAACCATTTTCCTGTTGTATCAATTTTAATCAGAATAGGGTTATATTTTTTTTTATCAATGGCTTCAATTATATTTTTGGCTGACTGCAAAGAAACCTCGTGTTCAGCCGATTTTCCTCCAAAGAGTATGCCAATGTTAATTTTTTTATAGTTCATAATTTTTATTACCCATTGATATTTTATCGGAGATAAGCTAAATTGTAAATGTGTGTAAAATTTTGGAGAGGTCGCATAGTTGGTCTAGTGCGCTTGCTTGGAAAGCAGGTAGGGTGTTAAAGCCCTCGCAGGTTCGAATCCTGTCCTCTCCGCCAAGTTTCACTTTTTGTGAAATCGTAAGAAACAGCCTCGGCGCAAAGCGCCTCGGCATGGTATTTTTCCGCAATTTTA
>PCWQ01000004.1:0-26570 GCA_002787405.1 Candidatus Komeilibacteria bacterium CG11_big_fil_rev_8_21_14_0_20_36_20
TTTAATTGTTATTTCTACATAACCAATTATATCATCTGTCTATGTCGCATTTTTAATTAGAATAATACGGAAATAGTTAATCAACTAAACCATTTATATTAAACTGAACAACCATTGACTTTTTTAGCAATATTTAGTAAAGTAAAATCAATTTTTAAAAAATAACCCATAAAAATACACGCTATATGAATGTCACTAGTTTAGCCCGACAACTGAAAATAACAACCGAAGAGCTCTTGGAAAAACTACCCGAGCTGGGTTTTGATGTTGGAGCCAAAGCCATTAAAATTGATGACCGCTTGGTGCCAAAAATTATTGAGGCCTGTAAAAAGTCGGCCAAAAAAGCCGCCTTCAAAAAAGAGCTGTCTCAAGTCACTGAAATAAGAGGAAAAGATAAAACAAAAACTGATGAACAAAACCTTAAAGAAATCATCATTGGTGAAACTATCATTGTCAAAGATATGGCTGAATTAATGAAACTGCCGGTAGCCAAATTAATGGGTGAATTAATGAAAAATGGAATTATGGTTTCTTTAAATGAAAAGATAGATTTTGATACAGCGACCATCATCGCCGAGGACTTAGGATTTAAAGTAATAAAAAGCGATCAGGAAACTATTGAAGAAGAAACTAAAAAAGAAAAACTGGAAAAATTACTTACCATTCGTAAAAATAGAGATGAAAAACCACCAGTAGTTGTGGTGATGGGTCATGTAGACCACGGTAAAACAAAATTACTGGATGCTATCCGTCAAACAAATGTGGTTGATCAGGAAGCTGGTGGCATTACTCAACATATCGGCGCCTATCAAGTGACCACTCATGATCGGCTCATAACTTTCTTGGATACGCCTGGTCATGAAGCCTTTAAAGCTATGCGCTCTCGCGGCGGTCAGATTGCTGATGTGGCTATCTTAGTCGTTGCCGCCAATGATGGCTTGCAACCCCAAACTTTGGAAAGTATTTCTATTATTCAAAAAGAGAAATTACCTTTTATTGTAGCTATTAATAAAATAGACAAAGAAGGGGCTGATATTGAAAAAGTAAAAAAAGAATTGTCTGAAATCAATCTGATGCCGGAAGAGTGGGGCGGCAAAGTTATTTGTCAACCAATTTCTGCTTTACAGAAACAAGGCATTGAAGAGCTTCTGGATATGATTCTGCTGGTAGCTGATATGAAAGGACTAAAATCTGACTCCAAAGGTCCGGCTATTGGCACTATTATTGAATCCCATATTGATAAAAGTGAAGGGCCAGTGGCTACTGTTTTAATCCAAGCCGGAACTTTAAGAATTGGTGATATGTTTATCGTCGGACAAGTAGCTGGCAAAATAAAAATCCTTAAGGACTGGACTGGTCAAAATGTAGACAAAGCCAAACCAGCTATGCCTGTTAAGATGCTGGGGTTAAGGCAATTACCCCCTATCGGTGAAATATTGGAAGTGATCACCGATAAAAAGGAATTTAAAAATAAATTAAAAAAATCTCATTACTTCTTTAGTACTGTTAACGGTTCCAGCTCCAGCAATAGGACTCAATCAGATGAAGAAGAAAATACTCAGAATATAAAAACTCTTAAATTAATCATTAAATCTGATGTTTTAGGGTCAGCTGAAGCTATTGAAGAATCATTGGAAAAAATATATGTCCCTGATACAGAAATTAAAGTTATAAAAAAGGGCTTGGGCCAGATCACTGAAGCTGATATTCTCAATGCCGAAGCTGATAAAGCCCTGGTTATTGGTTTTCATATTAAACAAAATAAAAATATTCAGGCCTTGATTAATGAAAAAAATGTCACTATCCTCCATTTTGACGTGATTTACAAACTGCTAGAAGATATTGAAAAACGATTAAAAGAAATTAAAGGTAAAAAAACTATTCATAAATTATTAGGAAAATTGGAAGTCCTGGCTATCTTTAAAACCACCAAAAACGGGATGATTTTTGGCGGCAAAGTGACCGAAGGAAAAGTTACAAAAAAAGCCAAAATTAAAATTTTAAAAAACAGCGAAGTGGAAGCTATCGGAGAGATAGTGAATCTCCAATCAGCTAAAGAAAATCTCAATGAAGTTGTCGAAGGCAATGAAGCCGGCATTGAATATAAGGGTGAGCCGATCATTGCTGTTGGCGATACTATTGAATTCTTTGAAGAAAGCCATGAGTAAACGAACAGAACAAGTTAGCAAATTATTAAGACAGGAAATTAATAATATCTTAATTAAAGATTTTGAGCCGCCAGCTGGCACTTTAATCAGTGTGGCTGATGTGACTGTGGCTCCGGATTTAAAAAAAGCGACCGCTTATCTTTCGGTAATCCCGGAAAATAAAATTGGTTCTTCCTTAGAAATTATAAAAAAATTTGGCCGGCATATTCAACACCAGATAAACCACACGCTTAAAATGCAAATTATTCCCCAGATTGAATGGAAAATTGATGAACGATCCATCAAATATCAAAAAATTGAAGATGCCTTAAAACAATAAAATTCTGCTGTGAAGCAGGATTTTTTGATTTATGATAAAATATAAAGGTAATAAAAATATGTGCGGAATAATCGGCTACATCGGCCAAAAAAACTCTACACCTTTTTTGATTGAAGGCCTAAAAAAATTGGAATACCGCGGCTATGACAGTGCTGGTCTTTGTGTTTTAAAAAATAAAAAATTATATACGCTAAAAAAGAAAGGGAAAATCGCAGAATTGGAGAAAGACCAGCGCCTCAAAAACATTTCCGGCTTAATTGGTATTGCCCATACCCGTTGGGCAACGCATGGTGAACCAAATGAACGTAATGCTCATCCTCATTTTGACTGCCATAAAAATATAGCTATTGCCCATAATGGCATCATTGAAAATCATACTGCCCTCAAAAAAATCCTAACTAAAGAAGGGCATCGGATTATATCCCAAACTGACTCGGAAATATTTGCCCACTTAATTGAAAAATTTTATCAAGGTAATTTAGAAAAAGCTGTGTCCCAAACTTTAAAGTTGGTAGACGGCTCCTACGGACTGGTAGTTATTCACCAGCAAGAAAACAAAATCATTGCCGCTCGCAAGGGATCCCCTTTGATTATTGGAGTTGGTCAGAATGAAATGCTCGTTGCCTCTGACACAGCTGCTCTGCTTGCTCATACTAAAAAAGTTATTTATTTAGATGATGAAGAAATGGCTATTATTTCAAAAGATAAATATTCCATCAAAAATCTTGACGGTCAACGTCTTAATAAACAAATTGAAGAGATTAAATGGACTGTTGCCCAAATGGAAAAAAAGGGTTTTAAGCATTTCATGCTCAAAGAAATTTTTGAACAGCCGCAAAGCGTCACTGAAACTATTCGCGGTCGCATTAAAAACAATAAAATAAAAATAAGTATTGGCTTTAATCTTGAATCTATAGAGCGCATTATTATTACCGCCTGCGGTACCAGTTGGCACGCGGCTTTAATCGGTAAATATCTACTGGAACAACTAGCTCAAATTCCCACCGAGGTTGATTATGCTTCTGAATTCCGCTATCGCCAGCCGCTGATCAGAAAAAATAACTTAATGATCGCAATTTCTCAGTCCGGTGAAACAGCCGACACTTTAGCTGCTCTACGCGAAGCTAAAAAAAATCAGGCCAAAACTCTAGGCATCATCAATGTTGTCGGCTCAACCATTTCCCGGGAAGTTGATTCCGGAATTTATCTTTATGCTGGACCAGAAATAGGGGTGGCTAGCACTAAAGCTTTCACTTCTCAAGTCAGCGCTCTAATTCTCTTATCTCTATATCTCCGCCAAAAACAAAACCTCCCTTTAGATAAAAAAATACTGGTTGACCTTAAAAAAATTCCTGAAAAAATCAAAGAAGTGCTACAAGTGGACAGACAAATTAAAAAAATCGCCTTTGCTTTCAAAGACGCACGCAATTTCCTTTACTTAGGTCGCGGCATAAATTTTCCCGTGGCTTTAGAAGGCGCTCTAAAACTCAAAGAAATATCTTATATCCATGCCGAAGGATATCCGGCGGCCGAAATGAAACACGGACCAATCGCCCTGATTGATTCTCAAATGCCCGTTGTCTTTATTGCTCCTAAAAATGCTTTGTCTTCAAAAATCATCAGTAACATGCAGGAGGTTAAAGCGCGCGCCGGCAAAATAATTGCAGTTACTGATTATCCGGACAAAGAAATTAAAAAAGTAGCTGAATACATCATTAAAGTCCCGTCGATTAATAACTATCTCTCGCCTATAATTAATAGTATTCCTCTCCAACTACTAGCCTACCATATTGCTGATTTAAAAAATATCAACGTGGATAAACCCCGCAATCTAGCTAAATCAGTAACCGTAGAATAAAATAAACTAAAAGACACAGTCTATCCTTGACTATCCTCTATTTTTACGTTAAACTGACCGGCTATGGAAAATCATAAAAACATTAGCCAGAATATTGCTCAACACTTAGAAAAAGCCCAAAACATTTTAATTGTTTCACACCGTAAACCGGATGGGGATACCTTGGGCTCTAATTTTGCTTTTCTAGAATTTCTGCTTTCTAAAAATAAAAAAGTAATTAGCTTCTGTCTGGATATCCTGCCCAGCCATCTACAATTTTTACCGCACAGTCATCTTCTGACTAACGACCAGAGCGTTTTTGGACAAAAATACGACACAGTAGTGACTATTGACTGCGGTAACCTGGATTACGCCGGCATTGACCATCTTCTTCCCCAAATAAACAATAATTTCATTTTAATTAATATTGACCATCACGCATCTAACCCTCACTATGGTCATATAAATTTGGTTCTCGAGCGGGCTTCTTCAACAGCGGAAATAATTTATCGTCTGTTTCAAGATTGGCAAATACCGCTAACGCCCACTTTAGCTACTAATCTAACTTGCGGCCTAGTGACTGATACTGACTGTTTTAAAAATCCAGCTACCAATTATCGCTGTGTAGCCGCAGCCAGTCAACTCATTGGGCAAGGAGCTAATATTTACCACATTGTTAATTCTACCATCAATAATATCAATGTCCGCAGTCTGACTTTGTGGGGGCGAGCTCTAGAACGGCTCTACAAAATCAATAAATACAATTTAGTCTATACTTATATCACTCAGCAGGATTTAATAGAATGTCAGGCTAGTGATGAAGATGGTGAGGGTATTGCTAATTTTCTTCATATTTTAAAAGAAGGTGAAGTGATTATGGTTTTAAGAGAAACTGAAGAAGGTATTGTTAAGGGTTCATTACGCACTACCGGTAATACTGATCTTACTAAATTAGCCAAAACTTTTGGTGGTGGTGGTCACAAGAAAGCGTCCGGCTTTAGCTTGCCAGGCAGATTAAAGTATGATAATAATAAATTGAAAATAGTTTAAAATTATGTTAATCCCAACTATCATTGAGAAAACTCACAGCGGCGAAAGAGCTTATGATATTTATTCCCGCTTGCTTAAAGATCGCATTATCTTTTTAGGCGACGCTATTGATGATCGCGTGGCCAATTTAGTAATTGCCCAGCTTTTGTTTTTGGACGCTCAAGACAAAAATTCGCCAATCAAGATATATATCAACTCCCCGGGTGGTTCGGTCACCGACGGCTTAGCTATCTATGACACCATGCAGTATGTCAAAAGTCCGATTTCCACTATTTGTGTGGGCCTGGCCGCTTCCATGTCGGCAATTTTACTGGCTGGCGGCACCAAAGGTCAACGCTACGCTCTACCTAATTCGGAAGTGCTAATTCATCAAATTATGGGTGGTGCTACTGGCCAAGCTAGTGACATCAAAATTAAAGCCGAACAAATTTTAAAGCTTAAAGAGCTCTTAAATAAAATTCTACAAAAGCATACTGGGCAACCTTTAAGAAGAATTGAAAAAGATGCCGACCGCGACTACTACATGACGGCCGAAGAGGCAAGACAATATGGCTTGGTGGATAAAATTGTCAAATAAACTTTTCTATTTTTAAAAAATGTGATAACATACTTTCTAAGATAAGTTTAAGGATTCTTCAATCCTTGGTATGCGCTTATCAAGAGGACCATCGGTGTTGCCTAACACCCTTCTTGGTTGAAAAACCTTGAACGTTGTTAGGTTAAAAACCGATGGTCTTTATTATCTTGATTTTTATCACTAATTATGCTAAAGTAAGATTTGAGGAATAAAATTTCCTCTCTAAATATCTAAATTAGTAATTTACTGTTGTAGATTCTGTTATATCAAAGAATAACTGAAATAAAAGAATAATAGTGAAAACTCCCTTAATGAACTTGATTATTACAGTCATTAACTCTAATAACCACTTAAAACTTATTTTAAAATTAGGTTATTTTTAATATACCTCAACAACTAAAACAGTAGACCGGAAAGTTTATACAAATGGAAACTATATGGTTAATCGCCATCTTTGTTATTGGTGTGTTTTTTGGTTATATTATCAAAAAAATACTAACCAGTCAGGCAATCAGCTCAGCGCAAAAGAAAGCCGGCTCAATCCTTGAAGAAGCTAAACAAAAATCAAAAAACCTACTTCTAGAATCAAGAGACAAGGCTCTATCTATTATTGATGAAGCTAAAAACGAGGAAAAGGAGCGTACTAAACAATCGCGTAAAAAAGAAGAACATTTATCTGAACGGGAGAGTTTGTTTGATCGTAAAATTATAGAATTTGAAGAAAGTAAACAAAAGTTGGAAAATGCTCGTCATCAGCTGGAAAAAAATAAGAGTGAAATTAAAAAAATTAGAGAAACACAGCTTGAAAAATTAGAAAAAATCGCTAAGTTAACCCAAGATCAAGCTAAAGATATTTTAATGGAAAATACCGAATTACGCATGAAGGATGAACTGCTTCATCGCCTGCGTAAATTGGAAAATCAAGCCAGTGAAGAACTTGAAGCTAAAGCAAAAAATATTTTAACTTCCATCATTGAAAGATGCGCTGCCCCTCATACGGTAGAAACCACCACTACGGCCGTAGCTCTACCTAATGAAGAAATGAAAGGCCGAATTATTGGTCGGGAAGGACGTAATATTAAAACTATTGAACAGTTGACTGGCACAGAGATTATTATTGACGATACTCCCGAATCAATTCTTATCTCGGCTTTTAATCCTATCCGTCGCCAGTTAGCTAAAAAAACTTTGGAAAAATTAATTGCCGACGGGCGTATCCATCCAGGGCGTATTGAAGAAACTATCCAAGAGATGAAAAAAGAATTGGCTTTAGATATTAAAAAGGCCGGAGAAGAAGCAGCTTATCAAGCCGGTATTGTTGGGTTAGATAATAAGCTACTACAAGTCTTGGGTCGTTTAAAATACCGCACCAGCTATGGACAAAATCAACTACAGCATGCTTTAGAAGTTTCTCATTTAGCTGGCATTTTAGCTGCCGAATTAGGAGCTAATATTAATATCTGCAAAAAGGGTGGTCTATTGCATGATATCGGTAAGGCCCTAGACCATGAAATACAGGGTTCGCATCCTGAAATCGGTTATGATTTGCTAAAAAAATTCAACATATCGGAAGAAGTGGCTTATATGTCCTTAGCCCACCATGAAGACAAACCAAAAAATATAGAAGGAGTAATTGTAAAAATAGCCGACGCTATTTCCGGCTCACGCCCAGGTGCACGACGTGATTCCTTAGAAGAATATATCCAACGCTTGTCTGAATTAGAAAACACGGCTAAATCTTTTGCCGGCGTAGAAAAGGCCTACGCTATTCAAGCCGGCCGAGAAGTGCGTGTCTTTGTTTCTCCTGAAGACATTGATGATTATCAAGCCACTAAACTAGCCCGCGACATTGCCAATAAAATTGAAGAAGAACTAAAATACCCCGGAGAAATTAGAGTAACTATAATTAGAGAAAAACGAATCACCGAATATGCCCGCTAAAAGTAAAATTATATTTCTGGGTGACGTAGTCGGCTCTCTGGGCAGGCAAGCTGTTAAAGAGGTCTTGCCCCAGTGGCAAAAAAAATACCGCCCAGACATAGTCATAGCCAATATTGAAAATTTAGCTCACGGCAAAGGAGTAACCATAAAAACTCTACAAAACATGAGGGATGCCGGCGTAGGTATTTTCACTGGCGGTAATCATATTTGGGCTAAACATGATTTAAATGAACTGGCTTCAGAAACAGATTTTGCTATCTGCTGCCCAGCCAATGATTCTCGCACACCTCAGAAATATCTCTACCAAATTACAAAAATCAACAACCAAAAATGGGTAGTGGTCGCCCTGATTGGCCGTACTTTTATGGAGGATGACAATTCAAGTAACCCTTTTCTCAAAATAGATAAAATTCTGCCTAAGTTACCCCCTAATGCCAATATTATTATTGATCTACATGCTGAAGCAACCAGCGAAAAAAGAGCTATGGGTTTTTATCTGGACGGTAAAGTATCTGCTGTCCTGGGCACCCATACTCATATACCGACCGCCGATGCTCAAATTTTACCAAAAGGTACCGGCTATCTCACTGATGTTGGCATGATCGGCCCTTATTACTCTGTTTTGGGTATTAAGACAGAAATTATTATTGATAAATTTTTGACCGACACCCATATTCGACACGAACTTCCGGAAACTGGTCAAATTGAAATAAATGCAGTATTATTAGAGATAGATAATCAAACTCATCACACAAACAAAATTAGACTAATGAGAGAGGTTATTGATTAATTAAGATTAATCAAATGCATATGAAAGGCATGAATAAAGAACAATTAACGGAAGCAGTGGCTATTAAAGCCGGCGTCAGTAAAAAAGAAACCGAAAGAGTTCTACAGGCCTTAGAAGATTTTATCATTGAAACCCTGCTGCAAGGCAGCCGAGTAACTCTAACTGGATTTGGCACTTTTTCCGCTCGTAAAAGAACTGCCCGCATGGGTGTCAATCCACAAAATCCAAAAGAAAGGATTGAAATTCCGACAGTCGTTGTCCCAAAATTTAAAGCTGGCAAAAAACTGAAAGATTCTCTAAAGAAATAAAATGGGTAAGGGAAGATTTTTTGAAACAAGCGGTGAAACCGGACATTTGTTAGAGAGTAGAATGCTAGGTGAAAGCACTGAAAAAGAAACAGGTTATCAATACTATAAAGAGGCCATCAATTTTGTCAAAGAGCATCAGGCCTGGGAAAATCCGTCTGATCCCGATCCTCGTTTTGCCAACGACCTTCATGCTACTATAGCTGATAAATTAGGTATTGAAGATTATGATCTACTAAAATTTTATACTGCTGTTGGTTCCGCTCTTGATCACTACCATGGCATAGATGCTTTTTTTGAATTAGAAATTAATCCTGATAATCCTCATGAAATCATTAGAGTGACTATTGATATTACTAAAAATCAGGAGAAAGGAGAGTATAAAGCTGATGTAATTATTACTATCCCCCCAAATGGTTTAAACCACAGAAAAGATAGAGCGCAATGGCTTAATTTTATTGATAAAACTGCCGAGGAAATACTAGCTAGATTTGAAGATATGAAAAAATTAAAACTAACTGAAACAATAGCAGCTTAATCTCAATCCTTGACAAAATTTTAAAAACAACCTAAAATACAACCCTTCTTTAAATAAAATCTTAACGTTCATTCAATGAGGAAATTCGAGAAATATTATGCAAAGAAAAGAAAAAGCCGAATATTTAGGCCAGATCACCAATGCTAAACCAGATAAGCCATATCAATATCAGGTAGACCCTCAAAAATTAAGAGGACCTCTGCTTAAAGGTAATTTTGGGCGCAGTTTCTGTACTGCTTGCGGTAGATATCAGGAAATAAATACCGATATTTTAAAAAGGCTAGCAGCTATAACTAAATGGCAGCCTTTACCAGATATAACCAATAAATACATAGAGCTCAAAACCTGTTTTATTTGTGACGACCGGCCTAGTGGGATTGAAATAAAAGATATTCCATAATACCCAGCTAATGATCTGACCATTATAAAAACCTCAAGGAATGAGGTTTTTTGCTTTAATTTTTTAATAAAATTAAACCAACTTTTGGTCCTGTAGCACTAGAAGCTTCGGGATCCCAGTCAGCAATTGAGTATAGTAAATTGTCTGAAGTATAAACAAAATCTTCTCCTCTTTTAGTGCCGGG
Source organism: Candidatus Komeilibacteria bacterium CG11_big_fil_rev_8_21_14_0_20_36_20 (assembly GCA_002787405.1). Lineage (GTDB taxonomy): Bacteria > Patescibacteriota > Patescibacteriia > UBA1558 > GWA2-36-10 > PCWQ01. Next base: position 10,110 of record PCWQ01000004.1, read on the forward strand.
ATCATTAGTAATAAATTTATCATCAAGATATCCTTTAATAACCAGCATATGATAATCTGGCCCGCCGTTTTTGAAATAAGGATTAGCCAGCTTTTTTCCGTTGGCTGGAACAATTACTGGCAAGCCCTGATCTAGATATACTCTAATTTTCTGAGCATCTAAATTTTCTATTATTTCTGTTTGATAGCCAAAATAAGTAGCCACAAATTCAGCAGTTCTGGCAACGGGCAAATTAAAATGTCCGCCCCAATTATTTTCCTGCAACTCAACCATCGCTAATAATAACTCCTCAATTTCTATCTGATTAGGCAGATTTTTATTTTGATAATAATAATCAACCATTAAAATACTGGCTTCTTCGCAAGCATCCTGAAACGGCTGTTCCCAATTGGCTGTTGGCGCTTGTGGCGTAAAAGGAATATTTAAATTAATACTTGTTTTTTCAACTGGCTGTTTAACAACTTCATTAATTATTTCATTATCTCCTGTAATTTCTTCTACTTGCTCTTCCTCTATTATAAATTCCTCATAATTCTGCTCAGGCGGCAAATCAATTTTAATTACTTCTGGCTCTAGTCTTTGTGACCAGTAAACTACGCCACCAAAAATTATTAAAATTATAATTAAAAAATATTTTTTCATGCTGTTATTTTAACAATAAATTTAATTATTAGCAAAAATCACTCCCCAAAAACTTTGTCGCGATATTGCAGGGCTTCTAAAACATGTTCATCTTTGATTACTTCACTATTAGCCAGATCAGCAATTGTTCTGGCTATTTTTAAAACTTTAAAATAAGCTCTAGCTGAAAATTGTAACTGATCAATAGCTTGTTGAAGAATCTTTTTACTATTTGGCGAAATCTGGCAATATTGATTAACTAACTTTGATGACATTTCAGCATTGAGGGTTAATAATTGGTCTTTAAAACGCTGCGTTTGCTTTTGACGAGCTCTAATAACCCTTTGTTGGACTAGAGCTGATTTTTCTATGTTTTGATTAATATTAATCAAATATTTACTTTTAACTCTTTCAACTGTTAAATGCAAATCAATTCTATCTAGCACTGGTCCGGATAATCTTTTTTGATATCGTTTAACATCACTAGACGTACAAGAGCATTGATCTTCCAAATCTGTTAAAAATCCACAAGGACAAGGGTTGGCTGTAGCCAGTAAAATAAAATTGGCTGGAAAATCAAAACTGCCTTTGACCCTAGACACTGTAATGATTCTATCTTCTAAGGGCTGACGCAGGGCTTCCAAAACAGTTCGGGGAAATTCTAAAATTTCATCAAGAAATAAAACATTGTGGTGAGCCAAACTAATTTCACCGGGCTTGGGCCAAGAACCACCGCCGACAATGGCAGAAACCGAAGACGAATGATGAGGAGAACGCAAAATATGCCGGTCAATTAAATAATTGTCTTCTGATAATAGACCGGCTAAGCTGTAAATTTTACTAACTTCTAGAGCTTGCTCTAAATTAATTGGTGGTAAAATAGATAAAAAACTTTTAGCCAGTAAAGTTTTACCGGCTCCAGGCGGACCAACCATTAAAACATTATGTCCGCCAGCGGCGGCAATCTCTAAAATCCTTTTAGCAGCTAACTGACCTCGAATTTCTGCAAAATCAACGGTGATTTTTGGCTGCTGCGGTTGAAATTCAAGATTAGCTAAAGGCTGAATTAATTCTTGCCCATTAAAATGATTAATTAATTGCCTTAAATTTTTAACTGGATAAATTTCCAATCCTTGAATAACACTAGCTTCTTTAGAATTTTGTTCAGGCAAAAAAACCTGACTAAAGCCCATATCTTTTAAACTAGCTACCATTACTAAAATACCAGGCACTGCTTTTACTTGGCCTAATAATGATAATTCGCCAATAAAAGCAATTTTTTCTTCTGGAATTTTTACTTCTCCAATCATTTGTAAAATACTAACAGCAATTGGCAAATCATAACTGCCACCTTCTTTACGAATTTGGGCTGGGGCTAAATTAACTACTACTTTTTGACGCGGAAAATAGCAGCCACTATTATCAATGGCCGCCCAAACCCGCTCCCGGGCTTCCTGCACTGACGCATCTGGCAAACCAACTAAAATAATCTTAGGCAAATGCCGTGTCAGATTAGTTTCCACCTCAACTAAGACTCCACTTAGCCCAACTGGCGCAATTGTATAAATTTTATTAATTTTTTCCATAAAAAAATCGCTTTTCCAAGAAAAGCAATTTATGAAAATCTATTTTTAACCACTATATTAAAACGGGTCTAAAAAAGACTAACCCATGCCTCAAATCACTTTTCTTGGATGATTGTATGTTAGATTATGATTTAGATTTTGTCAAATACTAATTTTCTCAAAAATCTTAAACTTTATAAACTACATTTTTTCTCCGTCTTTATTACCTTTCTTTTTAGTTGGATTCTCTATGCCCAGAATTTTCCACTCTGTGCCTAATATTGAATCATCGGGAATTTCACGTTGTTCAACTTTAATTTTAAATGACTTTAACAAATTAACAACGCTTTTAACCGCTCTATTTAATATGCCCTTAAGAGACCCAGCTTCTTCAGCGTCCAACTTCTGCTTTTCCGCAAATAATCGAGCTGCCTCATTCAATTCATTCACTCTTGCCGCCGCAGCTTCTTCCATCTCTCTTTCTTCCCGTTCACGCTCAGGAAAAAGCTTAGTCACTTCCATGGTGCGCTGTTTCACTTCTGGATCATTAATTCTTGCATCAACTAAAGGTTGCAGGATTGTTAAAATATTGTCGATAAATTTTTTTCCGCTTCTTCACTCATTTCAACTTTCTGATTATCTGGTTGTGTTAGTTCAATATCCAAATCAAGAATTGCCTGACGGATTTGCTGGCTCATCTCTTCTCCGTAAACATAATCAATGTTCCTGAAAGGGCTTTCTTCGCTGAAATCGCCAAGAACCTGATCAACTACAGATTCAACTAATTTCTTTTTTATTGATTCAGGCGGGCTTGTTTTATTGCTATAAAATGTCATACTGATAGCATTTTCGCATACATTTCGTATTGCTTCTACAAGCTGCTCTTCCGTTTCCTCTTCTGTTGTTTCAGATGCCTGCTCTGCTTCCAACATTTGATCATCGCCTTCCATCTCATTTTGATTCGGGGATTTTTCAAATTCCATATTATTTTGAAGTTAATTTATTGATCGATTCCCTAATTTGTTGAAGTTTCCTGTCATCTTGATTTTGACGGATTTTATCAATTTCTTTTCTAAAATCCGCTGTTATCTTATCAAGTTCGATATTAAATTTTTCTAAAGTTTTGCTGGGTGTTTTTTTATCAGAATTATGCATATTTTTATTTTAAATAATATTATACCAAACCACGCCGATAAAAATATAAACGTCACTTAAGTTGAAAACTGTAAAATGGCATATCTATAAAATCAACTATGGCTCTGTAAGATAAACAGTCTAATAAAAAAATTAAACAAGCGGTTTTTAAGAATCATCCGCCGGTAATTTTTTAACACAAAATAGCTGAAACCCTAATGAAGGAAAATGATATGTTAACAATTTTGTTAAACGAATAATCGCTCTGATATACCTTTTTTTCTCAAACGCAATTACTATTACTCCCTCCTTAACTCTCCAAAAAATTTTAACTCATTTAAACCAAATACTTCAAAACCCTGACCTTTGAAATCGATCACCTTCCATCCAGATATATGCTCCTCTTCCGGATTGTCTTCGGGTCCGGTATCGACCGGCAAAAAACCATTGGGAGTAGTTAAAATTATTTTTTTTCTTGCCACTCTTTCCATTTCTTTCAACATTCTAATGCCTTCCTCTTTTTCTAAATGTTCTATCACTTCAGTTGCTACAACACAATCAAAAGAATTATCGTCAAAGGGCAGAACATCTCTTAAATCTCCTATAACATATTCATCGTGAATTTTTTTTGTTTTACTTTTTTCAATATAAGGAAGATACATATCAAAACCAACTTTATAATTATCTAAGCATCGCAAAGAAGAATTGCGGCCACAGCCAAGGTCTAAGACTGTCCAATCATCTTCCACTTCCTTAGATAATAAAGATGGTAGGGTATATTTTTTAAAAAATTTTAACATTCTATATAGTACTTATAATTATATATTAAATTATTGTTTCAATTTTATCAACTTTACTAAAATCCAAACTACCCCTAGAAAAATATAAATATCACTTAAATTAAAAACTGTAAAAAAGGGCACATTAATAAAATCAACTACAGCTCCGTAAGATAAACGGTCCAATAAATTGCTGATTGCGCCAATAATAATCAAACCCAAAGGCCAGATCACTACTGTGTTCTCTTTAAAATTCTTTAACCAGACAGATATCAAAGCAACCAAAATAATAATAATAACCGGATAAAGAATAAAATCCGGTGTTGGCCAGGAAAAAGCAATATTAGAATTTAAATGTAAATCAATAAAACCGCCTTGGTTATCTAAAGACGGTTGTTTTAATAAATAAACTTTTGTGAAACGATCAACTAGAAATAAAAACAAAATGCTGAAGAAGTATTTGATCATTTATAAAGCTTTCTTTTTACAACTCATACAGGAGGTGGCTGAAGGAAAGGCCTCTAATCTTTTTGGGGCTATTGCTCCTTGGCATTTCTCACAAATCCCATAACTGCCCTGTTCAATCTTCTTTAAAGCTTTATTAACGTTATATAAAGAAAGTTCTAGAGTTTTTTCTAAAGATAAATTTTTCTCAAAAGTAGCCACTTCAGCAGCGTTTTCATCATCCTTGTCACCAAAATCCACAAATTTAGCATCATAATCATTTTCCGCCACTTGTACAGCATCGGTTTTTAACTCCTGAATAATTTCTGACTGGCGCTTTTCCAGGGCTTTTTTCCTTTCCTCAATAAATTTAGCGTCCATTTTCATAAATTTAACTTAATATTGACTAGTATATAATAGCAGAAAAATAATAGCAAATCAAGATGTTAGCACATTTTCAAAGTAAATGAAAAGGCGCATCCCTGACCCCTAAATTAAAAATTTTATATAGGTGGGCATGCGCCCTTGTCTCTTCGGATCACTTGGCAATAACTTTTTGTAAGTTATCTAGAAATTGGCACAAGATTTTGGTCCAAAAAAACATTTTTTTGCTCTTTTCTGACTCAAAGAGCGACCATTTTACCATTTTTGGAGAATCTCTTTTACAGAGGTAAAAAGGATACTCCTTTTTTTGTTTTTGTTTTTGTTTTTCCTGGACGAAACCGTCAGGTAGTTTCAAATAAAAACAGTAAAATGGAGAGAGTTAAACACTAAAAATTAATTAATGCTCAATTCCCTAAAAATTTAAGGTACTTATACTATGTTTTAAGTATATCATATAAAATCAAAAAAGTCAACGTCTAATCTTGGCTAATTTTAGATAAAAAATACACTATTTTCAAATATCCTTGACAGGATAGTTTAAAATGTTTTCAAATTATTCACAAGTTATCCACACAGCATCCGCCAGGTGGAGCTTTATAATTAGGATTTTAACAAAAATCTAAAAACACCACTGAAGACCAGTAATAGCTGAATTATAGTAAGAAAAGATATCTAAAGACTGTAAATTATTTTCTTCTAAATAAGCTTTAATTGGAATATCTGGTAATTTATCAGTTGGCCAAAAAATAAAATCCCTGACTCTATAACTGCTATTATCCAGACAATCAGCCCATAGATTATTAATTTTTTTATCACTAGTTATTAAATCCTCTATTAAATACTGACGATTACTTAAATAATAATAATTTTCTAGTTGGATACCAAACAAACCGTCTATTTGCCAGTATTTTTGATCGGCAAATTCATGCTCTACTATAGTTTGCTCCTGACTGGCTATTAATTCAGTATAGGCCGTACCATCAGGTAAAACTTTATTAATTTCCTGCACTTCAAAACTATCTGCTAAATCCAAAGTTTTCTGTTGATAATCTTCTTGATTGATCATTAACCAGCCATCATCATCTTGAAAAATAATATTATCCCCTAAAAAATATTGACTAATCTTTTGATTGCTTAAATTATAATAAGGCAAGCCATCATAAATAGGTATTAATAAATTTTTATTTAAAAAATTACTTAAACTTTCTGTAGAGCTGGCATTAAAGCCAATAGCCAAATCAAAATCACTAGGGATTTTAAATAAAACATTCTGCTCAATATCTAACGGCTGATTATTAATTTGAAAAAGATTGACTTTATTCTGTTTTTGACCAACTGACTGAATATTCATAAAAATTTCCGGATTTTCAGAAGAATAAGCTAGAAAAGATGAAAAATTATACAAAAAATCTGGTGGCTGATTTAATTGCCAATAAATATTAATACCTTTACTAAGGTGATTGACTGTAAAATGGCCAATTATTTTTCCCTTGATACTATTTATTAACTCAACTGAATCCGTCAACATCAGAATATTATCACTAGGCTGATAATAAATAACTTCCGGATGCTTTTCATGCCAATTTTTAAAACTTTTAGATGATAATTTAGAAAATTTAACTAAATAATTATCTTCTTCGCTGCCCGCTACTTTAAACCAAATAGCTTCCTGTAGATTATCAAACAGATCGCCAAGATTTTGACGTAAAAAATCGGCTTTTTCCATTGGTAACTGATCGTCAAAAATAATCAGCTGCGGCGGAAGATTATCGGTCAATGACTTCTGACTTGTCCATTCATAGAAAAAAGAAGTATTAAGGGGCAGAAAATCTCTAGCCGATAACTGCGGAGCAACTGACCATAATTTAGTGATAACCAAACAAATAATAAGCACGGCTATCACTAAAATTACTTTGATATCCAAAAATTTGCTTTTCTCTTTAAAAAGTTGGGAAAAATTCACGCTCAATTATGTTTTATCTCTTAAAAAAACGTGGCTTTTTTTATCTCTGCTATCTTTATCAAAATCTTTTTTGTCTCCATCAAAAGCAGGTTTAGGTAATAATTCTTTCATTGATAAACTAATGCGGCCTTTTTCTTTATCTACATCCATCACTTTAACTTTCACCACATCATCAACTTTAATAACATCAGTAACTTTATCAATACGATTTTGAGAAACTTGGGAAATATGAACCATACCATCTTTACCCGGCAATAATTCAACAATAGCACCTATCTCAGTACCTTTATTACGATCAGTAACGATTTTCAATACCTTGCCTTCATAAATTTCACCAATAGCAATATCTTTAACAATATTTTCTATCCACTCTCTAGCTTTTTTAGCGCTTTCACCATCAGTTGAAGTAATCATTACTAATCCATCCTGTTCAATATCAATAGCCACATTACATTCACTGATAATTTCATTAATAATCTTGCCACCAGAACCGATAACTTCTCTGATTTTATCAGGATCAATCCTCATAGTATCAATTCTTGGGGCATAGGGTGATAATTCTGGACGAGGACTGACAATGGCCTGCTGCATTACTGCTAAAATTTTTTCTCTGGCTATTTTAGCTTTAGTTAAAGTCTCTTGCGCTATTTGATAACTAATACCGCCCAGTTTAATATCCAATTGAATAGCCGTAATGCCATCTTTAGTGCCTGCCACTTTAAAATCCATGTGCCCTGAATGATCTTCAATGCCTTGAATATCAGTTAAAATCTCATATTTTTTAGCATCATGGTCATCAACCACTAAGCCCATAGCCACGCCAGCCACTGCCGCTTTAATAGGCACACCAGCATCCATTAATGATAAGGTGGAACCACAAATTGAGGCCTGAGAAGAAGACCCATTGGAACCCAGCACTTCTGAAACAACCCTAATAGTATAAGGAAATTCTTCGTCATTAGGCAAAACAGGCATCAAAGCTTTTTCGGCCAAAGCTCCATGTCCAATCTCTCGTCTACCTGGCCCGCGTAATGGTTTGACTTCACCAACTGAATATCCAGGGAAATTATAATGATGCATGTATTTCTTAGTGCCTGATTCTTCCATGGTGTCTAAAGTCTGTTCGTCTCCAGGCGAACCTAAAGTAACAATAGATAGAACTTGCGTTTCACCTCGAGAAAACAAACCACTGCCATGAGTACGGGGTAAAATTCCAACTTCAGCTGACAAGGGTCGAATTTCATCAAAGGATCTTTGATCAGGTCGTTGTTTTTTATTTAAAACTAACTCTTTAAAAACTTTCTCTAAAGTTTCATCTATCATCGTTAATCCCATAGCCCTCATATCTTTAGAAACTTCATTATCTTCTTTTAAGACTTCATTAATTTTGTTTTTTAGATCATCAATAGCTGTTTTCATTTTAGATTTATCTGGCTGAAAACATGAAGATAGATCATACTTACCTAAAACAGCATCTACTTTAATTTTAACTTCTTGGCGTAGTTTATTTTTACCTTCATCTATCTCTAGCTGAATTTTTGGCAAGCCAACTTTTTTAATAATATCTTCAATAAAAGGCAACAATTTTTTAATATGCTTATTACCAAATTCAAAAGCGGTAAACATATCATTTTCGCTGATTTCCTTAGCACCGGCTTCAATCATGACAATATTATCTGCTGAACCTGCTAAAAATAAATCTAAATCACTTTTTTGTTTAGCTTCGACGCTAGGATTAACTACCCATTCGTTATTAATTCGACCGATTCGTACACCAGCGATGGGACCATTCCAAGCAATAGGAGAGATGCCTAAGGCAATAGAAGCGGCAATCATAGCGGGGACATCAGGATCATTAATGCCATCATAAGATAAAACAGTAACAACCACCTGGACATCATTGCGTTCAACTTCTTTAAATAAAGGTCTAATTGAGCGGTCAATTAAACGGGCGGTCAAAACTGCCTCATCAGTAGCTCGCCCCTCTCTCTTAATAAAACGAGAACCTTTAATTTTTCCGGCAGCATATAATCTTTCCTCATAATCCACCATTAGCGGAAAATAATCTATGCCCTCGCGAGGTTCTGGAGAAGTAACGGCCGTAGCCAAAACTACTGTCTCGCCGTAACTAACAGTGCAGGCTCCATGAGCCTGTTTAGCTAATTTACCGACTTCTACTGTTAATTTTGTGCCGGCAATTTCCGTATTAAATTTTTTGACTGACATATATCAGCTCCTTTCTCAACACTTAGCTGGAGTTGATAGAGCAAACTTTAGACTGTTAATCCATATCTCTCATATTAATAATCTAATGCCTGCTTACCAACTGCCGAGTGTCTTATTTAATTATTTATTTTTAATAAAACCATATGCCAAGGGCATAGGGTTTTATTAATATTATGATTTCACTTCTTCTTCAGGAATTTCTTCCAAAACTTCTTCCTTAATATTAGTTAATTCTTTTTTCTTTATCTTTAGTTTTAAAACTTTGACTAATTTACTAAATCTTTTTTCATCTTCCCTCTCTAAATAACGCAATAAACGATGACGAAGAGAAACTTTAGCTAATAGGCCACGGCGAGAGGAGAAATCCTTTTTATTCTCCTTTAAATGTTTGGTTAATTCTTTAATCTCTTCCGTTAAAATGGCAATTTGTACTTCGGAAGAGCCAGTGTCATTTTTATGAGTCTTAAATTTCTCAATGATTTTTTGCTTTTTTTTCTTGTCTAACATAAATTTTTTCTGCCTAAATCCGAGCTAAATCTCTAGTTAGAATGGTCAGATTTAACCAAGAATTAGAACAATTAGTTAATAAATGTATCTCTAAACTAACACTTTTAAAGAAAGAAGTCAACCCATTATTTTTACAAAAAAACTATAAATTGCTAAAATTAAGCTATGAAGTCTCATTTATTAATAACTAAATATCAGCAATATTTAAAATCTTTAAATCTCAAGCCATCAACTATTCAAAATTATATCTGGCATCTTGGCCAATTTTTCAATTGGCTTAGTCAAAAAAAAATAACCAACCAAAATTTAAAAAGCTATCACGACTATTTAATAAAAAATTATACTAAGATTTCGACTATTAATTTGCGTCTGATTATTCTAAACAACTATTTAAATTTTATTAATCATCATTTTCAATTTGATCTATTATCCTCCCAATTATCTACCGCTAAGATCCTTACTGATCAACAACTACAAAGATTTCTAGCGGCACCTTTAAAAGATAAAAAAATGATCGGATTGCGAAACAAAGCTTTATTAGAATTACTCTATGCTACCGGACTCAAAGTTGGACAGATTATAAAATTAGAAAAAAAGCATTTAGATAATATTAAAAATGAAATAATTTTAGATAATCATACTCATCTAAATATTAAATCAATGACTTGGTTTTATTTAAATAAATATTTAGAGGCTCGCAAGGATAATAGCCAGTGGATTTTTATTAATTTAGATAGAGCCAATAAATCTGAAGATAAGCAATTATCTATTCGATCAGTAGAAAGAATTTTAGAAAAATATGGGCGGCAATTAACTCCCCCACTACAAGTTAATCCGCAAATCTTACGCAATACGCTGGCTTATCAACTCAAATCACATGGCCTTGAAACAATAGATCTTAAACAAGCCCTTCATTTTAAAACAACAAGCGGCGCCGAAAATTATTACAAAAGAATTTAAAAAAATAATCCCTCACTAAAAGATGAGGGATTACATTTATAGTCTTGTTTGTAGTGAGACCACCGCCTCTCTTACCCGGTTACCGACTAATTTTCTAGTGATACCATTATGTGAATGAGTATATAAATCACTAAAATCAACCGGTTGACCGATCACTATTTTACCTCTAACTCCTCGCTTAATTCTAAGAAAATTAAAGCCAACATCTATCGGCATGAGTGGCTGGACATTGCTAAGTAAAATAGGAACAATATACTTTGGTTGAGCCGACAAAATTGTCTTAACCACCCCTGTTTTACACTCTCCTATCTTACCGTTTCTTGTCCTAGTCCCTTCAAAGAAAAGAAGTAAATTGCTCTTAGTGACTGCCTGACGAAATCTTTCAATTTGCTTCTGCATCACACCCCTATTTCTGGTCTGCCGAGTAACCGGAATATTCTTAAGAAGAGCAAAAATATGCCGGCCAATAGGATGCTTAAAAAAATTATTCCCATCAGGAGCATTCCAAGGAATTCGACGCGGAAAAAATAATATTTCTCTCCAAGTTAAAACAGCAATCCCAATCAAAAAAGAATCAACCAAGGTCTCGTGACTGGCTAAATACAATATCCCTGTGGTATGCAGTAAATTTTCCCGACCGATTATTTCTATTTTGTTTCTAAATCGAAAAATATAATGTGCCAAGAGCCAACCGAGAAACAACGCCACGTAGCTCAAGATTGCCTGCATAATGCTAGCTAATTTCTTCATGGCCACGCATCTCCTAATCGTTATAAATTTATTGTAAAGATCTAATTCATCAGCAACTTAACATATTTTGATTTATCTGTCTATAGATTCTTATAACAATCACTAATCATCTCTTCTGGAAAATTATAGGGCTGCATCTGAGTACAGGAAATGCCGCCATTGCCGTCAAAAACTAATTGCCATTGGCCAGCTACTTTAGCAGCCAAAAATATGCCCCCCTCTGGTGGTCCAGGTAAATTTTCATCCAAAAAACTAACCATCCCTCGAGCATGAGTAGCTGTCTCCTGAGCGATTTCTAATTCTATAGCTAAAATTTTAGTGCTATACTTTTCAGCCAAAAGTTTTTTAATGGCCTCTGTAGTAGACAATTGAAAATCCAATGAAACATCTACATAGCCACACTTAATTTCTGTAAAATTTTTATCAGTTGCTATCTCCTCGCCAAAAGCCCCAAAACCACTGGAATTAATCACCAGACAAACAAAGCGACCTTTTTTATAGCCCGTTGCTCCAGCTACCGTACCGGCCGATACATTATACATATCTATCTCAAATCCTTTATTCTTGAAAAATAAGCCCACTTGACCCTGATCTTCGTTTGACAAATCATCAGCCAAGATACTTTGCCCGTCAATAGTAACTTTTTCTCTTGAATCTGCTGTCGATAATCTCCAGTCAAACTCTACAGCTGCGGCTTCATAAAAATTTATTTGAGTAGCTTGCTCTAATTCCTCAAAAACTTTGGTGATTTCTGAGTCGCAACGCTCTTCCCAAATACGCAGACATTTTTGGCTGGACTGGCACCAAGTATAGCCAGTCATAAGTAAACAACTCTGTTCGTCAGTCTGTTCACCAATTTTTTGATCTTGTTTCCAAATTATAGAGCCCACTGCCAGCAAAATAATAATCAACCCTAATAAAATTAATCCTTTCTTTGACTTTAACATAAATTATAATTAATAATTATTTATAATTCAATTATATCATTCCATTATACTTATCCACAACTTGCGGAATCAACCAAGATTTGATAAACTGTGAATATGAAAAATTATTCAGACAAACAAACAGCAAACCTTGGCATTATTTTGTCAATTATTTTTTTGTTGTCAAAGAGGCGGCTGTAGTTTGTTTTTAGATAAATTTTGTAAATAAAATATCACAAATAACAGTCGCTAAAAGGCGACTTTTTTGATTTTAAAAAGTTCTTTTAAACGTCTAGCAAGGAGGAGTCATGTCTACTAAACAAACTTCAAAACAACCTGAAGTAAAAAATGGGAGTGTCACACAAACCAAACAGAACGCCCCCGATGACTTAGATCGTGCCATCAAATCAACTGAAAGATTATCCCGGATGAGCAATCTTAATCCGCGTAATCGTTGATTCGTGTTTTGTGTCTAAGCGCGCGGTCGAGCTCAACTCGACCGCGCTTTTTTATTGCTTTTTAATCAAAATACAATTAAAATAGAAATACGAAAATTAAAAATCAACTACATGAAAACTATGAGGAAACAACTACTAACACCTTATGGCAAAACTCTGCCTGCAATACAAGGCCCTTACACTAAAATCTATTTAATCCGGCACTGCCATCCTGATTATTTTACTAAAGAAGAAGTTGGTGATAAAAATATGCCCCTATCTAATTTGGGCAGACAACAGAGAGATTTTCTTAATAAAAAATTAAGACAAATCCATCTGGAGAAAATTTATACCAGTGAATTTTTACGGTCTCATCAAACTGCCGAAGTGTTTGCTAAACAGAAACGTAAAAAAATTTTTGTTGACAAAAGATTAAATGAAATTGACTGGGAAGAATGGTATAAAATTAAATATTTTAATATGTCGCAACAAACCCGTGTTCAGAGTATCAAAAAATACCACCTAATGAATACTCGTTTAAGAAGGTTAAACACAAAAGTACGACGACTAATCGCTGATATTTATAAACATAACAAAGGTAAAAGTGTCGGTCTCTTCTGCCATGGTAATTTAATTAGGGCTATACTAACAAGTATACTGAATACTGATGTTATTGGTTTTTTGTCCCTGGAAATTTACCAATCTTCAGTCACGAAATTGGTAATTGATAAAAACGGTTATATTAAAATAAATTATATTAATAACATCAGCCACTTGCCTCATAAGCCAAATGAAGATTTATTCTTAGCTGCCTTAAATCAATAGATTATAATTAATCTAAATATATGCTTTTCTATGACCGGCAAGATGCTGGACAAAAATTAGCTGAAAAGCTTATTGAATATAAAAATAATCCTAAGGTGATTATTGTTGGGTTGCCCCGCGGTGGAGTTATTATTGGACATGAAATATCCCAAGTTTTAAAAACACCGCTGGATATTGTGGTGCCTCGAAAAATCGGAGCACCGGATAATCCTGAACTTGCTATTGGAGCGATTACTGAAAAAGGTCAGGGTATTTTTAATGAACATATTATTCAAGCTTATAACATCTCTCTAGATTATATAGATCAAGAGACTGTTAAAGAGCAACAAGAAGCTCGGCGTCGATTAAAAATCTATCGAGGAAACAAAAAACCACTTGATCTGGAAAACAAAATTGTAATTATTGTTGATGACGGTATTGCGACCGGCTCTACCATGCAAGCTGCTATTGCCTCTATAAAAAATAAACGACCGCGAAAAATTATTGTGGCCGTACCGGTTCTGGCTCAAGACAGTATCCCTAAAATAGAAGAAATAGTTGATGAATTAATCTACCTCAAAGCGCCTCCTCTTTTTATGGCCGTCGGAAATTTCTATGATTTGTTTGCCCAAGTTGAAGATCAAGAAGTAATCAATATAATAAAAAAACACTCTAGCTAGAGTGTTTTTAAAATTAATCAAATTCTCTGGTAAAGCCCTATCAACTCGGCCTGATCTATAATATGTGCTTGCATAACTGCTAACAAATCAGCTTTGGTGGATCCGGCTGGCAAATCTAAGGTTGTTTTTAAAGCATAAAGTTTAAAAAAGTAGCGATGCTCTCTGTCCGGGGGACAAGGGCTGACATAATCTGTTCGTCCGCTGGTGTTGAGTCCGACTAGGCCTGGTGGTGTTGAATTTTCAGTAATATTTTTTGTTTCTGGCGGAATATTCCAAATCAGCCAATGATCCCACCTGCCGTCCTCTCGAATATATTTAGGAACATCAGGGTCTTCCATTATTAAGACCAAACTCTTAGTACCAACTGGCACTTCTAAAAACTCTAAAGGAGGATTAATATTTTCTCCGTCGCAGGTATATTGACGAGGAATGGACTGATTATTCCCAAAAGCGGGACTAGTAATTTTCATAATTTGAAATTAATATTTATATTTTATATCATACCACGCTTTTTATTTAAAAACAAAACCGCCCCTTTCATTGAGGCGATTTTATAATTTCTCTCAATACTAGTAAACTTGAAATAATAAGAACACGCCAACCAAAATTGCAACTAACCCGCCAATAACATAGATGTTCTTGTTGTTCATTGTTTTAACAATGGCATTCATGGTAGATTTTGGCATCCAAAGACGAATAAGGCCTTTGATTAAAGCAAACCAACCAACAAGAGTGACAACCACTCGCCAACTATTGTCCCAAACATTATGATTGAGGACAATTAATAAGCCAAGGATGAAAATAAAAACGCCGTCACTTAACGCAGTCACTGCGTCGTTAATGTAATCTTCCATTGATTTCTGTAATACTTTAGTTTTAAACAACAAGGCTAAGCCCATGACTACGAAATAAAAGCCCATGACTTTACCAAGTAGGATTGATAATTCCATAGTTTTGTTTTTAGTTGATTATTATATATTTAATTAACCCCTGAATATTCATGCTATTAAAACAATACCTACTCTTTTTTTGAAACGCCTGCCTATTATTTACTTCTGCAGCTTGCTAATTTCCCGCTTAATCTCTTTTACTTCTCTAAGAACTTTTTCAGACAATCCGACTGACTGTAGGTCAGCTTGTAAATCGGCTTCATCTCTAAGATCATCTCTTATGCTTAAACGGTTCTGGGCCATCAATAAAAGAATCATTAAAATGATTGCTTCCAAAGAAACAATCATTGTCAGCATGTTAATATCCCATTGCCAAGCTAGCCAAATAATAAACCAAACAACATGAATAACTAAAAAACCCCAAGAGCCAACCCAGGAATTCATCGAATCAATTAAACGAGTCTGGCGCAATCTTCTCATTTCTATTAATCTTCTTCTAGGCATAATAATTTTATTACGTATAATAATTATATCATTTTTAGATAAATAAAAAAACTCCTACCTAAAATAAAAAGCAGTCTAGTAAAAATAGCTTTTTGATTTTTAAAAAAATATTAATTATTAGGCGCTAAAATAAACACCAGAAAAGCCATCAATACCCCAAAGGCCAAACCCAATAATAATAAAACTATTAAAAAATTTTTAGCAGCAGCTTTCTGTAAAGCCGTTAGTTCTTTTTTCCTATTCTCCCGATTTTTCTTCTTTTGCACTAATAAAGGAATAGATATGGCGATCCAAATTGGTATTAGCGGAAAAAAACTATCGTCGGTTTTGCCTCCGGCTTGAATTCTTTTTTCATTAAAAACAATAAAACCGATCACTAATAAAATCACTCCCGCCGCTATAATAATCAATCGCCGCCGCTGATTATTTGGAGTTTCTTTTTTGTCCTCTGGAAGATTACTTTTTTCTAGATTATAATCTTCATAATTTCTTTTCATGCTTTTGTCTTAAAAGGGAGAGGTTTTATGTTTAATAATTTTATTTTACTAACGACCATTCCTTCAAAGCAATTTGGTATGAATCGACCGTGCCGATATCTCTAAGATATTCCTTAATCTCATAGCCATACATCTTGCCGAGAAGCGAAGGCAAGATGTGATAACCAAAATCAAAGATTGAATTGGGTTGATTATTTTGATGCTTTAATAAATAATCAAAAAGTGCTGGCGAAGCAATATAAATACCCCCGTTAGCCAAATTTCCCATGGGCAATGGCGGTTTTTCTATAAAATCCTTTATCTTCCCTTTGGTGTCTAGAATAGCGATACCACAAGATCGAGGATCCGATGCTCTAAATAATCCCATAGTAACCCCCCCCCCCCCCCCCC
>PCWQ01000004.1:26592-32276 GCA_002787405.1 Candidatus Komeilibacteria bacterium CG11_big_fil_rev_8_21_14_0_20_36_20
AAATCATCATTATCAATGATAAAATCCCGCTGGGCTGCAACCGTGCCAGCGCTACCAAGTAACCGTGGTTCATAGACAGTAGTAATAGTTACCTTTGCCTGCGATTTTATATGTTTAACAAAGGATTCTACTTTTTCTGCCTGATGATGAGTATTTACCAAAACATCAGTTATACCATGGCTCTCCAACAGATTAATCCATATTTCAAGTAAAGGTTTACCATTGATTGGCATCAGACATTTTGGAACAGTATCTGTATATGGTTTAAGCCGAGTGCCCTCTCCTGCAGCAAGTAAAAAAGCTTTCATGACAATAAAATAATTTTCTTCATAATTTATGTTTAATAAGCTAGTCTTATTATATCAAAAAACCCCTCAACTATGAAGCAATAGAGTTGACAAAATTATGATTATATGACATTATTAATTACTTTGTACAATACAACTAAACATAATCTATTTTATTAAAGAGGAGTCCCAATGGAAACATGGGAACGAGAACGTATATTTTATACATTGCTACTTAAAGCAACAAAAACAGACACTGACAATTATACTGGAAAGGTGGAGCTTAAAAAACACCCTTTTGGCTTACCTCGTCTTGAAAAAAAATTCGATCCTAATGCGAGAAGTTTGGATCAAATTTTCTTTGTCGGACAACCTCAAATCACTAACATTGATAATGCCTTAGAAGAAATAATAAAGCTCCTAACCTATTTTATCACCTTAGATTACGATGACACAAATCTTCGTTTAAGGATTATTGCTACCGATGCATCAAAAGATAATCAAAATCAACATCGCATATTCTATGAGTTGGCTACGGCCATGGAAACCATAATAATTGGTGGCTGCACTGATTATAGTGGCGGCGGTAAAACAGGCAAAGAGCAAATGGATAGGGTTTTTGGACTTCTTAAAGACATCTATCAAACTGAAATTGAATCAACTACTATCACATATGTGGAGGCCACTTCCGCTATCAGCGCTCTTGAAAAAGAAATTCACGAATATAATAATGGATAATGACTTAAGCGCTTGTTTTGCAACAAGCGCTTTGTATTTATTTTTTTAAAATCAAAAACCCCTAAACTATAAAAGTGCAGAGGTTTTGATATTATATTTTACTCAGCCGAAACATTAATCTGTACTAGTAAGCTGGCTGTCTGCTCACCGCTGCTAAAATATAAAGTAGCGGCTTCCTGATGAGTAGTAAAATCTGTAATATTACAATTAAAGCTAACCGGCACCGGACCAAATGATCCACTTGGAGCGATATTCAGCCATTGTGGTATGCCTTCAACATTCCAAGTTCCTCCGGCTGGTCCGCTAATAGAGAATCCGTCAAATGGATCTGGACAAGAACTGACTCCAATCACATGTTTTTTGACTAAGCTGCTAGGATTCAAAACTAATTCTTCACCATCATCACCGGGATCTTCAGGATCAACTAAGGGCTCATCTTGCACTAAAATACATAAATTCTTTCCATCGGCACCATCCTTGCCAAGAGTAACAGCATTGCCTTCTTTGCCTCCTTTACCGGGCAAACAACCGTCTCCACCGTCACCGCCGTCTCCACCAATTTCATTTTTAACAATCCCGTCATTACCGCGAGTGGTCTTACCAGTCCCGCCGGTTCCAGCTGTAGCTGCCGCCTCACCGCCGTTACCGCCTTTGCCTCCATCATCTTTTGGATCACAGTCTCCACCGTCACCGCCACGACCGGCAATAGCTTCAGCATCACCACCGTTACCGCCAGTTGATTCAGCAGTCCGTGAGGTAGCGGCTCCGCCGTTACCAGCATTAGCACTGGCCTTGCCTCCTTCTCCGCCATTACTCTTACATCCTTTACCATCGCCACCGCGACCGGCCTCAGCCAGAGCATCGCCACCGCGACCAGCAACAATTTTAGCAATAGTCACATTATCAAGTCCGCTGACCTCACCGGTTACTTTAGCTCCTTTCTTATTAGCCGCGCCCTGACCTCCCTGAGCAATAGCATTACCGCCTTTTTCTCCAGGATTCTTACCATCTTTACCATGAGCAATGGCCTTCCCGCCGGCTCCGCCGGCTCCTGGGAAAATATCAAAAGCACCAACAATTTGAAATCTATTGCTACCGGTTATTTTAAAATTACCGGCCTCGGCTCCCTGACCACCCATGGCTTGGCCAGGATCACAATCTTTATCTGTTTCCGCATTACCACCAAATCCACCGCTCCCTAAATGCAGACTAAAATTATTAATTGTCACGCTCGGCGCTTGAATATTTAAACGAAAAGCGTTTTGCCCATCATCACCTTTAACATCACAAGCATTCTTATCTTCTGCGCCGGGGCGTCCGTCAGGACCAAAAAGAATCAAGTCAGCTATATTCATATTTCGGCCACCAAAATTATAAGCAATAATAATTTTTTTAATTCCTTCTGGTGGAGTAGGCATATCAATCACTCCAGGGGGATTATTGACCGGCCTTCCTACCACCCATAAACCGCCTATCTTTACTGTATCAGCCACATCATTACCAGCAATATCTTTAGCTGCTTCTTCGGCTTGAACCGAAGGGATAATTACATTTTTAAACTTTTCTGCTAAATTGTTTTGATTAACATAAATATTAGGATAAAGAACTTGGGCTTGTTTGTTGTTGCTAAACGCCACTTGTCCTGGCGCTAGATCAATGGGTATCATTGGCCCTATGCGCAAACCTTCACCACTGTCTTCGCCGGCATCATTGTATAACTGATCAATTGCCTCCTGAGTGCTGGCTAATTTATTTTCATCATCTACCAGCTGCAGATGACCATTAGTTTGAACCACCGCGCTAGAATTAAATTCCACTTCCCCTTTGGCCACGATATTAATACCATTTCCAAGGTTATCCTCTGAAACGCCATCATCAAGGGCACAAGTGAGTTTACCATTAACTGTTAATTTACCTTCAACTGTTAATAACAATGGACCGTCGTCGCATTTAAGTTCTCCATCTATCACTGTATCTCCTTTAACAGTAATTGTTGGCCCATCTTTAAAGACGACTGTCTGGCCGACAGGAACATTAAAAATCTCTAATTCCGTGCTGGAATTATAGATAATTTCAGAGGTTTTAAACTGCCACCAAAAAATAGCGGCTACAATAATTACTAAAGCAACAAACCAGCCAATACGTTTGTTGGGTTTTTTATTATTTTCCATAATTTTATGAGTTAATTCTTAATTAAAATTACCTTATCACACAAGCATAAAACTAACAAGATTTATTTTTTATTTAATAAATAAAGTTTATTCATTAAACATTCTCTACTAATAAACTATAAAGTTATCTTCCACAATCCGTGAATATTACAGTAAGTCCTTAACTCTTTAATATGAGAACGGGTATGAAATTCAACTTCCGGCTTTTCACCGGGTTTCAAAAACTTCTTGCCTCTCTTACCATCGGCTGTGATAATCTCAATCCATTCAATATAATGTTCCGGTTCCATCGGGTGAATAGTTTCACCAATTTGCACCTGCAGCCCGTCTCCTCCATGGCAGACTTGGGCTGACAATTTTTTGGCAAAAGGTAGATGTTTTTCTCGACCTTCTTCTTTAGCTTTTTCCTTAATCAAAATCATGGCCTGACCACAACAGGTCAGTTGACCAGAGCTAGCATGTAAAACCTCCACTACATTACCACAAACTTCGCATTTATAAATTTGATTTTGTTGAGTCATTTATTTGTTATTAGTAATTATCTGTCTTTATTATATCAAATGACCTTCAAGCGTCAAAGTAAAAATTTTCTAATCAAAAAACCCCTGCGCTATAAAGGATTGGGGTTTGATGATCTATAAGAAATCTAACACTTTTTCTTTTTGTGGCAACAGCAACCGAAAAGAGATCCTAAGACAATTAAAGCGGCTAAAACAGTATTCACAATATTAGCCCATGATGGCGCAGTCCAGATAAAAACAATGATCAAAATGGCGGCAAGAGCTCCACAATAGCAAGTTTGTTTGTCTGCACATGATTTTTTTTGTTCTTCTTCCATAATTTTAAAATTAACCACCGCAAAGCGGGGTCCCGCCAAAGGCGGGATAATCTTGTTTAAATTATATTAAAAATAATTGAGCTGCCAAATACTCAAATTTAAAAGTAGGGCAAAACTAACCCACAAAAAATACGGAATCAAAAGATACATAGCTGATTTTCTAATTTTATAAAATAAATCCAGCAGCCAGGCAATCATCATCCAGAGTATCACAATGTCAATAAAAGCTATTTGGGAATTCTGCCAGCCAAAAAAGATAATAGACCAGCCGGCGTTTAAAAATAAATGGACAATAAAAACAATAAGGGCTAATTTAATCTGTTCCCTCTTCTGGCCTGATTGCCAGATCAAGTAGAAAGCAATGCCTATTAAAATATAAAGAATTGTCCAGGTCGGCGCAAAAATCCAATTGGGCGGATTAAAAAACGGCTTATCAAGACCGGCATACCAGGTGTCAATAGCCGGCCGAGTAAATAAAGAACCGATCAGGCCTGCTAACAGACAGATAAAAATTGAAGAAAATAATTTAAAATAATTATTTTTCATTCTTTTGACTGTCTTTATTATAACAAAAAGATGAAATTAAAACGATAGAGCTCCTCCTTAAAACCAAACCTCCATTTAGTGCCCATGGGGCAGAATCTGTCCGGCGATATACATAATAGCCACACCAGCCAGAAGCCAAAGCGAATGATAGAATATCCGCTTGGGATTATCCTCATGGTGTAATTCAGGAATCAAGTCGGCCGTCGCCAAATAAATAAAATTTCCAGCCGCAAAAGCGATCATCAAAGGAATAATATTGGCAAAATTGGTACCAAAATTATAAAACATAACTGCTCCAACTACTGCCACTAAAGCCGTACCTAAATTATATAAGATGGCTTTGGTTTTACTTAAACCAGCATAAAGCAAAACTCCAAAATCAGAAATCTCTTGGGGAATCTCATGCAAGATCACGGCCAAGGTGACTACCAATCCGGCGTGAAAGTCCAAAATAAAAGCCGAGGCAATCAAAGCACCATCGACAAAATTATGAATACCATCGCCGATCAAATTAATCATGGCTAAATTTTTTTTATTTTCCGCGCAGGGCTTACCGTGTTCAGCGCAATGACAATGATGCCAATGAAAAACTCTTTCCAATAAAAAGAAAAAAACAATACTAATCAGCACCGTGGCAAAAATAACATGCAGATCAAACATCTCGTCTTCAATTGCTTCCGGCAGTAAATCTAAAAAGGCCACTGTCAATAAAGCACCCGCCGCTAAGCTAATCAAAACTTTGAGAAAATTTTGTTTATTGTTTTTCTTAAAAATAACTAATATCCCAGTTAGAGATATTAAACTAACTAAAATTGTGGCTAAAATAATGCTAGTCAACATGCTTTATAATTTAATATTTAATGATTATATTATAGCAAAAAAATCCTTCTTAAGAAATTATTATAAAAAACACTATTTAGAGGTGTAATTTCTAATGGGGTTGACAAAATTATAAAAATATGCTATCATTATTTATTAAATTATAACTGTCCTTTAACTTCAAAATAGGGATGGTGGGTACCCATTTCTTTAGACAATCTGTCTATACTCTAATTGGCACATAATTAGTTAATAATCTTTGCTTCCTAGCATATATAGCTGGAG
>PCWQ01000018.1 GCA_002787405.1 Candidatus Komeilibacteria bacterium CG11_big_fil_rev_8_21_14_0_20_36_20
GTATTTTAATACTTTTCTTGGTCTTGAATTTAATCTCTTTTCAACCTCTTTAATTTTTGATAAGGAAACATCACTGAAGTTAGTTCCTTTAGGAAAATACTGTCTAATCAAACCGTTAGTATTTTCGTTTGTGCCCCTTTGCCAAGGACTATATGGGTCGGCAAAGTAAACCTGTATTTTCGATTCTTTTGTAAAAAGTTTATGTTGGCTCATTTCTGTTCCACGATCATAAGTTAAGGTTTTCTTAAATTGCCTAGGTATTTTTTTAAATTCTTTTGCAAAAGCCTTGCTGACACTTAAGGCACCTTTCTCTTTCAACGGAACAATTAAGGTAAGCCTTGTTGTTCTTTCAACCAATGTTCCAATGGCGCTTTTGTGATTTTTCCCGACAATTAAATCACCTTCCCAATGTCCTGGAATTATTCTATCTTTAACCTCCTCCGGTCTTTCTGAAATGCTAATTAAGTCTTGAATTCTTTGTTTTCTGTAATGAGCATATTTTCTCGGTTGCCTCATTTTTCTTTCTTGTCTTAATGCTTTAGATAGTTCTTTTCTTAATTCTCCTCTTGGTAAACAATATATGTGTTGATAAATTGTTTCGTGTGATATTCGCATAGTGTTATCTTGAGGATAATCTAACTTAATTCTTTTGGCAATCTCATCTGGCGACCATTCCATTTTTAATTTTTCGTAAACATAACATTTTATTCTTTGGTCTTCATCTAATTTTTTAGGTCTTCGCCCCATCTTTTTAATTTTATTTGCTCGTTCCTGGGCTTTTTCTGCACTATATGATCTCTTTTTCTTTTTTACATTACTCCATACTTCTCTAGATATTGCACTTGACGGGCGATCTATTCTTTTTGCTATTTGAGTAAAGGTTTCTTCTGCCCAGATACCCTTACTAATTTCTTCTCTGTCACCAAAACTTAATCTTGTATATTTTTTCATTTTTCTATTTTAACTGAAATCTTGTTTTGCGTTGACTGTTTGAAGTCGCCTAGCCAATTATTGACGGAGTTTGGTTTTTGTTGTATTATTTGAACAGGTGGTTGACTTTATTTTACTCTTTGCTAAGATGATAGCATACTTGAATTGTCGCTTGCTATAATTTAAGTACATTGAAAAACATCGTCTTCGGACGGTGTTTTTCATTTGTATAGGATTGAATTAAAGAATTTGTCGTTGGGGGGGGGAAGACGAAATAAAAAATATCATTAAAACCCCATTAAAAACAAAATTCGAGCAGTAAAAAATTTTTTGCCAGAGGCATCACAAAAAAATTACTTAAAAAATCTCAAACCCACTCCCTGTAGGTCGGGTGAGTTTTTTTCTTAGCCAAAGCTAAGGACAGTAATTTTTTTGTTAAAA